>JASJDH010000105.1 GCA_030065175.1 Leptolyngbyaceae cyanobacterium MO_188.B28 | reverse complement strand
TATTTTTTATCCCGTCAGAGTGATTGAAGAGCGATAATCGCTGTAAATAGTTAACGCCCAAAAATCGTATAAGAGCCTTGCTCCAGGACTTCCGCCCAAAGATGTCAAATTTAATCTGTATCCAGTAATTATTCATCCTGCGGAGATTGGATCACGCGATTACTGGACATGACCCACCTCGCATAGGGCTGAAGCCTATTCTAGGCGCCTATCCGCCAATCCCCTGCACGATAAATCTATCGTCAGGGAGGCAAGCAGCACAATTGGGCATTGCGAGTGGGGAAAGGACCATGGCGACAGACAAAATTCTGCTTAGCATTGATGATGAAGAGAGCATCTCGCAAGTGATCCAGATTGCGCTGGAAATGATGGCGGGTTGGACGGTATTGATCGCCCATTCTGGCGTAGAGGGGATTATGATGGCGGAAACTCAGCAACCCGATGTGATTCTTTTGGATGTGGAGATGCCTGTTATGGATGGCTTAGAAACGCTCCACAAACTACAGGCGAATCCCGCCACACAACATATCCCTGTGATTTTTCTGACCTGCAAGCCAGACTTTGTGAATCATCGTCAATTGGGTAAGTTGGGCGCCAAGGCGGTGATTGCGAAACCTTTTGATCCGTTGACTCTGGCTCATCGAGTGGAATATGCCTTAGATGGAAGAAAATGAAGTCCTCGAAAAGACATCAACGCTTCACGGTTTCCTCACATTTGCAGCTTAGAGTGCTCACTATGAATAGGATTGAAGTTCCAGAGGATCGAGTTATGAAAAACTTTATACATCAATTAGGCCGTTGGCTATGTCTGTTCACGTTAGTGCTTGTCAGCTGCTTGGGAGTTTTTGGTTGGCCCCAACCTGGACTGGCTGAAGAGGTCAGTCTCCAACCCAGGATGGCGCTGGCAAATGTCCCCTTATGTGCAGAAATGGATCAGAAAATTGACTTGAATAACGCCAATATGATCGCCTTTCAGGATTGTCCTGGATTCTACCCAAATTTAGCCAAAACAATCGTCATCCATGGGCCTTACCAAAAGGTTGAGGATGTCTTGAAGGCTCCCGGCTTGAACAATCTTCAGAGGGAACTTTTAAGGAACAATTTAGACAACTTCACGGTGAAAGGACAAGTGGTCCCGCTAGGTAGAAGGATGCCCCCGAGAACAGCTCGATGATAGTTACGGATAATTACTGCAGGGGTGAACGCTCAAGAGGCGATCGCCCCTTGGCGGCCCCCTTGACGGCCCCTTAGCGCGACTCTGAGCTTGCTAATTGCTGACTTCTCCATCTGTCGCACCCGCTCTCGACTCATCCCCCCCAGTAGCTCAGCGACTGCATTCAAAGATTTTGGACGACCGTCATCTAGCCCATACCGGGCTGTGATTACAGCCTGTTCTCGCTCAGTTAGACAACCGATGAGGGCGTCAATGCGATCGCGCATCAGCTGCAGCTCAACGATTTCATCTGGTCCCGCCGCATCGTCAGACAGGAGAGCCGCCAGAGAGGTCTCCTCTTCCTTGCCGACTAGCTGATCTAAGGAGGCCGTCCGTTGGGATTGAACCAGCAGTTGTTCAAACTGTTCCAACGCCATCCCCATCGCCTCCGCTAATTCCTCTTGGGTCGGTTGTCGTCCTAACGTCTGGCTTAGCTGACGTTGGAGTTTCTTGAGGCGATTCAACCGATCCGTCACATGAATCGGTAGGCGGATGGTGCGAGATTGCATTGCGATCGCTCGGGTGATTGACTGCCGAATCCACCAGTAAGCATAGGTCGAGAACTTGTAGCCCTTTGAGGGATCAAACTTTTCCGCCGCCCGAGATAACCCCAAGCTGCCCTCCTGGATCAGATCCATTAGCTCAACGCCTCGACGCCCATAGCGTTTTGCAATATTGACCACCAATCTCAAATTTGCCTGGATCATTTTACGCTTGGCCCGTCGCCCTTGGCGGACAATAGACTGCTGTTCCAGCGTGCGCGCCTCCTCAGGAATCTCTAGCAGGGGAATCATCGCCTGGATTTGCGCGCCGAAGACCCGTTCCTCTGTTTGGGTGAGCAGCGGCGTCTTGCCAATGGCTTGTAAGTAGTCGCGGATTGGATCGGTGTTCATCGAAGACCCTCCCCGGAGCAAAAGTGGGGTTTTCCCTCCTATTAAAGTTTAAGATCTCAGTATGAGGAACTCGTGAGGTCATCTCTAGCATCTGGAAGGGTGACTAATTCAAAATTAGTCACCCTTCCAGTCTTTCAGCAGATTGTTGCAGGCATAGCCTTCAGACGTCCCGATTAGAATATTAGAAATTCTGGTTCGTCCAACAAGCCTCTCAGCGCGTCTGTACGCGCCAGGATGCCGACCAATTTGCCATTTTCAGTGACGGGAACCCGCAACACATGCCTTTCCTTGAAAATCTTCAAGGCGTCGTCGATCTCAGCTGAAACATCAAGGGCGACGGTGTCCGACGCCATAATGTCTTGAGCCGAGAGATTTTCTAGCGTTTTGCCCTCAATCAGAGCATTGACAATGTCATATTCAGTCACAATACCGACAATCTTGCCGTCTCGATCCGTAACCGGCATCCCGCTGATGCCTCCCCGCACCAGTTGAGCGGCAATGTCTCGCACGGACGCCCGCGGAGTTGTGGCTAAAACGGGACGACTCATGACTTGACCAACGTTCATACTCATTTTCTGATCTCCTGAATTGAGTAAATTCGTCACACCCACAGCCTGATTCGAAGGCATCCCTGCATCTCTGGCGGCTGGCCTCAAAACGCTAGGGGTGGTTTGCTATTTGTAAATGCCAGGATTGATGCGATCGCCGCCTTGGATCAGGGCGGGTTCAGGGGGCGTTACCGCAAAGTTATCTAGATTCGCCTTGAGGATTTCCAGTTCACGGTCGCTCAGTCCCGGCATATTGAGTACATCTTCTACAGAGTTGAAGGGGGCGTTTTCAAATATCTTGCGAGCGATCGTGGGATACAGGCCTGGATAGTGGAGAAAGGCATTGACGTTTGAGTTATTCAGATCAATCTTCGAACCGTATGCTGAACCCAGCTTCGCATCCACAGGGTTGCGCAATGAATCAGCCAGGATAGGTATTGGGCGGATGCGCATCGCATTTATCACATCCGCAACTGCAGGTTGGGCAAAGCTCAACCAACTCAAACTCGTCACCAATAAACAAATCGCCAACCACAGTTTAAAATAGCGTTTCATCATAATCTTATACCTCTTGAAGTCTGACTTTTAGGTCTCGGCGGCTACATCCACAGTCACGGCCACACCCCTACTTGATAGGTCAGTCAGATGCATTTACAGTGTCTCTGGGCCATAGGCCGTTTCTACAATTTCCATCGATGCAAACGCTGAAACGTCCTAAAAGATTTTTGTGCAACGGATGCAACCTGGCGCCAACAGGCGCCTTCACCATCTCATCTCAAAGTTAAGGGAGAAATATGAGCAACTTGTGAGGAATTAGCAGCTGATTATTAGCCATAAATATCTCCCTGCGGCATGATGGCGCCCGTCAAAGACGCCTCACTCATATCCGCCATATCAAGCTTGGCGCCGCACAAATTAGCCTCACATAGATTGACACTGGATAAATCAGCTCCGGTCAAATCTGTATTACATAGATTTGCTTTCCAAAGCTTCGCGCCCTGCAGTTTGGTGTACGACAAATTAGCGCCCTGCAGATTGGCTTCAGACAAGCAGGTCAGATACAAATGAGCGTTGCTCAAATCTGTGCAGCTCAAGCAAGCCCCACTGAAATCAGTTTCATTCAAGTTGGCGGCGTTCAGGGTCGCGTTTCTCAGCTCTGCACCGCTGAGAAACGCGCCAAATAAATTCGCTCGGTTGAGATTGGCTTCACTCAGATTGGCTTCACTCAGATTGGCATTGCTGAGGTTGGCTCCGGCAAAATTGACGCCTATGAGCTGACCTCGACTAAAATCGATGCTGCTCAGATGCACGCCGCTCAGGTCGACGCCAGTTAAGACAATGCCGCAGAAGTCTCTTTCGCCTACCGCATAACGGTCTATCAGCTCCTGCCTGTCAATGGAGCAGCCCGCCAAAGGATGTTCATGGGTCTGCTTCGATGCGCTCATCATGCCCGTCATCCTCGGGGGATATCAAACATCACCCCTACTCTAAGCTAAAGAGCAAAGATGGGGAAGTTGTGAGGACTTCAGGGATTTGTGTCAGAATAAAGTCCCAGTAAATGGCAGGAGACAGAATCCAGTTCCTGACCGACTTCTGACTTCTGTATCCCTTCTCTGCTAGATTTTCCCGGATTAAATTGCACTCCAAACTGTTAACCAATCGAGGGTTCCGGATCATGACTGCTTTCAGTAATAGCCCAGCGTCGGGTTTCCAAGAAATTGACCACACAGCCGATTGGGCCTATCAGGTTTGGGGGAAGAGTTTAGCGGAATTGTTCACCCATGCAGCGCAGGGACTTTACGCCCTTGTTGGCGTTGAACTGGCTACAGAACCGCGAGTTGTCCGAACCATTCACCTGACAGGTGTGGATAGCGAAAGCTTGCTAGTCGCCTGGTTAAATGAACTGATTCACCTCCATGAAAGTGAAAACCTGGGGTTTGATCAAATAGAAATCCTACGGCTCGATGGCGCTGCTTTGCAGGCTGAAGTTAGGGGGGCGCCCACTCAGCAATGGCTCAAAGATATCAAGGCCGCCACTTACCATAACTTAGTCATTCATTCGACAGAAAAGGGGTTTGAAGCGACACTAGTATTAGACGTCTAGCGAGAGGATGTCTGATGCAACCTGCCAGTTTCAGTCAAGAGCGGGTCGATTTTCGCCCAGCTTGCTCGCCTGGTTCAGTTGCGACAGGTGGAAATGCAGTCCCTAGACGCCGAGGGGGGGACTATGGTAAACAAACAAGATTTTCGTCGAATTAACGATTATTTGTGGGAGATTCCCACCTCGTTTCATCCGGCCATGAATGTCCCGGTTTGGGTCTTTGCCGATGAGTCGCTGTTGGAAGACGCTCTGGGAGATTTGTCGATTACCCAAGCGGTGAACGTCGCCCAACTGCCGGGGTTGGTGGGTCACGTCGCCATCATGCCGGATGTTCACCAAGGGTACGGTATGCCGATTGGGGGAGTCATGGCGACCCGAGCGCCGGATGGCGTTATCTCACCGGGCGCTGTCGGATATGACATCAACTGTGGTGTGCGAGTATTGACCTCTGAAATTGAGTATAAAGCTGCCCAATCATATATGAATGATCTAGCGAGCGTGCTCTATCGCAACTGTCCAAGCGGTGTGGGGGGAAAGGGCAGCATCCCCCTACCAATAGAGGAGCTGGACAAGGTTTGTCGGCAGGGAGCGGGTTGGGCCCTTGATCAGGGGTATGCGTTCGCAGAAGACCTGGCCCGCACGGAAGAATTTGGGCGCCTGGAGGGGGCTCAGCCAGAGAATGTGAGCAAACGGGCTAAGGAAAGAGGGAAAGGACAATTAGGCACCCTGGGCGCAGGTAACCACTTTCTGGAAGTGGATGTGATTGATCAGGTGTTTGACCCTGAGGCGGCTGAGATAATGGGGTTGCAAGCGGGTTGTCTGGCAGTTCAAATCCATTGCGGCTCCCGTGGCTTTGGCCACCAGATTTGCACCGATTATGTCCATGATTTTCAGTGGGCTGTGATTCACTATGGCATTCATCTGCCGGATCGGGAATTGGTTTGCGCCCCACTGGATTCTCCAGAAGGACAGGCTTATCTCGGCGCCATGAAGGCCGCCGCCAACTATGCCTTTGCAAATCGTCAGGCGCTAGCTCACCACGCCCGACAAAGCTTCCAAGAAGTGTTGGGTCCTGCACGTGGAACGAGTCATTTGCGACAAATCTACGACATTGCTCACAATATGGCCAAGATGGAGATCCACCGCATTGAGGGCCAAGCGATCGCAGTCTGTGTGCATCGTAAAGGCGCGACCCGGGCCTTTGGCCCTGGATTTGAGGGGTTGCCGCCGGAGTACCGTCCTTTGGGTCAACCAGTCTTAGTGCCGGGTTCGATGGGGACGGAAAGCTGGATTCTACTAGGCACAGAAGCCAACGAAGAACTGACCTTTGGCTCGACGTGTCATGGCGCCGGCCGAGTGATGAGTCGCAGGCGAGCCAAGCGGGAGGTTAGGGGCGATCGCCTGCGGCATGAATTGGAAAAAGAGGGCATCAGTGTCCGCGCGGGCTCGATGCGGGGGCTAGCAGAGGAAGCCCCGCGAGCCTACAAAGATGTTAACCGAGTGGTTGAAACCGTGAGCCATGCTGGCATAGCCCACAAAGTCGCCCGCCTAAAGCCGGTTGCAGTCGTTAAGGGATAGGGAGTTGTGTCAGAATACGGTCCTGGTCAGGGGCAGTGGATGGGTGGATGAGTGGATGAGTGGATGGGTGGATGGGATGGGATTGATCTGCAGATCCCATAATTTCAGCGCCCATCCTTCGCCTCGTCTCTTAGAGGGCGTTAGCCCCTGCTTGGGCGACAATATCATCGTTTTCGACCGTGTCGCCGGATACGCCAATGGCGCCCATGATTCTGCCTGCATCATCTTTAATCAGGACACCCCCTGGGAAGGTAATGAGTCCTTCATTGGAATGCTCGATCGCGTACAAAGGACCGCCTGGCTGAGATAGTTTTCCTAACTCGCCGGTGGATCGATCAAACAAACGGGCAGTGCGCGCTTTGCGGATGGCGATGTCAATGCATCCTAAACAGGCGTCATCCATCCGGGCGAAGGCTTTGAGGCTGCCGCCCACGTCCACCACGGCGATATCCATCTTGACCCCCAGTTCGACGGATTTAGCGATCGCCGTGTCTATGGCTAAATTGGCTTGGTCTAAACTGATGTCTGGGCGATTGATCGCACTCAGATGACCGCCCTTATTCTGAATACCGACGGGCTCATCCACCCGGGCAGTCGTTCTCAGGCCAGTCATAACACCAATCCCCAGAAGCAGAATGCTAGCGGCTATTAATCTTCGAATTTTCATAAATCTTCCTTTACTTTGCATCAACGACATCAGCATCAATCACATCTTCATCCCCCGCCCCGGAGCCAGACGGCTCAGTCCCCGTTGACGGACCAGCGCCTGCTTGGGCGTACACGGCGCTACCGACTTGCATCAACGCCTGTTTCAAATCTTCAGTGAGCGACTGGATGCGATCGTAATTCTCTTGATTGATCGCTTCCCGCAGGTCCTTCACCAACCCTTCAACCCGGCTTCTGTCAGCCGCAGGGACTTTGTCGCCCAGATCTCTGAGCTGCTTCTCAGCCTGATACGCCAGAGAGTCAGCCATATTCTTGGCGTCGACTTGTTCCCGATGTTTTCTGTCTTCAGCCGCATAAGACTCGGCTTCCTTAACCATGCGCTCCACATTCCCCTTGCCCAGGGTGGACGATCCGGTGATGCTGATCGACTGCTGCTTCCCAGTGGCCCTATCCTGGGCTGAAACCGATAGGATACCGCTGGCGTCAATGTCAAACGTCACTTCAATTTGCGGGACGCCGCGCGGCGCTGATGGAATGCCGCCCAGATGGAACGTCCCCAAACTCTTATTGTGAACCGCCATTTCTCGTTCACCTTGAAGGACGTGGATCTCAACCGTGGTTTGTCCATCCGCCGCCGTCGAGAAAATCTCAGATTTTTTCGACGGAATCGTCGTATTGCGTGGAATGAGTCTGGTCATAACGCCGCCCAAGGTTTCCACCCCCAGAGATAGAGGTGTCACATCCAGCAATAGGATATCCGTCACCTCACCTCCCAGGACACCCGCCTGAATCGCAGCCCCCACCGCCACAACTTCATCCGGGTTGACCCCTTGGCAAGGGGCTTTGCCTGTTATCCGCCGCACCAGATCCTGCACAGCCGGTATTCGGGTAGAGCCTCCCACCAAAACCACTTCATCAAGATTCGCCGTGCTGAGTTTGGCGTCTCTGAGAGCCGTTTCAACCGGTCCGCGGCAACGATCCAGTAAGTCTGCGCACATCTTCTCAAATTCCGCCCGCGTTAGGGTCATGTTCAGGTGCTTAGGGCCTGCCTGAGTCGCTGTAATAAACGGTAAGTTGATGTCGGTTTGAGTCGTGCTGGACAGTTCGACTTTGGCTTTTTCCGCAGCTTCCGTTAGTCGTTGCAAGGCTTGCTTATCCTTGCGGAGATCAATGCCTTCATTGCGCATGAATTCATCCGCTAGCCAGTCAACCAGCTTCTTGTCAAAGTCGTCGCCCCCCAGATGGGTGTCGCCGCTGGTGGATTGTACTTCTACTACCCCCTCCCCCACATCCAGGATCGAGACGTCGAAGGTGCCTCCCCCCAAGTCAAACACCAGAATGGTTTCATTCGTCTTCTTCTCCAGTCCATAGGCGAGGGAAGCCGCCGTAGGTTCATTGATGATACGCAGCACCTCTAAGCCTGCAATTTTTCCAGCGTCTTTGGTCGCCTGCCGCTGAGAATCATTGAAATAGGCAGGCACCGTAATCACGGCCTGGGTAATTGTCTGACCCAGATATTTGCCCGCATCGTCCACCAGCTTGCGCAAAATTTGAGCCGACACTTCCTCTGGCGCAAACTGTTTCCCAGCCACGGGGCAATCTAGTTTGACGTTGCCTGTGCTGTCACGCAGCACTTTGTAGGACACTTCGGTGGCTTCGTGGGTAATTTCGTTATACTGACGCCCGACAAACCGTTTAACCGAGTAGAAGGTATTTTCCGGATTAATCACCGCCTGACGTTTAGCGATCTGACCCACCAGGTGTTCCCCCGTTTTGGGATACGCTACAACGGACGGGGTGGTTCGTCCTCCCTCCGCATTGGCGATCACGACAGGTTGACCGCCCTCCATAACGGCTACGCAGGAGTTGGTTGTCCCTAAGTCAATGCCGACAATCTTCGCCATAATGCCACCTACAGTCCCAATTCTTGAACTTGCATCTAACGCTTTACAATTTAAATCAGTCCTTTCTCAATACAACGTTGATAGTGTCTCCCCACACCCGCTAGCTAAAGCATGTCTAAAAAATCTTTCCAGGTCGCCGCCATTGAAAATTCCCCCCGACGCTAGTCGGGGCGGCGCAAACCTAGCATTACTTTGAGGTTAGGCAACAAATGTGAAGAACTTATGACGAAAGCACCTTTCCAGCCTCACAAGATCCTCAACCCATCCACCTATGATCTTCTCAGGACGGTTCACCTACCGCTTGCCTAAGAAAACGCAAGTCAGTATTTAGAGATGAGCAGGCGATCGCAATGAAATACAACGAATTTACCAAACATGTTCAAAGCTTCTCCCAAACAGATTCGCTGGACGAAGCCGAGCGAGCTATCCGCGCTACCTTAGAAACGTTGGCTGAGCGAATTCAAGGAGATGCAGCCAGTAAGGTAGCTGAACAGCTGCCTGAAGAAATGCACCCCTATCTCCGAGGTCAAGAGGGCCAAACCAGCAGCCCATTTACATTACAGGAATTTTATCAGCGGGTCAGCCAAAAAGAGGGTATCGATCCCGCGACTGCGGTGATGCATGTGCGAGGAGTATTCGCCGTTCTCAACGCAGCTGTCCCCCCGGAGGAGTTTGGGGAGGTGCAGACAACCCTCTCAGATGACTACGAAGAACTCTTCGCAGCTTCCAATAAAGTGCTAATCACAAAGTACTCACACGATTGAGCGCCGGGATGTCTATTACACAAATGTGGGCGGATCACTTAAACCTGGAAAGTTAAGTATTACTTTGTCAATCTTTAGTTGACGGGATAGCGAATGCCCTGTTTTCAGGAGGTTCAAATACTTTACCTGACAAAAGTTGCTTGACGGAATACTAGTTATAGAACCCTACTTTAAGTAGGAGGTCTTTCTGTATTCCCAGAATGAGACGTGCAGAAAGAGCGTAAAGCGACTCCAACATCCGCGGCGCCGGATAAATTCGTGGATATCAAGGAGGAGACGGCGCCATGAAGCGTTTGACCGCGCTAGTCGCAACAGCTGCAATTGGTAGTATTTTTTTCAATACGACTCCACTACCAGCTCAGCAAATTTTCGGGGGCAGATTAACTTCGAATGAACCTTATGGGGCTGAGGCTGCATTGCCCGTTACAGTTACTTCAGAAGATGAGGCGACTCGCGCAACACAGGTACAGCGAGCTGAGTCGATTCTAAAACAGGCTCTTCAAGAAATTCCAGAAATCTCTAAATCGGATCCCTCCCGGCCAAATACCTCCCAGGCTCATACAATGTTAGCCGAGCTTGCTGAAACTTGTCAGACGGTTAAGAACACTGAGACCATCCAACCTATTCTGGAACTGATATTGACCGAGGCAGAAAGGCTTGACGCCTCTGACTCTCTTGAAAAGTCCAGGCTTTTAGTCGCGATCGCTAAAGTCTATGGTCACGCAGAAGATAAAAAAATAGCCGCTACGGGCCTTGAGCGAACTTTAGAGTTGACTCAGACATTAGAGTCGGTGGGATTTCGATCTCATTTCAAATCGGAGGCTTTGAGCACAATTGCAGTGGCTTACAGCCAACAAGGCGATCTAACAACAGCTTATAAGCTGTTAGGACAGGCTCTGGAAGTGGCCCAATCACAGGAAAGTTCTTACGATACTCTCGAGGCGCTATGGCCAATCATCGGTGCGCATCTATATTTACGGGATGCACCGCAAACAGAAATGGCATTGGCCCAAATCGACCAGATTCTTCAGATTCTTTGGGCCTATGACGAGGAAACTTGGCCATCCGGGAGCTTGGAAGCCATTCCCCACATCTATATCCAATTGGACAACACTGAGACTGACGAGGAAAAGATAGCTCAAGTGATAGCCATGGCGCAGAGGCTTGACATCTCTGATAAATTCACACTCCTACAGGAACTTGCAAGCAGCCTCGGATATTTAAACAACCTTGCTGTCATCAATGAAGGCTTGGCCCAAGTTCTGGAAGCTGTTCAAACCTCTGATATTTCAGAGGAAGAAGTCAGTTGGTTGCTCGGTGGGATGAAAATAAACGTGTTAATTGCTATTGCAACGACCTATGGATCGATAGGTGAGTTTGAGAAGGCGAATAACACCTTGGTTCAGGCATTAGAATTCACTAAAACACTTGATGAAAAATCTTGGCCATTGAGATATATTGCCATGGCGTTTAGCCAATTAGGAAATACAGATTCAGTCAGGGCTGGGCTTGCTCAAACGGTACAAGAGGCGCGAACCCTTGATTCATTTGGAAAGACTCTAACCCTTATTGTCATCGCAGATGCGTATGAGCAATTAGGAGAACAAGACGCAGCTAAAGCGATCTTAGCTGAAGCGTTGGAGTTAGCGACTCGTTTTGAGGGTGAGATGTTTAATCCCCAAACTCTAAGCTCAATTGCGGCGACTTACGGGCGACTAAGCAATACGGAGATGGTCGAAAAGGTGCTCATTCGAGCTCTCAAGTCGGCTCTAATGCTGGGTGATGATGGGTGGTCATCGATAGAAATTCAACTCACCATTCCACCCTTGATGACCCTTGAAGATCTTTCAGTAATTCGCGCAGGGTTGGGACGGACATTAGAGGCAACAAAAAATATTAGAGATCCCATCTTAAAATCCCGAACGTTGATTGTTATTGCAGCGGCCTATGGACAGATTGGTGATTTTAGTACTGCTGACGCCGTTTTGCGCCAGACTTTAGAGGTGATTAAAACCATTGTCGCCCCTTCACCATTACATTTTCAAGCGGAGAGTTTGACGGGGATTATAAGTGTTTACAGCCAGCTTGATGACTCAACAACAGCTCTCGACGGTTTGATGCAAGTACTCAAATTCGCTGAGACAATGCCCTCTCAATCCGAGTATAAATCTGAGGCTTTGCGTACTATTGCATCGACCTACCAATACTTGGAGCTTCCGGATGTTGCTGATCAAACCTTAGACAAAGCTCTCGCAGCTGCCAACCAAATTGAGGCTCCCAGATATCGTGTTGAGCAATCGATACTGATCGCCAAAACTTATCTACAGTTGGCTAGCGGTGTGACTGAAGTATTACCCAACCCCCTTGAAAGATTTGATATTGGGGGGTAGTACTCTGTCAAATGAGGCTTGACGGAGTACTACCCTTTCTCACGGCGAAGGAGGACTTGGCGATATTTTAGCCCACTGGCTTAATTGCTGTAAGAGATTTTCTAGTTCTTGCTGAGCCTGACCATAGCGCATCCAATCTCGTTGATCCAAGGCGTCCTGAGATTGTTGGTAGGCTTGCTGAGCGGATTCAATCAGGGTCGCCAGATCTCTGGTTTCAACCCCCAGTTGTTCTTCTGGCGGCTTATAGCCAAAAAGGGTAGCCAACGCGTCCTCTAAAGACTCCGCCATCACTGTCTGATCTCCATAAGCTACGATAATCCGCTTTAGCTCGGGCAACTCGCCCTGTTCAGCCCTTAGATAAACAGGCTCCACATAGAGCAGAGACTCCTGAATAGGAATCACCAACAAATCGCCTCGAATTACCCGAGATCCCTTCTGACTCCACAAGGTCAATCGCTCTGAAATATATGGATTTTGGTCGATCCGCGCTTCAACTTGGTGGGGACCGTAGACAAGTTCTTGTTTGGGAAATTCATACAGCAGCAACTTGCCATAGTTTTCACCATCCGAGCGAGCCGCCATCCAGGCGATCATGTTGTCTTTGTTGGCCGGGGTAAACGGCAGGATCAGGATAAATTCTTCCCTGACCTCCTCCGGCAATCGCATGATGATGTAGTAAGGCTCCATCAGCTGCTCGTTTGCCTCATACACTTCGGTGGGGAAACGCCACAGATCCTCCCGGTTGTAAAACACATCTGGATCACTCATGTGATAGGCCAGATACATCTGTGCTTGGATCTTGAAGAGATCGATCGGATAGCGAAAATGGGCTCTGATTTCCGGTGGAATCGCCTCGACCGGTTCAAACAGGGCTGGAAAGATTTTGCGATAGGTCGCCAGCAACGGATCCTGTGGATCAACCACGAAAAACCGCATATCGCCATTGAAGGCGTCCACAACCACCTTGACCGAGTTACGGATATAGTTGCCATTCCCCTGCAAAATCTGGGCAATATTACCCTTCAAGATCACCCCAGCATTGTTGCTTTGGAAGACGGGCTCAGAGTAGGGATAACGATCACTGACGGTATATGCATCGACGATCCACTGCAGTTTACCGTTGATAACGGTGATATAGGGATTGCGGTCAAACCGCAGAAACGGAGCCACATGCTGGACCCGTTGTCGAATCTGGCGATAGTAATGGATGCGCGAGTCACGGGTAAAGTAGTTAGAGATTAAAATTTTGAGGCTGCCCAGGTCATAGGCGTAGGCCAGTCGATGCCAGAGTGATGGAATCGGCACACCGCCTTCGCCCTCATAAAACGTGAAAGCGTTCTTGCCGCCTTTAGGATAGTCAAACTCTTGGGTCTTGGTTCCGGTGAAGATGTAGTGATGGGTAGCCTCACCGTAGTAAATGGCAGGCTCGGTTACCTGTAAATCAACCTTAGAGACTGGTGGAATATCTTTAATAAACAAATCGGGCAACCCTTGGGACGTCACCCGATTCACTGGGCTCATCACCAGACCATAGCCGTGGGTGTACTTGAGGCGCTGATTCACCCAGGTTTGGGCTTCCGACGGCACTTGGGAATAGGCTAATTCCCGCGCCGCCAGCATCACCTGCCGATAGTCGCCATCCAGGGTGTAGCGATCCACGTCCACATCTCCAAAGCGATAATACAGTCGGATTTCTTGGAGTTGGTGGTAGGTGCTCAACAAGGGGCGGTAGTCCCATAGCCGAATGTTTCGGACCGTCGCCTGGTTTTCCTGCAAGATCTGGCGATTGAGTTGGTTTTTAGCCGGATAACGTTCCCGTTGCACCTGATCTAAACCGTAGGCGTCACGGGTAAATTCAATGTTGTGGCCGACATAGAGGCGCTCTTTATCTAGCTCATTGGGCTCAACGATGAAGAGTTGCTGAAACCAGGGGTAGATACCGCTGAGCAGAATAAAGACGACAAGATACAGCCCTATCCCATAGATCGGCCAAGCGAACCCGCGTCGCCAAATGGCCAGGATAAACAATCCAGCTAACGCCAATGTTATGAATGTCATGGCCCAGTAGGCTGACAGTCGAGCATGTACATCGGTGTAACCAGCCCCGAAGACGACGCCTTCTGGCGAGTACAGAAGCTCGTAGCGTTGAAGCCAGAAGCCGATGGCGAGCAGGAGTGCTCCGATCGCTAGCAGTAAGCTCAAATGGGCTTTGACCTTGCCCGTCAGGATATATTTCCAATTTTCCTTCGGAGTGATGGCCCCTTTCAGTCCGTAGACGATGGCTGATAAGACCAATCCCAATACCGCCAGGGTCAACAACCAGGTCTGGACACCTTCGTAAAAAGGGAGTTTAAAGATATAGAAGCTGATGTCATTCTTATAGACCGGATCGGTGGCGCCAAATTCACTGGGATGCAGAAATTTTAAGACGGTCTCCCAGGCCGGGATGCTAGCTGATGCGGCGCTTAAGGCGATCAGAAAGATGACTGCGATCGCAATGTAGGTAAAAATTCTTGGGACGGGTATCCGCCAACCATTGCTTTCTAGAAAGTGAAACGACTGGGTGCGGGTTAGACGCATCGCTAACCGATAGTTGCCCCAGAGAAACAGCCCATATAGGGCGAACGTCCCCAGCCAGATCAAAATTTGCCAAGTCAGTCTTGTCCAAAAAACCTGAACGAATCCGACCGCGTCAAACCACCACACCTCGGTGAGCAGATGGACCAGGCTTCCAGAAACCGCCAGCATTCCAGCGATAACAACAAGCCATATCACAATCCATGGACGTTTCATAGAAAATCAGGGCTGAAACTTTCCTTGTCTGGTGTATGAAGAAAAGCCTCGCCTCCAATGAAGGGGGTACAACGATTACTTTGTCGCGTTTAATTTTTGAAATGAAGACAAAAAAGGGTAGAGGATAAGGAGAAATCTCACCCCCTATGCCCCTCACCCTTTACCCTTAGCCTTTCACAACAGGCCTCCTAAGAGGACCCTGTTAGCAAACTCTATTTTGAAGTATAGGGGAAGATTTTGAGGAACTTGTGAAGAATGGAAAATTGAACAACTGGATTTTTTCAGTAAATAGTAAATTTTATTTCAGGAAGCAATACTTTTATTACTGAAACACTCTTTTTGAATGAGGATCACTAGACTATTAAGTGGAAGTGCGTATTGCATAGTAGCGTTTCCAGGTACTTTCTACCTGCGAGATCTAAGACTAGATCGATAAACAGGGGTGAAGCCCAACAACGTTAAGAATGTTGTGTTTCGTATTTGCTTTGCGGAAATAGACTACACCTTCCTTGCAAATCAGTTACGCGGAAGATGGAGTTAGGCGCGTTTTCTGAGAGGGGGCTTCTATGACAGATGAGCGGCAAAAAATGCTGAACGTGTACCTTCAAGAATACGGGAAACTGAAGGATGAGCAGGCGCAGCGGATTGGATTTCGTGACAATTTACTGTATGTGACGCTGGCTTTATTCGGCACGGTGCTGGCGTTTGCTTTGGGTGAGAAGGCGAATCCCTATGGGTTGTTGGTGCTTCCCTGGGTGAGTTTGGTGTTGGGATGGACTTATTTGGTGAATGATCAGAAGATTTCGGCGATCGGTAGATATATTCGCTACAAGCTGGTTGATAAAGTCGGCGGGATCATCGGTAAAACCAATACAGATATTGAGTCTATTTTTGGGTGGGAAATCGCCCATCGGGGCGATAAGCGGCGGAAACAACGCAAGATAGAGCAGTTAATTATTGATGAGATTGCGTTTGTTTTCTCAGGATTGGCTGCGCTAATTGCTTTCAGGCATATGGTGTCGCAAGTGAATGGCGCTATTCAGCTTCTGTGCTTAGTAGAGCTTGTGCTCTTGATAGTATTGGGCGTCGAGATTTTGCGATATGCAGATTTGGCTAAGGGGCGGTAGCGGCTGAACAGTCTAATTTCATTTAGAGGCTTTCGCAGCCTAGAGGAAGAGGGGGCGCCGAAATGGAAGAATCCAAAGTTGACTTTGCAATTATTACAGCCATTCAGCTAGAACGTCAGGCTGTCTGTCAGGCATTGGGTATGGGTGACCAGCATCGGGTCCGCGAAGGTGTTCGTACGTATTGGAAAACGCAACTAGACCTGGGTAGTCGCCAATTCTACACAATTGTTGTTACACAGTTACCCGACGCCGCCAATGTCGATGCCGCCATTGCCGTTGGACATGTCATTGATAAATGGAATCCAGGGGCTGTTTTGATGGTGGGAATTGCAGGGGCGGCCAAAGCCGACATACACCCCGGTGATGTGGTGCTCGGCCAAAAAGTGTATTACTACGAGCGGGGTAAGGAGAGCCCGACGGGTAAGCTACCTCAACCTGAACAGTATCCTGCCGACCCAACCCTATGGGATCGAGTAATCAATGTGGCTAAATGGGAATCCCAAATTCCTGTGACACGACCAGATGGGACGGACACTCCCCCAACGATTCACCAGGGCGTAATCGCATCTGGTGAAAAAGTGATTGCAAGTGCTGAAGTGCGTTCTGAAATTGTGTCGACTAACCGGCAAATTGCAGCTATTGAAATGGAAGGGTATGGGGTGAGTGCGGCGGCATGGAAACAAGATAGGTCTGTTCCTTGCCTGGTGATCAGAGCTATCAGCGATCGCGCGGATGCTCAAAAAAATGATGACTGGCAACCCTATGCTGCTGCGGTCGCGGCGGAATTTACCAAACATTTCTTACTGGATCGGCCGCTTCCACCCCAAAAATCTCCTCCTCCTCCTATTCCTATTCCTGATTTTCTTAACCGGTATAGATTAATTATTAATGCCTTGAAAGCTGGAAGCCTGGTTCCATTTTTAGGGCCTGGAATCAACTCAAGTTTCTATATCGAACTGGCGCTAAATTTGACTCAGTTTGTTCAGAAAAAGTTTCCGTTTGAACGTGAAGAAGATAGATCTCCAAATGAGCAATTAATTCAGAGTCTTGTGGGTGTTCCCTGCACAGTTTGTCCTTACTGGCCTAAGGAGAGGCCCGATGAATGTCCAATGTTGAGGAGCATGAATGGATCGGCAAATATAGAAGATCATCCAATTTTTGTGGAGCAACGATTAGCCGTTTCCAAGATTAACCTGCGATACATTTCCCAATACTATATTCTGAAAGATGAGTTGGATTTTTATGAAGATCTCTACGGGATTGTAGAAAAGCTTGAGAAAACTCATCAACCCAGTTCGTTACATAAAGCTCTGGCAAAATTGCCACATCTTATGCTTGGTTATAGCGCCCCCAGAAGTAATCCAGGTTTGCCGTTTCAGCTGATTGTGACCACCAACTATGATGATATGTTGGAGCAAGCTTTTTCAGCAGCGAAGCAACCATATGACGTTGTATTCTACATCGCTGATGGGCCTGAGAAAGGTAGCTTTAAGCATAAGCCCTATGGTGGGGAAATTCAAACAATCGGCGCTGCCGACTCTAAACGCTTACCTTTACCTAGTTATTCAGATCAGCCTCGACCCATCATTTTGAAATTGTATGGCACCTGGGAAGAATCATGGCAAAACTACTTCGTGTCTACTGAGCAGCAAATGGCCTATCTGATTAGCATTCTCCAACAAAAAATACCCACGGCCCTATTAACAATCCTCAGGCGGAACAAGATTTTATTTATGGGGTTTAGTCCCAGTGATTCAGATTTACAGTTCCTTGTGAATTGCATCTGGGAAGGAAACAGAATCAACAAAAAGTCTTTCTTGCTCCATCAAGCCAAGCCAGGCCATTTAGAGCAAGAACTTTGGAAGGATCGCAATGTGACTCTTCTAAATATGTCATCCTCAGTCGATGATTTTGTCGCTCAACTCCAGGAAGCAATTGAAGTATGCCTTTCGAGTAATACCTAGGGGGAAAATGCAATGAGAGGCAATAAAGGGGGCGTCCAGAACGCTCAGAATATAACCGATCACAACGCAAAACAAGATGGTTTGACTGACAAAACAACTATCTTTGCTAACTCTGAGGCGAATGCTCATCCACAGAGTAAAGAGCGCCTGTATATACCGTACAAGGGACTGAACCCATATACCGAGGCTGACGCCGGGCTCTTTTTTGGTCGGGAAAATGATATTCAAGAAGTTGTCAATAATTTATTGGCTTGGCGTCTAACCATCTTATACGGCAAAAGCGGTGTCGGGAAAAGTTCAATTTTGCGGGCTGGGGTAACCCACATCTTAAATGAAGAGGCCCAGCAAAATAGGGTTGACTATAGTGGAGCGCCTAAGTTGGCGGTGGTGGTATTTCCGTCCCTGGATGGCCGCTTTTCCTGGAAGGATGATCCCTTAGCGAGTTTGATGCAGCAAATTGAAGCAACGATCACTGAGAGCGGATGCGGTATTCAACCGCCTGAGCCTGGATTATCTTTTGTTGAAACACTAAGCGCCTGGACAGACGCTTTAGGCGGGGAAGAGCATGATGGAGAGCTTTACCTGATTCTCGACCAGTTTGAAGAATATTTTCTATATCACGCCAATGAAAAAGCAGACGGATCCTTCTACACGGAATTTCCACGCGCAATTAATTGCCCTAACTTGCAAGTGAATTTTCTAATTTCGATTCGTGAAGATGCCCTTGCCTCCTTAGATCGTTTTCAGTCGCTGATCCCCGGTTTGTTTGAACATCGACTAAAGATTCGTCATCTAGATGGTCGGGCAGCGGAGGAGGCCATTCACAAGCCGATTGCTTACTACAAACAGCACCACGATGCTGCTATTGAGATTGAACAGGCGTTGGTTAACGCAGTATTAGAAGAGGTTCAGGTTGGCAAAGTTGTTCTCGGAGACAGCGGCCTGGGGGGGGTTGATGTGGCCCCCAAGACACTTGAGGAAATGCAGATTGAGACCCCTTATCTGCAACTGGTGATGG
>JASJDH010000104.1 GCA_030065175.1 Leptolyngbyaceae cyanobacterium MO_188.B28 | reverse complement strand
ACTCCTTCGGAGCAGCTCTTGGGATAGCCCCTTCGAAGAGATTCATAATCGTGATCAGGGTTGAAAATCCGAAGGAGTGGTCTCAGTTTTCCTTTGCCTAGAGTGATTGAAGAGCGTTAAAACTTCTCTTATGGATAGGCTTAGTTATCTAAGCCCCTATAACTCGTGTAATCAGCTATAGCTATAGTGAATAGTCTATTTTAGAGTGCAGGCTTAGGGTAAGGGCTATTGGTCTATTTGCTGGGGCAGGAGGATTAAGACTTGGTTTCAGATGGCAGGCCGAAAATTTAACTACCGTTGAATCTGAGCCTTTCCCTAAAAAGGCGACATCCTGATGGAAAAATGGATGCCTGAATCTTGGAGGCTGGAGCCGGTGCTATTGAAATCACTTAGGGGGACGCCCCAATCTAGACGCGCCGTGATGTCGTCATCTAATCTGAAAATCAGCCCTAATCCAGTGCTGGTTAAGAATTGAGTGTTGGGGACGCCGCCTCGATTCCAGCCGCCGCCCACATCAAAGAAAGGGGCGATTTGCATAAGGATTTTATTCTTCGGTAGACGAAAGAGGGGGAGTCTGAATTCGCTGGATAAAAACCACCCATTGTCCCTCAACAGGGTGTTGAGTCGATATCCTCGTCCTGTCTGGCGACCGCCGAAACTGAATTGTTGGTTGGGCACTAGCGGTCTGTCCGCTAACTGAGCGCTGCCGCGCAAAATAAATAATGAGTCAGATGAGTCAGAATTAAGGCTTCTCACCCATTGTCCTTGTCCACGCCAGAGGACAAATCGACTATCTGGCGGAATGGGTTGGGTGGTAGCGCTAAAAACATCCAGACCAAAACTGAGTTCCGAGAGCAGCGCGATGACTTCTTGGGAATTCCGAGTGATCCACTCTTGGCCAAAGTTCAGGGCTGTGATGCGAGTGCGGCCGTCAGCGTCAGCGCCTGTGCCGGGAAAGGGAATAGACTCGCCCGCAATGGTTTCTAGAAACCGCGACTGGCTGGTTCGTTGAGAGGCTTTCAAACTAAGGGCGAATTCTTGGGTGGGCGACAGAATGAGCGGTTGCCGATAGGAGAGTTCGAATGTACTTGATTCGGACTCGATATCCAGAACGGTAAAGGGCTCTTCAATCACCTCACTTTCTGAACGGGTGAAGTTAAACCCCAACGTTCCGTTGCGGGCGTTAATCGGTAATGTGTAGCCAATGCTATATTCGTCACTGCCTTCGCTGAAGTTGTAACCGAAACTCATCCGATCTCCCAGCCCTAGCCAATTAGCTTGACTTAGGCCAACCCCATAGCGAATGCTGCCCACACTGGGGGAGCGATCGTTGTCTGTGAATACCGCCGCATCAAATCCGTCGTCTTGGGTGACATTGGCGTTGAGAATGCTGGCCCCAGTTTGGGATCCGGGAACGATTTCAGTGGAAATACTGCTGATTAAGGGATCCTGTTCCAGCAACCGCACCGCATCCACTAAGTCATTCAGATTAAAGGGCTCCGAGATCGCCGCATCCAGTCGAGACGCTACATAGCTTGAATTCAAACTAAACAGCCCGGAACGATCCATCTCGACATTAATGGATTCGAGGCGGCCCTCCACCACACTAATCTCGATTGAACCGTCTTCTGGCTCTGTGATTTCTGTTTGGGCGATGAAGGCTCCCGAATTAATATATTTTTTCTGGATATAGCAGTACTCAATGGCGTCGCTGGCCCGAATGAGTTGGCTGGGGGTTAATCGCAGGTCGGGGGGAATAGAGACGGGTTCCCGGCGATCACAAAGTGGAATATCATCTGTTTCTCCTTCTTCTGCCGCGGTCTCTTGTAATGCAGTGTCTAGTGCAGTGGGATTGAGCACAGCGGTGAGGGCGATCTCGGCCAGCTCTTCCGGATCAAACACTGTACTGCCGGTGACGACGAACTGATTGACCGGGACGCCAAGTTGGTCTGGAGCCCTGGCAGTCTGAGCAGTTGCACTATCCGGCTCAGAAGAGGCTTCTTCCTCAGGAGAAACCACTGCGCCAGAGGTCTCTACGTCAGGGGATGAGGGACGTTCCCCGGCAACCGACGCCGCCGAGAGGGGCTCGATTGCGGGGTTGACTGCAGGCAGATCGGCTTGTAGTGACGATAGTGGGGGTTCGGGGGCGCTTGCCGTTAAATCGGGTGTGACCGCTAGGGAGGGGGAGGGCGGCGCGTCCGCTACGGTTATCCCTGTAGGGGGGGGCAATAGACCCGCCAGCGCTTGTCGAATTTGGGGGGCGTCTAATTCAGCGGCGGGAGTTGCGACTGATGGGCGGAAGGTTATGGTTTGAGGGGGGCGACTGGTTTGAGCAAAATCGCGCCTGGCCTGCTTTGCTTTGGTTTGTTCAGAGGCTGGCGCTGTTTGAGCGAAATCACGCTGGGCCTGATGGGTATGGGGTGGTCTGTCCGATACGGAAGAAATGGAAGAATCAGCGCGGAGGGAAAATTCAGGAGAACCCAGGTTGGGTTCGGAGAAAGGAGGGGAGGTTGCGGCGCGACGAATTAGGAAGGTCCGCTGAAGTTTGCCAGGCCGCTGGTCTGGTTTTGGGGGCGTACTCGTGATGGCGAGATCGCTCTGATCGTCTCCCGCTGTAGCCGAGTCCAGATCCTCCAAATAGGGTTCCTTGGGGCCAAAGAGGGGTTTGGCGATGACTGCTAACAGGACGCCTGTCGCCATGGGGATGGCGGCTGTTTTAAGCAGGTTGCGCCAGGAACGCCGATCAGCAGGGACTGTGCCAGAGGATGAGGATGGCGTCATGGGGTCACTCCATTAAGGGGGGCTAGACCAGCGTCTCGCAATAATTTTTGGCCTTCAGTAGTGCGCAGCAATTCTGCAAATTTTCGCCCGATTGGGACACGACTATTGTCTTGGGGGAACACGATTATAATCTCATACGCCAGAGGATATTCTCCGGTTCTTAGCGCCTCGACGTTAGGAAAATACACCCCTTTTCGGTTGCACAAATCAAGGGTAGGGGTAATCGCCCGACCGGTGTTGAGGACGAGCGGCTGCGCCGCTTCCCCCTGCTCAGCCTTGATCGCCAGGGGATACACCGAACATTGGCCATACACCTGACTTAACGGTGCAAACCCAATTCCGCCGAATTGCTGGGTTTCAAAATCCTGCAGAATCGCCCTCAGCATGGGCAGCGTTTCCCTTGTTTCAATATTAGCAAGCTGATCTAGACGCACGGAATCGAGCACGCGGCGTTCAAAGAAACGAATGGCTTCGATATTGTCAGGGGCATAGCGGGTGATTCCTAATCTAGAACGGTTGCGGCTCACCTCGCGCCAGTTTTCGATTCGGCCGACATAGAGCGATTTTAAATCTTCCAGGGTGAGTTCGCCCTGCAGGGATTGGGGGAGTCCGCTTCTTCGTTTGACATAGCTGAAGGCGACAAACACGGCTAGACCGTCGTAGGCGATCGTTTCTGTTTCCAGATCGGAGGGGAGTTCCAAATCTGAAAAATCCGATAGGACGGCAAAGTCAACTTTCCCAGTCTGCACAGCCGCGATCGCAGCCTCAGTCGAGGCGGAAGGGACGTAGTCCAGCGTCAAGTCCGGTTGAGTGGCTTGAATCGATGAGAGCAGCGTGTGTCCACGTCTGCCCAAATTCATCGCCAGAAAATTCTTCCAGGGGGTATAGCCTAAGCTGGCTGTAATCTTCCGGATCAGGTCACTTTGGGTTCGAGGGTCGATTGAAGCTCGGTAGAGCGCTTCCTCCAGTTCCTGGGCCAACGGAGCGTCAGGGGTAAACTCGCCGTTTCCTCTATCTAAGATTCGTTGCCCGATGTCATTGAAAATACGAACATGAAAGGAATTGCCAATTTTCGCCACAACCGCTAAGTTTCGGCCCCGGTTGGGAAGGCTTGCGGCATTGTCAAGGGTCGTCAGGGTTAAGTCATACTCTTTCCAGGTCTTTTGGGCGACGCTGGTGTAAACATATCGGCCTTGTGGCACCGCTCCCACTTCTTTGAAGCAGCAAACTTGGACGATCTTGGCGATAGCGGGTCGTCTCCCCGACAACACTCGCCACAGCGTCCCGCCGAGTAAAGCTAACAGTAAAGCGCCGAGCAGAACGATCAGCCACCGGGGTATCCGCCGCGGGGTTTCTGCTTCCGCTTCAACGGCGGCGGGTTCAATTTCAGAGGGGGGCAGGGTCGGCAAGCTTAACAGCTCTAGCCAGGCGGCCTCTGCGCTTTCAAAAGCATAGGGGGTTAAGAGCTGTTCAGTGAAATTCGCCAAGTAGGGATCTGCTTGGGGGATTTCCAGGTCCGCCGGAGCGACGTCCTCCGGCAACGTTTCTTGTCCGGTGAGCAGCGCGTATCCCACTTCCCCCAGGTCCCTCAGCTCCTGGCTAATTGCGCTGGGGGTGGCGGTTACGTCATACCGGTCCGCTGTTGGCGGGTCAAAGAGTTTTTCCCAGAGCGCCAGATCGGTGAGATAGACAAACCATCGATCGGGGCTGTATTCAACCCAGAGGATGCTATCCAGGGTGAGGTTGCCGTGAATCAGGCCAAATTGTCGTTGGCCGGAGGGCAGCGCCATCACCTGTTGGTGGAGGTGAAGCAGGGTCTGTAATGCTTGTTCTAGCACCTGCCGAACATGTTCGGGGGGGAAGGGCCCCTGGGATTGCAGCTGTTGTCTCAGTGTGGGCGACGCGTCCCGCTCATCGGTAATCAGATAGCAGCGTTCGACGGATTGGGTATCGGCGATCGCATCTAGCGGTTGAATAATCCGCAAGTCTTGGCTGCGGCCATCTGTACGGGTGAGTCCGGCCAACTGAAAAAATTGTTGCTGACGCTGTCGGGCTTCCGCCGGATTAAACAATCGTCCGGGCAGCAAAAACTCCTTCAAGATGACCGCTTGCTTAGATTCCAGTTGTTGGGCTGCGAACAAATACCCCCGACCTCGTTGACTCAGCCATCGCTCGACCTGGTAAACCCCCTGTCGTCCCCGCACCTTGGCGTCCAGCAAATGGGCTGAGATAGCGTCAACATCCAGTTCTTCAACCGTCGGCTCCTCGGCTGGCGGCGGCGGTTCCGGGGGAAATAACTCGGGTCTTAAATCTTCTAAAAGATTCTTCAGCCAACTGTAGCGGGCTAAGAAATTAAACCTGGCCAGACGAAGGTGAATGGGACGACGTCTCAGATAGGTTTTGAGTAAAATCCTAGGGATATTTTTCATGGCCAGGTTGAGGCTGAAGTATTAGATGGGGTCTTGTATGATTCAAGCGATGGCGTTATGGAGTCGGTAACAGGATTATGGCAAAAGAAGCCGTTGCTCAGTTGTTTCGCGCAGCCCAAGTTGACACTGTGTTACAAGAAAAGCTAAGGGCCGCGCCAGATATTCAATCGTTTGTGGAACTGGCGAAAACCTATGGCTATGATTTCACGATGCAAGAGTGGCGGGAAATGACTCAATTTTCTGTTGAAGAACTAGCGGGGGAGTTGTCTGAGATACCGGGGTTGTAGGTGTTAGGCATGGGTTGGTAAAGCCGGTGGGGCAGGGAGTCAGGGGGCGAGGGGGGAGCAGGGGGAGATAGGGAGGATGGGGGAGATGGGGAGGAGGGGGGGAAAATGTAGAGACGTGACATGTCACGTCTCGGGGATATTCGGGATGGGACGAGGGGAAGATGGGGGGAGGGGAGCAGAGGAAGCAGTAGTAGGGTGGGCATTGCCCACGCACTTATTTGAGACAGGGATGAGGGTCATGGGCAGATAGAGAGGAGCATCCAATCAAAATCCAAAATCCAAAATCTAAAATTCCTAATGACCAATGACCTATGAACCTTAATCAAACAGAGGGGGAGCGTCTCTCGGCGCAATGCGGTCCTGATCAACGCTGTCTCTACCGGCGGGAATGTTTAAGCCGTTTGCGCCCCCATTCTGGCCGCCCCCCGCCACGGCCGCTGCTGCCGCTGCCGCGGCAGCGGCAGCGGGATCCTCTGGATTGGGGTTAAAGGTTTCAATTTGCACTGATTGACTCACCATTTCCCCTTCAGGGTTGCTGGCTTTTAGGGTGATCACAGAGCTGCCCATGGGATTTAAAGGCAGCGTGGCGCTATAGGATAATGGGACGGGGCCAGGGACGGGCAGCAGTTCAGTTAGGGTTGAGGATCCGCCTCGAATTTCCCAGGAAAGGGTAATCACGGGCGGCGGTTCTCCTTTGTTCACTGGAATCAGGTATTTAGGGTCGGCGGGTTTGCCGTCCACTAGAAATTGAGCAATCTCCGGGATGATGGGTTTAATGGTCACCACCTCCGTCTCGGTCACGGTCGGTTCGGTCTCGGGGTCAGGAGTATTCACCGCCGCTGCCGTAAGCCCAAATTTATAGGCTCCGACCTGGAAAATCTGAGTCGGTACGTTCTGGCAAATCATTGCTTGACCGTCTAATATGCAGTGATCCATCAGTCGTTCAGGCAGGCAAATCATCGCTGGGGCGTTTAATTGGCATTTCCCTTGCAAGTTTTCGGGCAGCCTTCTTACTTCCGTCAACATGCGGTCCATTGCATATAAGCGTTCTCCCAAGAGCTGGTCGTCTCCCGTCCACGCCTCCAGCTTTAGGGTCGCTAATTCCCAAAGATTGGCGACTGTCCAGTTGAGGCGAATCCCTTCATTGTCAATTGGGTTGGGTGCGGATGATTCGGTTGACAATAAGCTTTGTGAGGCGGCGTTGGGCGCCGCTGCTTCTTGATAGAAAAGCTCGCTGGCGAAAAAATCAGTGACGATGGGGACGATGGCCGGGGCGGGTTCAATCACCACCTGACTGGATTGAGCCATAATCGGTTGTTTGGGGCGTTGACCCCGGGGCGCGATCGCCAGCTTAAATTGATAAGTCCCCGGTTTGCTGGCGTTGGTGCGAACGTTGGTGCAGGTTAACTGTTGAGCGTATTGGGCGCAGAAGGGGAGAAGGGCCTGGGGCAGACGCCCCTGTTCGAAGGAGTAGGTTAGGGGAGAACTGAGGATTTCTCCCTCAGGACTCAAGCCAGTCAGGATTAATTGGCCGATGCGGTGGGCGTTGGCGATGTCCCACTGTACCCGAGCAAACTCGCCATTGGCTTCAGCATAGCGACTATCTTCCGCCTCAAAGGAAAGCAGTTGGGGCGATACGGGGGGTTTGAAAAAGATTAGCCAAATCATCCAGAGTAAAACGCCGATAAGCCCCAAGGCTGACAAAATAACCAGGGCGAGTTGCCACCAGGGACGAGGCAGCCACAGGAGATTGCCCGGTAAGGTGTTGACGGCGATGGGGTGATTCTCCGGATCCGCCAGCGTCACCCGAAAGTTAAAGAACCGACCGCCCCCGTAAAATGGTCGCTGCCGCCATTTCTGAGGCATCCCGGTTAAAACTGCCCGACTCGCCTGTTGCGGCGGGATGGTGATCTGGCTAGGATTCAAAGCGTAGGCGCAACTATCCGGTTCTTCCAGATTTTCCACCGACAGCCGCACCTCTCGGGGGGTGTTGCCTAAATTGTCGAGTTGAACTTCAAATAGGGCGGGCTGGGTTCTGACTTGGTTGCGCAACAACTGTAAAATAGCTTGCAGTTGGTAAGTGGGGTTAACCTGGAAATACACCAAATCCAGTAGGTTGATATCCGGCTGATTGGCGGAGATCAGGCGTAGGGTCGGCGTGTAAATTCCAGCTAATGCATTGATGGGAGGGGTAATGGCGACTAGAATTTGTCCCCGGTCGCCTGGGTTGAGCCCGAGACTGTCCGCCTCGACGATCAAGCCAAATTCCTGAGTGTCTCGAGGATAGGCGATGTCGATTTTCCAGTCATCGGGGAGACCCATGCACCGGAGTCGAAAGCGATCCACCCGCTCGGCTCGGTTATCCACCCATACCTGGAGTTGTTGACTAACGCTGGGTTGAATCACCAGCGGTTGGCGGCTGCTAGAGGTGGGTTCAAGATAAAACGTCGGCTCCTCAGTCCCCCCGACCGTTTGTGCGCCGGGGAGAATTTGCAGCTGATAATGGTCATACCGCCGGGGAGGAAAGTCTTGGTAGGAGTCTGAGCCATCCACCACCAAGTCGTATTCCACAATTTCTGGCAGGGCGGTGGGGGGGATTTCAATGGGGAAGACGACCTCTCCGCTTTTGTCAGGGGCTAGGGCCAGCCTTTCTTGCATGGTGCGGCACCACTGCCGCAGCACGGGGGTGCGCTCTTCAATGAAGATGTAGATGATGGCGCTGCGGTCCCCCACATTATGAATGGTGACCCCTAGCTCAAAGCAAGAACCCGGTGTGGCGGCGTCCATTCCCGAAGAGGTGAGAATGATTGATAAGGGATAGCGTTTGCTGGGTAATGGTTTGAGGCTTGTCATCTAAATTTCCCCTTATCGATTGGCGCGGCACTGATTACTGTCCCTGAGACGCACACGATTCAAGCGCACTTTACGATCGTCTCCGCCACTGACGATGAGCAACTGGTTTTCCCGTTGTAAAATATCGACCGCATTCACCGCTTGCTTGGAACGGCGAAGTACTTGTCCTGTATCCCGATCTTCCCAAGTTACGGAACGTTTCCCCGCACGGGTCAAAAACCAAAGGCGGACTCGCCCATCGTCGCCTGCACTCACTAAGTAACACCCATCTGAGCTAAGGGCGACTGACCGCACCGCATCGCCGCCATGGGCCAACCACTCATCAAGAGGCTCACAGGTGGCGGCTGAAGACAAACAAGCTTCCATATTCCAGAGGGAAACGAACCCTTGAGTATCCCCTGCAGCCAGTAGCGTCGGCTGTTCCTCTGCAATTTCAAGGCTATTAATGTATTCTGTTTGGGTTCCGATCCGAGCGGATCTAACCACAGGAGAAAACCGCCCGCTGATTAAATCCAATAGAACCAGCTTTTGATAGCGCCCGCCAACCGCTAGCAGATTATCAGCGCTCCCTCCAAGGGTGATCGCGCTAAGCGCAAATCCGAATCCTTTATCGGGATCCATGCCTTCAAGCCTGATAGGTTGTGGATTGTCCCCACGGCTTAGTCTTGAATTCGGCGTGAGCGCCCAATTCAAGACTAAGCCGCTGCCATGGGCGCTCCAAAGCGTGCGGGCGTCTTGGTCAAAGGCCAGGTCAAAGACTCGGTCGTCCTTCATGCGCACCAGACTGCCATCGTCTTCGTTCAATAGACTCCGCACCTGGATTACTCCATTTTCTAATCCTGCAGCCACCCAATTATTGTTCACAGGGCGGTACTGGATCACCCTCACCGCCTCATCTCCCCGGTCAACTACCCCTTTTGGCTCCAGGCGATTTTGGCGGACGCGCCAACGCCGAATGGTTTGATCGCTGGATCCGCTTACCGCTTCCGTTCCGGCGCCGTTGAACTGAACCGTGTGGACGGCCTTGGTGTGCCCCCGCTGGGTCAGGAGTATCCATAAGGCTCCAATCAGGCATAATCCGGCGAGTCCCGCTAATAGTTGGAGCCAGACTGGAATCACCGGCAGAATGTTGAGTTCTAGGGTCTCGTCCTCATTGCGCAAATCCAGTTGGGCGTCCACCAAGGAGGCCTCTACCTGCAAGCGCTTTTGACGAGCCCATCCAAACCAGGGCAACCGCTTGTGGACCGTTAGCGTCAGATCGCCCGACTCTCCAGGCTCCATAAACACCTGCGGCGAGTCTAGCGTCACCCCATCCGGCAGCTTCACGGCGTCGGCTTCTTCAACAGAGTCGTCAGACCCCGGTTTGATGCGGAGGGGAAGTCGGAATTGACGCTGTTTTTGGCGAGCTTCTTCCTCCGCCTCGTCCACGACCGACACCGTTCCGGCTAGCCTCACATTGCTTTGATTATCAAACGTTAGGGTGTATTCTGTTGAGCCGTGGCGAGGATTAAACCAGCGATTGGGGTTTTCGGGCAGCCATTGTTCTAAAGGATCGCACTGAAACTCAACAAACCCCTTAGGAAATACCTCCAGGAGTAGCTGAGGCGATGGGGATGATACTTCAGGCTGTAAAATTTTCAGGCTGAATGGGTAGACGCCGCTTGGCGCTTGGGGAGGGGACGGTAGTTCACACGGAAATAAGACTTCTTTTTCTTGGGAAGGAGCCAGCGTTAGGCTCTTCTGGACGCCCTCCGGCAGCCAAGTTGACTCGAGACCGGCGAGTTCAAGCACCACCTCTAAAGATTTGCGGTTGGGATTATAAATCTTGGCCCGCACCTCTATCTGCTCTTGGGGGTGGGCCTTGAACTTTTTTTTGGGCAGCGTAATTTTAGGCGCCAGCAATCCTTCGCCGGTGATGATCAGCCGAAGATCCTTGCGGTCCTCATCTCGAAGCTCCGTAGAATACACGCGGGCCGTCAGGTTCATAGACCCAGTAAACCCCCCTGGCACAGGCGGCGCCGACAGGATATGGGCTTTAAATTGGGTTTGATCTCCGGGAGGAATCTTGGCGGACACTGAAGGGGATAAACGATACCAACCTCGTTGGTTCGCGTCTGCGCCAGCCGCTACTAAGGCGACTTGGAAAGAGGCGAATTGATCGCTGCTGTTATAAACCGTAATGTCAAACGAAACTGGATCGCCCCCTGGGGCAAATTGGAGGACAGATTCAGAGAGCTCTGAGCTAATGGACTTAAGCATTCGGTGCTAGGGGGTTGACCTGGTTAGTTAAAGAGTCATGCTGGGCGTTGGATGCGATTGGGGCGCCACCCTGTTGAAGCTGCACCAACTGCCGCCGTCGCCATGCATAATACAGTAAATTAATCCCCATTTCGTGGGCGGTGCGGATGGATTCCCGCGATCTCGCCGCCGCCTCATCCGGCCCCCAAACTTGGGCCAAATTTCCCACCATAAGTACAAGGCCGCCCCAGCAGAATAACTGGAGAGGCCCTCCTTCCACTACGGGCCAACTTGAGAATAAAAAGGGGGTTGTACGGATCGGATGATCAAAGGGAATATCCCCCGAGTCCATCAGGGAGATGTCGAGTTGATGGGCCAAGGGAAAAATCGATTGCTGAATATTTTGTAAAAATTGCATTCTTTCGGCGTCAATCGCCTCAATCTCCGCCTGGACTGATCCGGTGAGCGACGCCAAGCTGGGATCATTTTCAGCCTCGGCCAACGCCGCTGACAAGTCTTGTCTAATCTTCGCCAGTTCCCCTTGACGAGACAATTTGCTATCCACGGCGATGAGCAAAACGCCGCCCGTCTTCAAATAGGTTTTCAAAATTGACGGGTAGGCGCCCTTTAGTTTCGGCAAGCGTTCATAGGAAAGATAAAGTAAATCGCGATTATTCAGGGACTGTTCATCCAGGGCGTCGAGGGGGATGTCTGATGTCTCCTCCTCCCCCGCCAGGGCTGGATAGAAGATATTGACGGCGTTTAACAAGTAGCTCAACCCTCGACTTACCTGTAGATTTGGGGCGGCGGATTCAGTCAGTTGAGCAATTCTGACTCCCCCCTCAGGCCGGTCTCGGATTGATCGACGATGGGTTAGATCCAGGCAATTAGGCCCGGGATTGAAGACGTCCTCAGCGGTCTTCAGCGCGGTTTCCTCCGGGGTGAGATGAATCCGGCAGATTTCAACATCTAAGGTGTCGAGCTGGGTTTTCTCCACAATCCGGAAGGTTTCCTTCACCCAATTCTGCTCGGACGGATAGCGGAGTTCGTCCGGATCGACGTAATTCAAGACGATATAGACCGTCTTACTTTCCCCGGCATTGCATTGGGACTGCACCTGAAAAACACAGGCTTCAGGCGCCACAATGGGATTGCCGTGGGCGTCAATGGCGATGCCGGGCTGCACCTGAATCCACCGGCTATTGCGGTAACGCGCCTCAATTTCTTGAGGGGCGGTGGTGACTGAAACGCCTAAACCACTAACAATGCCAGCCTGGTGCAAAGACTGGTAGTAAAAATTTTGGCGTTGCCGATGATAATGTTGAGTGCGATGCCAATGATCAGCGGTAATCAACAGGCCATCAGAGGCTTGTAACCGTTCAAACGCCTTAATGGCGGGAGAAAATAGCGTCATCAGCGCCTCCCCTCAAAATAGAGTTCATAGGTACAAAACGCAGGCTTTTCTTGCTCAATGATGGTGCGGATTAAGGGTTCGTCCAGGGGCGTCGGCGATCGCAACCGCACAATGAAGTGAAACGGTCGCCCCCCGCCTACTACGGTCGTTTCGCCCAACTGGGCGGAGTTCAGCACAAACCCCTGACTGAAGGTTTCTTGAATACTGATGTGCTGTTCTGATTCCGGTGTATCTGGGGAATCGAGGGGCAAGCCCGTATAGAGGTGCAGATATAATTTGAGACCCCGTCGCGTACCTCGCCAGCGGTAAATTTCCAAGGCACGACGAATCAATCGCCGCTGTTGCCCCAAATCCCAAGGAATATCGCTAGGCCAACCCACCCAGTAGGCCAGAAATGGCAACAAGGTCTCAGGCGTGGTTAACGGATCCAGGTACGCCCAAAGGAAGCCCAGGGTCTGTATCGAGGGATCTAAGGCTTGCTCGAACAGTTTTAGCAATCGCCCAATCAAATCCACTTCTCGGTAGACCGCTGGCAAGTAATTCAAATAGCGGCTCTCAGGCCGCACGTGAATACTGAAAATGGTCTCCGCCAGCAGCATCCCCGCTTCCAGCGCCGGTTCCGATTCTACCGAGTTTGGGCGAGAGTATATCTGCAACACCTGCTTGTAGTCAAGCCTGTGTTGTCCTCCCGGGCCAAGGCTGAGGCGGTCTTCAAAGAAGTCAGCCTCAAGTTCAAATCGAAGCACCCCCTCAATCCGTCCCCGGGGCGGCAGTTCTCCGCCTTCTATGTCAGAAAAAAAGCGCCCCGGAAACACACCGCCCACCGTCAGATAAATGTGCATGGGGTTGGCGGTGAGATTGGCGATCTGCACCACGAGTTCGCTGGGTTCCCCCGGACAGAGACGCAACCGGGTGTCAGACTCAGGGATAAACTGGCTGACGCTATCCTGTCCTCGTTTCCAGGCGGAGACTTCATCGCCAATAGACGACTCCAACAGTTGCATGGGGGTCAACTGCAAACTGAGGCTTTGGGTGGAGTAGGTAAACTTCACTGCGGCTCCTCAATAGCGCAGGCTAATGGCGTGGGCCGAGCGCAAATTGGGATCCGGATCAGCCCAAGAGCAAATTAATCCGGATGGACCAGGATCAATTTCTCCTTCGGTGACCAGCATGCGGTTCCAACGGTCGTCATCCCGAAATAGGGCGAAGAGTTCTACCGCCCCGAGATATCGAACACCGGGCGTTTGTTGCAACAAGCCAATAATGTCGGATTTGTACAGGGGGGCTCCAAACGGCCAACCTTTGTTGTCGCCCCCCCCCGTTAGCGGATTTAGAAAGCGATATAGCTCAGTTTCCAAGCGTTGGGTCAACGCTCGCTGAGCCTGGAGCGTTCCGTACTGTTGGGGGTCAATGCCCACTTCAGCCTGTACAGATACGCCCACATACGCCGGTTCGTCCAGTTTGACCTCAATCCCCAACAATCGCCGATCATCCAGATAGGACAGCACGTCTTTGCGGAGTTGTGAACTGAGGACAAATCGCTCGGGGGCAAGTCCTTCTCCGGCGTCAATCCCTGACGTGTCTGTCCGGGGGGCCAGCAGTAGGAGCACCGTCCCCGCTTCTGTTTGTTTCTTAGGACAATAGGCTCGGGCGACGGCGCGACTAGACTGGTAGGCTAGAGTCTCAAAGTCTTCTGGCGTAACGGCCCGTTCCCGGGTGCGAAGAAAGCTCGGCACGCGAATGACGGCTTCTTCTAGCGATTCGGCGTCGGCTCCGTTAATGGCGGGGCGATGATTTGCGATCCGAGACACGTAGGGAACCGCTGATTTCAGAACGCGTAAGGCTTGCTTCTGCACGTTGCCCCGCTTTCCCCCGCCGGTGCGATAGGCCGCCATTCGAATGATGGAGCCTTTGGGGGGAACGGCGCCGTATTGTCGCTCCAGCCGCTCTAGTTTGGGGATATCGTCTTGGGTTAATGGGGCTCCCTGCTGTTGAATCTGACGGCGAAATTGGGTTTCTTCTTTCAGTTTCGCCGCTTCTTGGATCAACGGCCCAAACTGAATTTCTCCGGTGATGGAATCGAGGGTGTAGTGGCGATCGTTGGGGCCTGAGTCGGAAAAGTCCGGCACTTCTCGCCACACTTCTTCCTGCAGGCTGATGGGAGAGGTGACAATCAGATGTTCTCCCTCTTGGCGAGGCAAGATAGAGCCGTTGTGCAGTTGAAAGGACTGCCCTGGCTTGCCTGTACTGTCGCCGAGGAGTTCGAGTTGAACGGATTGACATTGACTCACCGGCGTCGCGCCGCCAATGCTACGGGCTCTGACGGCGGTGAGTTGGGGAGAACGGCTATAGCCTATTTGGTCCTCGCCGCCGCTGCGGAGACAGGTACAGCGCAGCCAACGCCCCCGATAGTTTGAAAAATAGGCGGAGGGCCAATGAATGGGTAAATGTAGAGTGATTTCCGCTTGACAAATGCCCAACTGAACGCCCTGGCTGCCGTCATCAAAACTAAAGCCCCGGGAACCGTCATCGGAGGGTTGCAACAAAATGGGCCGCCAGGCGACGCCGTCCCAAGCTTCCCAACGCAGGGGGGGATCATCGGGGTTGATTCCGGTAGAACCCGCGGCTTCCCCCTCCACCTCAAGCACAATCACATTGCCATCCAGGGGTTCGGTGGGATCAAGCACGAGGTAGAAGCAATTGCCGGCTTGGGGGAAGGCTTGAAAGGTAGATTGGGCGGGGCCTGCCCAACGACCGTCGTCTTCTTCGGTCCAGAGGTTGCTCAAGCGATCGCGCAAGCGCTGGGGGGTTTGCTCCGTTTGCTCTGCGGTGAGGAAGTGAAGAATGTTAGGGATACCGATGGCTAAGCTCCGATCGGTGCTGAAGATAACCGCATCTTCCCCTTCTGTCCGTTCAGTCGCCACTTCAGTCCCGGCCGGAATATCCGGAATCCGTTCTTGGGCGCTTTGGCCCCGACTGAGATAGAAGGTGACCTCCGTGTGAGCCGGAGCGGGGGGCTGTAGTTGGATCCCCAGGAGTTCTAGAAAAGCGACATAATTGGCCCGAGGAACTTGGTTGAACCGCAGCAGCATCTGATCGGTTAACCAGGCGAACAGTTCGATCAAGGTGACGCCTGGATCCGCCGGGTTGTGGTTAGTCCACTCAGGACAGTAGCGAGGAATCCTGAGCATGCACTCATCGACCAGATCTTTGAAGGTTCGATCATCTAGGTCCGATTTGGGCAAGTTGGGCAAAAAGTCGAACTTCATAGATTACGCGGACTCCTGTCCATCTGGGGGTAATAGATAGAACGGATAGACTAAACTTCGCCGATTAGGGCTGTCCTTCGGGAAGTAAGTTATCGTGATGTCAACTCGGCCCTGCACGGGATCTGGGTCAGTTAGAATCTCATCTAAAGTGATGCGAGGCTCCCACAAGTTGAGCGCCTCTTCCACATAGAGTCGAATCAAGAGTAATGTTTGTGGATTTAGGGGGGCGAACACCAGCTCAGCAAGACGCGACCCAAAGTCAGGTCGATAAACCCTTTCGCCAATATTGGTTCTAAGAATGAGATAGATCGATTCTTCAATATTGGTGAAAGAGCTGCTCAGCTGCAGCCCTCCCTGGGTGTTAATCTGGGTTGGGAAGGTAATCCCCTGGCCAATGTATCTCTCTAAGTCAGAAGGGTCTGGCATTCGGTTTACTGATGATGCAAATCATTTTACTGAGGTCGCCGATCATTACTCGCCAAGTTAAAGATTCTCATCATAAATCAAAGGCAAATGGAGATTTATGAAGGCTAAGGCTCTGAAACCGTGAATTGTCCTGGGGAAATGACCGAAATGACGCCGCCCCACATACACATACATTTGGAGGTGTTGTTTAGGGAAGGGAAGTTATTGATCAGCACGGTCGGCGATCCTGGCGTCCAGGGGGCGGCGGTGGCGGGGATACAGGGCATTGGGGTGAGCACCCCCAGCGCCGCTGTTGTCGCCGCCGCCACGGTTGGGTTGGCCAGCGATGAACAGACCCCAAAGGGGAGGATGTTGGCCATAGGGACATGGTCCATAATGGTGGCGGCTAAAGGGCCGCCCGCCATCGTGGGCGGCCCTTTAGGAATCACCAATAAGGAACTGGGGGCGACGCCGAACGTACATTGTAAAGTGGCGCCCATACAGACTTGAATCGCCATAGTTCTCCTTTGCTAATTGAGTTTGACGGCGGCGCCTTTGATGCTGGCGATCGCTTTCGCGGTTACATTCACCATGCTTCCTTCAACGTCTGTTTTGGCCTGTCCTTGGATTTGAATTTGAGTTCCTTGAGCCTTCACCCCCATCGGCGACAATTCCACTTGGGAGCCGCCGACTTTTAGGGTGATTTTTTGCGGCGCTTCGACGGAAATCGTGCCGGTGGATTTCATCTTAATTGCCTTGCTTTGATCGTCTAATGTGAGGGTGTGTCCGCCATTTGTCTTGATGGTGATTACCTTTTCACTATCGTTTAAATAAATTTCGTGGCCATACACACTCACCAGGTGTACGCCTTTTTTGCTGCTTCCTTTATCTTCTTCAATAAATTGCAGGGTATGCCCCGTTCGAGTTTTGAACGTTCGCAGCCTCACTTTGCCCCCCGCCACCGATTCCGCCACCTTTTCAGGAGGGGCGTCTTGCCCATTCCAAACGCCGCCGATAACGTAGGGGCGATGGATGTTCCCATGCTCAAAGGCGATCAGGACTTCGTCATCAATTTCTGGCAGGCAGTCGAATCCTCGATTGACGCCAGCCCCCGCCGCCACTACCCTGGCCCAGTTGCTTTCATGCTCTTCGGTTAGGGTGGGGCACTTCACCCGGACTCTGCCTAATCCTTCCGGGTCATTGTTTTCAGTCACAATGCCCACCATCAGAGTTTGGCCAGCCCGGGGTCTGGCGGGGGGGGCTAAGACCGATAGTAAATCGCTGCTTCTGAGTCCACGGATGCTGAATTCTGTGGTGTAGACGCCCTCACGCAAGAGGTGGCGCGCTTCGGCCACATAGTATTTGCCGCTATATTTGCCCATTTCCTTCAGTTCCACCACCCGACCTGGGCGGATTGAAGGATTCCCTTCTGCGATCGCGTCAGCGTGAACAAACTCTCCCCCCAGCTCATCAAAAATTGCTTGGGCGATGGCGTCGGCTTCCTTCGCTTTAAACACCGGCTGATCAACAATCACCAATTTAGGAGCCGCAGGTTTTTCCTTAAATGCGCTGCTGGTGGATTTACCTTCGCCGTATTCGGTTTCAGTTAAAACTTGTTTTTCTGAGGACTGGGTGGCGACGATCGGCTT
>JASJDH010000103.1 GCA_030065175.1 Leptolyngbyaceae cyanobacterium MO_188.B28 | reverse complement strand
TATGTCGATCTAAGAAATGCGACTCCTGTTCTAGAAATTGGATACGCCGATCAAGCAAATGAATATGTCGATGAAGCAAATGCGATGCCTGTTGTAGAAATTGGGTATGCCGATCAAGCAAATGAGTATGTCGATCTAAGAAATGCGACTCCTGTTCTAGAAATTGGATACGCCGATCAAGCAAATGAGTATGTCGATCTAAGAAATGCGACTCCTGTTTTAGAAATTGGATATACCGATCAAGCAAATGAGTACGCCGATCAAGCAAATGCGATCGCTGATTTAGGAAACGAGTCAATCGATCAAGCAAATGAGTATGTCGATCTAAGAAATGCGATCGCTGTTCTAGAAATTGGGTATACCGATTTAAGAAATGCGATCGCTGTTCTAGGAAACAAGTCAGTAAATAGCTGTAGATACTGTATGTTGATTTACGTGGCGATATATTCTGATGGTGGGCAGTGAAAGCATTTGCATGAGGTGTTGTTAATTGACATGTGGAGTGTTGCCCACCCTACTACTGGGACTTTGTTGCTCACCCTACTTGGAGCCATTTGATCCCAAAAACAACCGATAGGCGGGATTCTGACTTTCATCCCAATAGCGATACCCCAGCGTATCCAGAAACGATCGCCAGTCATCCATTTCGTGGGGCGGCACCTGCATGCCAATCACGATGCGGCCATAATCCGCGCCGTGATTGCGGTAGTGGAACAAACTAATATTCCAGTTAGGACTCATACAGCGGAGAAACTTCATCAGCGCCCCAGGCCGTTCTGGAAACTCGAAGCGATAGAGCAATTCGTTCTTGGCTAAGGGCGATCGCCCGCCCACCATATGGCGCAAATGCATTTTGGTGAGTTCATCATCCGTTAGATCCAGCGTTTTGTAGCCATTCTGTTCAAACGTAGCGGCGATCTTAGCGGCATCCGCTCGGTTTTGAATTTGGATGCCCACAAAGATATGGGCTTCTCGCTCATCGGAAATGCGGTAGTTAAACTCCGTCAAATTGTGGCCGCCGATACACTTGCAAAAATTATGCAAACTGCCGCGCTGCTCAGGAATCGCCACGGCAAAGATTGCTTCCCGCCGTTCGCCCACCTCAGCCCGTTCCGCCACAAACCGCAAGCGGTCGAAGTTCATATTGGCTCCACAGGCCACCGCAACCAGAGTTTCCCCCAGCAGATGCTCCCGCTCCACATAGGCTTTAGCGCCAGCGATCGCTAACGCCCCCGCTGGCTCCAAAATTGAGCGCGTGTCCTCAAACACATCCTTGATGGCGGCGCAGACAGCATCATTGTTCACCAAGATCACCTCGTCCACATACTGTTGGCAGAGGCGAAATGTTTCTTCCCCCACTTCTCGCACCGCCACTCCATCGACAAATAGGCCCACCTGCGGCAGTCTAACCCGAGCGCCCGCCATTAAAGATTGATGCATGGCGTCCGCGTCAACAGGCTCTACCCCAATGATGCGAATCTCTGGGTAGAGCCGTTTAACATAGGCGGCAATGCCAGAGATTAACCCCCCGCCGCCAATGGCGACAAAAATAGCGTGAATGGGTTGTTGGTATTGGCGCAGAATTTCCATACCAATGGTGCCTTGCCCAGCAATCACATCGGGGTCGTCAAAGGGATGGATAAAGGTCAAGCCCTTGTCCGCCTCTAGTTGGCGCGCGTGAGCATAGGCGTCGTCATAGGTGTCTCCATGCAACACCACAATCCCCCCCCGAGCCGCCACCGCATCCACTTTCACTTGGGGAGTGGTCACCGGCATGACAATCACTGCTGTTGTTCCCAATTGATGGGCGCTAAGGGCGACCCCTTGGGCATGGTTTCCAGCAGAAGCGGCGATCACCCCTCGAGCCAAAACGTCAGGGGGCAGCTTCGCCATTTTGTTATAAGCGCCCCGCAACTTGAATGAAAACACCGGCTGCATATCTTCTCGTTTCAGCAGCAGTTGGTTTTGTAAACGGTCTGAAAGACGTGGCGCAAGCTCCAGCGGGGTTTCCTGAGCAACGTCATAGACTCGAGCTGTCAGGATTTGTTCAAGGTAGTCGCAGTAGATCACGGGTCGAAGCCAAGGGCGGCGAAACGGTAGGTGTTAGTAATTTTACGACTTTATGGGGCAGGGGAGCAGGGAGGCAGAGGAAGCAGAGGAAGCAGAGGAAGCAGGGGAGAAGGGAATGGGGAAGCAGGGGGAGATGGGGGAGATAGGGGAGATGGGGGAGATGGGGGAGATGGGGAGGTCTGTAGTGGCAATTTATTGCGTTTGGGGGAAAGGGGAAAGGGGAAGAAAGCCGGTCTAAAATCCAAAATCCAAAATCCAAAATCCCCTAGGAGATATATAGAGGGGACAAGTCTTGCCTGGAGAAGGGATTGCGGCATTTTATACTGGGGGAGGTGCAAGGGACATTGAAATGAAAGTTTCAGGGTTTGGCGTCTGGCTTCGATATTGGCTCCGTATAGGCTTGGCTCCGGGTATTATTGCGATCCTTTTCTGGATTAATCTATCCAAAACCGCTGTCGTTGCTCAAGCGCCGAGGGCTGCGATCGCCGCTTTTGACCTCAATGCCGATTTGCAGAATCCTGATCAATTCTATAATCTTCCCTATCCCTCAGATTTACGACTAGACGCTGATGGAAAGCCTGATTTGTCTGGCTTTCCGGTTTTTAAAAGACCGTATGGTCTCGTTCGACGGTTAAAACCCATTGCTAGCGATCGCCCTGGCTTCCCTACAACAGCGGCGGGTTACTTTCGGTTCGATCAACCGCTAGCGCCGTTGGATATCGATCAACTGATTCCAGCGGCGGTCGACGCTCCGATTTTGCTGATTGATATCGGCCGCAATTCGCCAGAGCGAGGGCGGCTGTATCCTGTAGCGGCAGCCACCCCAGAACCTGATCCGTTTTATGTACCGGACTATTTACTTGCGGTTTCGCCGTTTCCTGGCATCGTACTAAAACCCAATCGTCAGTATGCGTATGTGGTTCGACGTTCGCTAAAGGACGCCAACGGGCAAGCGCTGCAAGCCACAAAGGTCTTTGCTGAACTCCGAAAAGGGGAAATTCCGAAAGGCCTGATTCGGCGGAAGTTTAGGGCGGATCTGATGTATCGTCCGCTTTGGGAAACCCTGGATCTATTGGGAATTGATCGAGAGGATGTGGTGGTCGCTACGGTCTTTACCACTGGGGATGTGGTGGCTGAGATGGCCCAACTCTCGGATCAAGTTCTGGAGCGTTATCAGCCCGATATCCAATCAATCGAGTTTGATCCAACCCACATCATTTCAGACCTGGATTACTGCAAATTCACGGCTGAGGTGACGCTGCCCCAATTCCAAAAAGGCGATCCGCCCTATTTTCTATACAAAAGACGAGAGGGGGTATTTGAATTTGATCCGGCGGGAAATCTGAAACATCAACGGTTTCAGACCATTCCTTTGATCATTACCCTGCCAAAAACCGCAATGCCGCCTGAGGGGTATCCATTGGCAATGTACTTCCACGGTTCTGGGGGGCTGAGCACCCAAGTGGTGAATCGAGGACCGGTCCCTCGGCTAGGGCGGCCCCGTTTACCGGATCGCGGTCCGGCGGATGTGGTCGCCCGCCATGGATTAGCGGCGGTTGGCAGCGCGTTGCCCCTTAACCCGGAGCGTCTGCCCGGAATTTATTCAGACATTTTTGATGATCGTCCTTACCTGAATCCGTTGAATCTTTCCGCTTATCGGGACACGTTTCGTCAGGGGGTGATTGAGCAACGGCTTTTGTTAGAAGCCCTGGGGCGTGTGCGCATTTCATCAGAAGCCATAGAAGGGTGTACGGGACCCACCTTGCCAGCGGGGGAAACCCATTTCCGCCTGCAAACCGAATCGGCGATCGCCCTCGGCCAGTCCCAGGGAGCCCAATACGCCGTGATGATGGCGGCGGTGGAGCCAAAAATTCAGGCAGTTGTTCCCACGGGCTCTGGCGGTTTTTGGGCTTTGTTGTTTTCAACCTTAGCGCGGTCGGAAAATCCTAATAACCTGCAGGATGTCGCCAGATTGTTGGGCAGGGTGCTGCAACGATCAGAACCGCTAGACCATTTGTATCCAGCGTTGCGCTTGATCCAGAGTTCGTGGGAAGCCGCGGAGCCGATGGTTTATATGCCTCGTATCGCCCAACGGCCTCTGCCCAATCATCCGGTGCGTTCGATTTATCAACCGGTGGGACTGGGGGATAGCGATTTTCCTGAGGAAGTGTTCAATGCGGTGGCGCTTGCGAGCGGCGTACAGCAGGCAGGCCCCATCCTCTGGCGGGAGATGCAAGATTCCCTGGCGCTAGGCGGGCTAGAGGGCATTCTCCCGTATCCTGTTTCACAAAATTTGGTCAGCGAAACCGGGATTCCTTACACGGGCATTGTTGTGCAGTATGAAGGGGATGGCTTGGCCGACCCTCACACCATCTTTTCGCAGCGAACGGATGTGAAATATCAGTATGGCTGTTTTATGGAAAGTATTCAGCAAGCTGGCATGGGGGTTGTGCTTGAACCCCGTCCAATTCTTCCCCCTTGCCGCTTTCCGTAATGGATAGCCGCTAATGAATAGATTTATTGCACTGAAACTCCCTGTCCCAGGTTTGTCACAATTCATGTGCTTGAATCCCTAGAGTTGATCATCCAGGAGAGGTGTAAGAAAAATTTTAGGAGGGTGCGAAGAGACTGAAAAGGACCTCTGGAGCTAACGTATAAAAAGTATGAAGTTACTTGGGAGCCTCTCTTAAGGGAAATTACCTAAACTAGAATAAAGAAATCGACAACAACAGGTGGTCTGCATTAAACTCTCTTTACCATATATAGATTCTCAGGAATCTAATCTGATTTGGTTCCGTGTCTTGGTTTGAATCCTGGAATGTACCTATTGGGTCAATGTATCGTTCGTTGCCCGTATCCAAGATGAATTCGATAATTAGGGTGTAGCGCGCAGGGTGTGATTAATGCCGACAGAACTGCTATAAGCTGGTGTGCTCATGAATTTCAGCTTATGACGGTAGGTATTCGGTGGGATAAATCCCCTTTTAATTAATTCATTGCCAACTAAATAAAAAACGTGTCACACAATTTTTTAGCCCGGATTGCCCTAATTAGCCTTCTGAGCCCACTCGTGGGGTGTAGTTTGAGTCAAGGCGGCTCCCCTGGAACGTTTAATGGTTCTGACGGAGAGGCGATTGTTCTATCAGATATTGATTTTGATGTAGAATCCCGGATCAGAAAATTTCAGCCAATTGCAGATTATTTAGGCTCCAAATTAACTAAGGCGGGAATTTCTGAGGGCGAAGTTCAAGTCGCCCAAGATGTGGATGAATTGACTGGATGGATGGCCTCTGGCGAGGTCGATCTTTACTTCGATAGTGTGTATCCCGCTATGGTGGTGATAGAGCGCTCGGGGGCCATCCCCATTCTGCGGCGATGGAAAGACGGGGTTCCAGAATACAATACCTTCCTCATCGCTCGCCGTGACAGCAACTTTACCGATCTTGCCAGCATTCAGGGGAAGATGGTCGCTCTTCAGAAACCAGAATCCACTTCAGGGTTCATGTTTCCAATGGTATTGATGCTAGATGCTGGCCTGAAGCCTGTCGAGAAGGCGGAGCCAAATCATCCAGTAGCGAGTGATGAGGTTGGCTATATTTTCTCAGGTCGGGATCGCAACACTATTGAATGGGTGTTGAATGGCAAGGTGGATGTGGGAGCCATCGATAATCAGGAGTTTCAAGAACTCACTGATGGAGAGCGAGAACAACTGGTAATCTTAGCCAAAACAGACGTGTTTCCCCGTCAAATAGTGCTTGCGAGTCCGGCGCTGGAGCCCAAGCAACTTGAGGCTATTAAAAAAGTGCTGATCGACATGGATGAGTCTAAACAAGGTCGAGAAGTCTTAGCTGACTTTAGCGATACGGCTCAATTTGATCAGTTTCCTGGAGGAGCGGAGGCTGCGATCTTGCAACTGCAGGGGGCCTATAACCGGTTACAAACTTATCTGAGACAGCAACAGACTCAGCCATAAGCCGGTTAGCCCAAAACATTGCAACGTTTCTAGACTGATAGCAAACCGACTTCCCTTGCCTCAAAAAAGACGTGAACAACACCCACCCTCTTTAATAGTGAACTCATCAACCCCTCATCAAGAGACTCTGTCCTCCAACCCCGATGTTGGAGGGGATTTCTTGAGATCAACCCCAACCATTATTGGCTTTTCCCCCTCAAACACATCAAAGAAAGCGTCCATAAAGCGAGGAATCAGTCTTCGCCGCCAGCTTTTATGGACCATCTTACCGGCGGTGTTAGCGCCTCTCACCCTTGTGAGTTTGATCGGTTATCGACTGGTCCACCAACGGGCTGAAGCCAAAATACACCGTCAGTTACAAGACCAAGCAATGCTTGCCAGTGAAGGAACAAGCGCTGTATTGGACGACCTGTTAGATCTACCTCGGGCGATCGCAGCAAGTCCTTTGGTGGTTAATGAAGCATTCGCCGGGAGCCTACAGGCGGAGGCGGATGGCATAGATCAGCTCCCGATGAACGAACTCGAGGCGCGGTTTCAGGAGACTAAACTTCTCCGCGTCCACAATGCTCTGAACGCCTACTTGCAAGAAACAATCGAGACCGCAGAAATTTCTGAGATCTCGATTACGGAACGGCATGGATTTAATGTCGCCTACAGTGAACCCACCACTGACTTTGTCCAGAGCGATGAGGAGTGGTGGCTCCAGGGAAAACAGGAGGGATTGTGGATCGGTTCGCCTGACTTTAATTACGCCGCTAAGGGATTTACCGTCGAGCTGGCTCAAGCAATCTATCATCACCAATCTGGGGAGTTTCTCGGGGTTGTTAGAGCCGTCCTGCCCGCCAGAAAATTTAGCCTTGTCGCAAAGTTCCTACAACACACCAGCATAAGCGGCTCTCAACGGGTTCAATTGGTCGATGCTAGCCAATTGAGCGTGATTGATACATTTTCTCCGAAAGGGTTTCACAACACCCGAAAAATCATTGGCGGGGATCCGGTCAAAGCACTGATTCAAACCCTACTGAAGGCGAATACTGAGGAAGAAACTCAGCAGCAACTGCTGCAAGCATTGTCTGCCCAGCCTGAAATCAAGAAACCTGCGATTAAAGTGTTGGAAGAAGACGCCCTGTTGGTTGCTTTCATCGTCCAAGGCAAGCAGTACAAAGTTACCGCCATTCCAGCGACAAACTGGGTTGCGATCGCCTCAATGGATTTGGCGGAAATATCTGTGGCGGGCCGCAACTTACTAATGCTTTTCGGCCTAACCGCCTTGCTCTTGGGGGGCGTGATGGCGGGGTCTGCGGTGCTGCTAGCCCATCAAGTCTCCACCCCCATCATCGATTTGGCGAGTAAAGCCAAACAATTCACTGCGGGGGATCTGAATGTGTCCGCCACACCCCGAGGGGCGCTTGAAACTCAGACCCTTGCCCAAACCTTTAATCAACTTGTTGTTCAAGTCAAGAGCCTCTTACAGCAACAAGTCGCCGAAACCCATAAAGCCCAGCTTTTTGCTGAAATCACCAGCGCCCCAACCCACACTATCCAAGAACTCAAAGCGATTTTCGATCAGGTTGTTAACCAGACACGGGAGTTCCTGGATACGGATCGCGTTATCTTCTATCGGGTCAGTTCAAGCCGGGATCGATATGTGGCGTCAGAATCTGTATCCCCTGATTTTCCCTCCGCCATTGACTACTCCGCCCAAAGCGCCTGCATCCCGTTAGAGATTCTCAAAACCAGCCGAGAGCAACCGATTTTCATTGTCAATGACATCACCGCAGCCGACTTCCAAACGGCTCATCGGCAATGTCTGGATGCGCTTCAGGTCAAAGCCAGTATCGCTGCGCCAATTTTCAATCAGAACCATCTATTTGGCTTTGTGATCGCTCACAATTGTCACGATGTTCATGAGTGGCAACCGATAGAAATTGATTTTCTTACGCAATTGTCCAACCAATTGGAACTCGTGATTGAGCGGCTGGCCTCCCTTGAGCAGATTCGAGAAGCTCGACAAATTGCTGAAATTCTTTCTGAAGAACGACAGCAACAAAATGAGTTCTTGCAACAGCAAGTATCCCAGCTAATCGCTGATATTTCTGGGGTATCCCAAGGCGATCTAACGGTGCGGGCCACGGTCAATGAGGGGGAACTGGGCGCCGTTGCTGACTTTTTCAATATGACAATTGAACGATTGCAACACCTTGTCACTCAGGTGAAACAGTCAACTGTTCAGGTTAACGCCTCGTTGCACCAGAATAAAATGGCCGCCGTGCAACTTGCTAGCGAAGCCCGTCAACAGGCTCAAGAGACCTCACGGACGCTGGGCGCGATGCAGCAGATGACCTACTCTACGGAATTGATCGCCAATAATGCGCTTCAAGCTGCGGAAGTCGCCCATACCATGGCTGTCACTGCAGCAGACGGTGAAACGAGAATGGATCTGGCGACCCAGACTATCTTGCCATTACAGCAGGTGATTGCGGAAACTGCCAGGAGAATTGCCGATCTGGGAGCGTCTTCTCAGCATATTTCTAAAGTCACTGGCTTGATTGAAGAAATCGCCAAGCAAATTCATCAGCTCTCGGAAACTGAGAACTTTGATTTGACAGAGATTGATCAACAAAACTCCGACTTCGCCAACGTGGCTGAGAAAGTCAGGATTCTGGCGATGCGAACCTCTGAAGCCACCCAGCCTATCGACAATTTTTTAACTATTCTTCAGCGGGAGACCCAACAAGTCGTTGAAGCCATCGAACAGTCTAAAACAAAGGCTTTCGAGGGCAGCCATCTGGTGCAAATGTCCAAGCAAAGTCTTGGAAAAATGCTTGCCGTCTCGAACCAAATTGATCAGCTAGCGCAATCGATTTCACAGGCGACGGCGTCCCAGGTGCAAACGTCCCAGAAGGTCTCAAGTCTGATGCAGGAAGCGGCGGAGTTATCAAAACGCACTTCGAATTTCTCGCGTCAGATTTCCAGCGCCTTACAAGAAACGGTAGAAGTGGCTGAGGAATTACAGACGTCTGTCAGTACGTTTAAGGTGGATCCAAAACCTTAGGAATCGCCAAACAGAGGTCGGTATCGCTTCCAGTTAAGACCTATTAGCAGATTGGAGTTGTGTTTTTTGATGAAGATAGATAATCGTCGTCAGCGCGAAACCGATTAAATGCAATCTAAGGTCAGGTAAAAATAATAAACAGGAGACTCCTAACAGAGGTATTTTTGTCTTGGGCCCGATCGGTGTAAATAGATAACTTGTAAATATTGATGCCAGTAGGTAGAGTCCCAAAAGCCCAAAAATAAAGACATCTAATTGACGCCAAATATCTCCATCAATCAAGGCGGTATAAGCAAACAATAAAGGCTTAATATACAACCCTTTGGCTATTTTCCAAGCTTCCATCGCCGCCGCCATCGGTTTTGTATTGGCGATGCCGGCGGCGGCGTAAGCCGCCAAGCAAACAGGAGGCGTAATATTGGAATCTTGGGAAAGCCAAAAGATAATGAAATGGGCGCCTAACAAAGAAATTCCCATATTTTCTAAAGCTGGCGCGGCTAAAATAGCCAGCATTATATAGGCCGCCGTAACCGGTAACCCCATGCCAAGTAATAACGAGGCAATAGTGATTAAAACTAGAGCAAAAAATAAATTTCCGTCGGCGTAGGTAACTAACATCTGAGAGAAGGCAACCCCAACCCCGGTCATTGCAATACTACCAATAATGATTCCTGCGGAAATTAATAATATTCCGGTGGAAACGGCATTTTTAGTTCCCAAAGCCAAGGCGTCTAAAATATCACTCACCCCCATTTTGTGTTCTCGGCTGAACCAAGAGCTAATGACGACGATGATAATGCTGTAACCGGCGGCATAAGCTGGGGTATAGCCCGCGCTTAGCATTCCGATTAAAAAAGCGATTGGGACTAAAAAATGAATGCCTTCTCTTAGAACTTTATTGGTTGGATCGGGAAAAATATCATTATCGATTGCGATTTTTTGATACTTAGCATTTTGATAAACATGAAAGCCGACATTGGCGAAATACATGATGGCTGGTAGGATTGCCGCTTCAATTATTTTTGTATAAGGGACAGCGGTGAGTTGCGCCATAATAAACGCGCCAGCGCCCATAATGGGAGGCATGATTTGCCCGCCTACAGAAGCCGCCGTTTCCACGCCTGCAGCAAATTTTGGCTCAAAACCGGATCTTTTCATCATGGGGATAGTAATCGATCCGGTTGCGACGGTATTAGCCACAGTGCTGCCTGAAATTGTGCCCATTAAACCAGAGGAAAAAACAGCCACTAACCCTGAACCGCCGGGTAATTGTCTGGCTAGCGATCGCGCTAAATTAATAATAAAGTCGCTACCTCCAGATTTTAATAAAAAAGAAGCGAATAAAATAAACATAAATATAGATGTCGAGGAAATCGAGGCGGCCGTTCCAAAAAGACCTTCATCGGTAAAGGACATTCGATACAAAACTCTAGGCAAGGAAAGTCCACGAAAAAAGAAAATTCCGTCGATATACTGTCCCCACCAAAGGATATAACTGAGGGCAGAAACTGCCAAAATAGAAATAATAATTCCCGAGGTTCGACGAGTTAATTCTAATACCAAAATAATGGCAAGTCCGCCAACCATTAGATCCGACCAAGTTAACACCCCATTGCGCTCGTATAAAGCATTTTCTGCTAAAATTAAGTATGTGCTAACGGCCAAAGTCAAGATACTTAGAGACACATCTACAATCAAGTTGAATTTAGCAGAGCCTTGTTTGCGAACTGGGTATATCAAAAAGCCTAGGGACCCTAATAAACCCATGTGTAGGCTATTGCGCCAAATTTCGCTAAGGATGCTAAAGCTATTTATCCAAATGTGAAATAAGGCAACAGCAACCGCCATCCAATAGATAAATGGCTGTAATCCGAAACGTGAAAAGTGAATTTCCGTCTCATCTGCTATTTCTTTTTCTAATTTAAAGTTGTTGGACATTCTAATATCGCCAGGTCCACCCTAAATTTTAGACTATGAAATATAGATAAAAACCACTTCTATCTTGAAATCAGTGGGTTTTCTAAAATCTTTAGTCAAGGGTTTGATTAAATTGATTTCGGCAACAAATCTTTCGAGATGTCTAATCCGACTTCTTCGTAATACTGAACTGCACCTGGATGTAAAGGAACCGGCAAACCAGTAATCGCTCTTTCTAAATTCATTGCTAACGTTGCCTTATGGATATCATATAAAAAAGGTAAGTTTTCATAGATATTCTTGGTTATTTTATAAACAACCGCGTTGCTTATCTCTGGACGAACGGCTAGAAAATTAGGTTGAGCAATCGAAGTAATCCCCCTTTCTTGCCCCACATAGGTCTGAGCAGGTATGGCGTAAGGGCTCCAAACCGCATAAGTACGATTAATTTTTTCGACTTGTTCTGTTGTAAATTCAAGAATAGCGAGCTGATCGCTTCCCATTGCCGCATAAGCCTGGGTGACCGCGCTCACCGGAATTCCCGCCGGTGTATTCATTCCAGCTATACGGCCGTTTTGAAGGGCTTCAGATGATTCCTTATAGCCGACGTATTCTAATCTGAAATCCTTGTCGACATCCAATCCCAGCGCTGTTAGTATTGTCCGACCTGATACTTCTGTGCCCGAATTACGTTTACCAATAGAAAAACTTTGGCCTTTCAAGTTCTTTAGATCTTCAATATTTCCCGTCTCAGCATATTTTTTTAATATTACGAAGTGCTCTACGTTTTCCCATAACATAGTTATCGATCGTAAGCTTTTTTCCGGGCTATTTTCATATTTACCTCGACCTTGCCAAGCCATGGCGCCAAACAATCCTTGCAAAGTTGCCAAGTCTGCTTCTTGATTTTTTAATTGCTGAATATTCTCACCAGAACCTGCTGAATTGATGGCGTTCATCGTGATTTTTTCGGTTTCAGCTAATTTGGTGTTCGTGAGGGTGGAAATAGCGATTCCCACCGGGTAAAAAGTGCCTCCAGTGGTAGCTGTGGCCAAAATCAAGGCCTTATTCTCATCCTTATTCTTATTGTTTCTTTGATTCGTGCAACTAGCCGCTAGCAGGGGAGAAATAACGCTGCCGCCAAGCATGAGATCAATAAAATTTCGGCGTCTCATAAGCATTCTAAAAAATCATGAATTCAAGTTCTAAGCTCAAGGTGTGGGCGCAAACAACAACAATATCTTAGTCAGTTGCTTAGCTGATAATCTGCTGTCCGACATTTTATCCCATGATTAGCATTTCAAACTGAAGAATAGAATACCAACAAGTTTGGCCACACCTTGCGCTAAAAATTAAGCGGCGGAATGTGGGATGAAGAGTTTAGCAATGCCTGTTATATTATTGTCGCCATATCCTTCAGTGATCGCCGCCTGATAAATCTTATGAATTGCCACCGATGCAGGAGTTGCCGCATTGACGGCTTGGGCCGATTGAAGACTGTAGCGGAAATCTTTCTCCACTAAATAAATGGGAAACAGGGGGGCGTGATTATTTGACAGCATCAGATTGCCTGCTCCCTTAGCCGCTGGGCTGAGGACGGGTAACTCACTCAAACAGGCCAAGGCCTTGGATGCGCTCACCCCATTTTTTGTCAGCATCCCCATCAGTTCCGCCAGGGCGGCGACTTGAACGCCAAACAAGGCGTTTACCGCCAGTTTCATCGCCATCCCTTGCCCCACAGACCCCACATGCTGGATACTCGTCCCTGCACATAACAAAATATCCTGAACGGTCGCTAAGTTTTCTGCTTCGCCTCCCACCAAATAGATCAGTTTTCCGGCGTCGGCTTGCGGACGAGACCCCACAACTGGGGCGTCTAAAAACGCCGCTCCCCGGCGCTCAATTGCGGCCGCCAGTTCCTTTGTCCACCCAACGGTCAGCGTGCTTGATTCAATGGCGATCGCATCCTGACCCAACCCCAGCGCCGCCCCGGTTTCTGGAGCGAGCCAGATCGCCCGTGACGCCTCGTCATCCGTCACCATGCTAATTACAACGTCAGCTTGCTCAGCGGCTTCTCGGGGTTGGGAAGCGTAAATCGCTCCTTGACTCAGCAAATGCTTCGCCTTATCCGCCGTGCGGTTGAAAACGACGACCTGATGATTAGCCCTGAGAAGAATCTGGGCAACCCGAGATCCCATTTCTCCCATACCTAATACCGCGATTCTGCCCATAGTCCACCTCTAATTACAGTGCAATGCTTATCAATGACCCGCCTCTGATGTGAATTGGGGTATCAACTTTAAGTTGGGGCCCGTGGATTGCGCTTTGTCGAAACCCACATCCGATCTTTTGTTCTTTTTGTATCGATTACGATGTTGGGTTAACTCATCGCTTCAAAATCGTCTTCGCGTAATTTCGCGGTTCCATCGTCTTGCAATACCCAAAGCTCTTTGTGGATGACCCCCTTGGCGTTGTTCATTTTCCATCCAGACGTGATTATGGCGCTGTTTGTATCCAGAACTGTGACCTGAGGGTCTACATATTCAACATCGGAGTATCCATCGTCGATCAGCTTTTGCCAAAATGCTTGAATTGCTTCAAGACCAGTAAATTTCCAAAATGGTTTGGCTTGCATAACTGCATTTTCTTCATATTGAGCTGCACACCCGGCTGCATCCCCTGAATTGAAGGCCGTTTTCCATTGCTCGCTAGCTTTGTTGACGGCCTCTAAAACAGTTGCTTTTTGTTCGTTGCTAACCATAGGAAACTCCGCTTTTAACTCAGCTTCAATTACTTACTTGCTAAGAGCATACTTCTTGTGAAGAGAGCAATAAATACAAAATTTAGAATGACTCTCGTGCGTTTTTTACATGAATTAACGGCTATTCCTGCGTAAAAGTTGATATAAATCTCCTCTTAAATTTGATTCATGCTTATAATTCAGCAATGGATCTAACCGGACTACAAATCTTTGTTGAGGTGATGAGGCAGGGGAGCTTTGCTGCAGTAGCTCGCGATCGCAATATTGACCCCTCTTCTGTTTCAAGGACAATTGCCGGTTTGGAGCAAGAACTGGGGGTTAGATTATTTCAGCGGACAACCCGTCGACTGTCCCCCACTGAAGCGGGAGCCGTTTATTTTGAGCGGATTGAGCCGCTGATTGAGGAGATGCAGCAGGCGATCCATATCGCAACCGATATTTCGGGACAGCCCAAGGGGACCCTCCGCATCACGGCCTCTGCGGCATTCGGCCAGACGTGCATCGTGCCCCTCCTGCCTGAATTTGGAAAATTGTATCCTGATCTTACGGTCGATTTGCTGCTGACCGATGCGGTGGTTGATTTAATTGCGGAAAGAATTGATGTCGCTGTTCGGCTAGGTCCCTTGGCTGATTCAACCTTAGTCGCCCAGCAGCTGATGCGGACCCACTATCGGGTCTGCGCCAGTCCCCAGTATTTGCAACAATGGGGTCAGCCGACACAACCCAGCGATATAGAGGGCCATAACTGTTTGTTGTTCCCGTTGGCGGGCTTTCGGTCACGCTGGATATTTCGCGATAGCAACGGCGTCACCTGCGAAGCGCCTGTAAGGGGCAAGACTGTGATTTCAAATGCGATCGCGCTGCAACAATGTGCGATCGCGGGGATGGGGTTGGCATTACTGCCAAACTGGCTGATTGACAAAGATTTACACATCGGAGCCTTGGTCAATGTGTTTCCCAATTATGACGTGACCGCAACAGATTTTAACACGGCAGCATGGCTGGTCTATCCCTCCCGGGCTTACTTTCCCCTCAAGGTTCGGGTATTCATTGAGTTTCTCAAACAATCTATTCCCAACCCTTTTTGACAGCCCAATCAACCAGCAATTATGTAGAAATCTTGCCAATATTCCACCAGTTTCATTAATTTCCTCATAAGATCCTCATCATTTTATTCTGCAGTTAGAAAATAAAGATGAAAAGGCTGGCTTGCGCCGCCTATCTCTATCGACCTTTAGGGTATGGCTGAACAAAAAAGGTTGACACGACTGATACTGGTCTGCCAGTGTGTCTGATGTCGAAAATATTACAGGGTTAGACCATAGGCTTGTCTCTCAGAAGAATAGGCCTGATGGATTGAAGAGGGCGTATGACGACAATTGGAGCTTTTTTGCTGAATATTGTGTTGTATTCCGTATTTCCGCTGTATTTTACGACGATTAACACCCGTTTACGTACGGTGGGATTCTATATCTATATCAGCATTGTCCTTGTGTTGGGAGGACTGGCTGGGGCTGTCTACTCCTTTCCTCTTACTGAAACCCTGCATATCTCTGGTGGGAATCTGGCTTATGGGGCCTTTATGATGAGTACTGTAATGCTGATCATTATTGAACGGGATGTCACAACCTTCCAGAACATGATTCGATTGGTTGTGATGATAGATTTGTTTGTCTTTCTTGGGTTCAATTTCCTGGCATGGCTGCTTGAGTCCGAGCAAGTTCTGAATCCGCTTCATGTCCCAGCAGTCGTTTTTCGCGTCTCTCTATGGGTGCTCATTCTTGGAGGCGTCCTCATCCTCGGAGAGATATTGATCCTCTTGTTTATCTTCTTAAAGGTGCGGAAGCTGACCTCTAATATCTCTGCCCTTGCATTCATCTATACCTTGGCCTTTGTTCTGATTCTCTGTATGGATGGGTTCCTGTTTCCCCTTTTGGCGTTTGGTCTTAGTTCAGATCTTGTCAGTATTGTCTTTGGCAATGTCTTGGGAAAGATGATTATTGCCTCCTGTTACAGCCTCCCAATGCTAGGGTTTTACTTCGTGTTTCAGAGGAACTTTATCCGATTCCTGGATGCCCCATTAACCATAAATGAGTTGGTCAGCGCCCCTCGGAAAAAATTGTTGGAAACCTTGTATTACTATGAAATTCGTAATCGACAACTGCAACGTGATAAACAAGAGTTGGCTGAAATTGCGGGTTGTGACGGGCTTACCGATCTGGCAAATAGGCGAAGATTTGAGCAGACCATTGAGGTCGAATGGTCCCGATGTCAGCGAAATGCGTGCGCCATGACACTGGTGATTGGCGATATTGATTATTTCAAACAGTACAATGATTCATATGGGCATCAGCAGGGGGATGTCTGCCTGAGAAAAATTGCGGCGCTATGGGGGAATATCTTCAACAGGCCCTCAGATCTGACCGCACGGATTGGCGGCGAAGAATTCGCCATCATTTTGCCAGACACACACCTAAAGCAGATCCTGCCAAATCTTCAGCGTTTTCTGGTCGTGTTGCAGGAACAGCCGATCCCCCATCGTGCGTCGTCTATCGCTTCACACGTCACGATGAGCATCGGCGTAGCAGACTGCATGCCTCAAAACAGTTCCTCATGGCAAGAGCTATTTGCTGTTGCAGATCAGCGATTGTATGCGGCCAAGCATGACGGGCGGAATCGGATTGTCTCTGAATGACTCAACAGGGCTGATGAAGCGTTTATATTGAGTCTCTTTAGCAGGTGATTTCTGGTCACTTTTGACACACTAGCCCAATAATCAAGCAATTATCATAGAAGTCTCGCCAATAGGCTTGTCCATAGCGCCTAAGATCGTCTGGGGACACTTCTGTGGGATACCAAGCAAAGTCCCGAAACCCACTCTCCCGAATCGCCCATTCGTAGGTCGATTGATTCCAGCGATAGTAGTTAAACGCCGTTGGCGGGTCGGTCAAAAATTCCGCTTCGCAAGCATACCGATCTGTTTCTGGATGCTCACTCAATACCGTAACGCCATATGGCGTACAGTTCGGCTTACTGAGGGTAAATGCTGGATTAGGAAGATAAGCGACGAAGCGTCCATTCCTCGCTAGGTTATTGTATATATTTTGGAACATAGCAAGCATTTCCGCTTTGCTGGCGGCGTAATTAAACAGATAGATCGCGGTAATCAGGTCAAATGTATCCAGGTAGGGTAAATCCGCCGCATCCCAGATCTGGTAATCGATATCCAACGGCTGCGCCTGTTCTTGCTGGCAGGCCAGGCGGATCATCTCCGGAGAGATATCGACGCCAACCACCTGGGCGGCTCCTTGTTGCTTTAAGACTCGGCTATAAAATCCAAACCCACAGGCGAGATCCATCACCCGTTTCCCGTCAAGCATTCCCACAAGCTTCAAAATACTGTAACATTCCGCCCGCTTTAAAGTGGCTGTACGAGCATATTCATCGTATTTAACGCCGATTTGGTCATATTGAGCGCCTGATGTCGTCATTAGCTTCTCCGAGAGGCGAGTACGGTTGCTGGCTAAACACTCTAACATGACCCTCTAAATAGCGCCGTGAAAACATGGCCAAATTGAAAATTCGTCGTAACGCATGAATTCCCGGTTATCTGCTCAAAAAAATGGTGCGTTACGGCAGATTGAAATACTCTAGATATACGAACCGGGGCTCCTATACGGGGTACTGGGCGCAGGACTCGTCTTCTATGCGTTGTGATACTTATCGAGAAGGCTCCAATGGCGAACCAACTTATCATTGGGGAAGATTTGAAATCACTTTCATCGATTCAGAATTTCCATCTCGTTGGCATGCTCACATTGGCCTTTGTGAGCTTGAACCAACAATCTTCTTAAATGGCTCACCGGTTACAGGTTCCTGACCCTAGCGCTCTTCTGTCAAAGGCTAGTATAAGAGTAGGGTGGGCAGATTCCTATGAATGACTTGACACAATCAACCAGCAAATTGATCTGTCCACTACCTTGTGCAATGAGAAACACCTTAACTCTTCGAAAAGCGAAACCAGAAGAAGCGACCATCTTGAGTGAACTTGCTATGCGTTCAAAATCTTATTGGGGTTACTCTGAGGATTTCATGGATGCTTGTAGGTCAGAGTTAACCGTGACATCGGAACAAATTCAGGATGGCGGGCTCCATTTTTTTTGTTGCAGAATCGGCAGGTGAAATTGTTGGGTTTTATGGCGTTGAACGTTTATCGCTGTTGCAGTTTGAATTAGAAGCCTTATTTGTTGAACCTGTACACATGGGATTGGGGATTGGTCGTGCTTTGATGACTCATGCTAAGAATTTCATAGCAGAATCTGGAGGGAGTACGCTCCTTATCCAAGGTGATCCAAATGCTGAAGGATTTTATCGGGCGCTCGGAGCCCAACTTATCGGAAAGAAAGAGTCAGCGAGTATTCCCGGCCGATTTTTACCCATGTTCTTAATAGAAGTTTCTGGAGGCGAAGATACCAGAATCATTACACCTTGATGCTCATCAGTTTGTATTCGAACGGGAAGTGACTAACAAAACAAAGGAGGCGATCCGCTAGAGTTGCGTTTGCTCCCTTTTTAAGTAGAGGCGATAATAAGTGGCGATTTCATAGAAAGAAAATATTCAAACTGATGAATTTAAGATCACTGAGTCGTCGAAATTTTCTCTTAAGGGTGGGTTTAGGCTCTCTATCCTTTGGCCTTCTTTCTCAATACACCCATAAAGTAAAAGCAAGTGTTACTGAGCAATTTCCCTCTGTCATCATTTTAGGCGCAGGTTTATCCGGACTCTATGCAGCATTACTCTTAGAGACATTAGGCTTCCAGGTTACTGTTTTAGAAGGGCGTAATCGGGTTGGAGGCCGTGTTCTAACCTTAGATGATTTGCCAGGAAAGCCTGAAGCCGGAGCGCAATCACTGAATCAACAATACTCGCGTTTGATGGGTCTAGCCAATCGCTACAATATTCCAACTGAACCCCTTTCTATTTCGTTTAGCCCCCCGCTGTTATATGTCAATGGCCAATCTATTTTGCCAGAACAATCGGAATCATCTGAAGCTAATCATCTGACAGACTTG
>JASJDH010000102.1 GCA_030065175.1 Leptolyngbyaceae cyanobacterium MO_188.B28 | reverse complement strand
TATCTCTCGATTAGAAATGTATATATTCGCTTTTTTAATTGGCTCTGAGCCAAAGCCCAAGGGGCGAGTTGTCCCATGGTTCGGACAGTGTAGGGGATATTGCGCCGGCGCGATTGCTCGACAGCGCAATATCCCCTACACTGTCCGAACCATGGGACAACTCGCCCCTTGGGCTTTGGCTCAGAGCCAATTAAAAAAGCGAATATATACATTTCTAATCGAGAGATATAACCTCAGCCATGCAGCCGCGATTCACTGCACGACGCCGGAGGAAGCAAAAGACGTCCGTGACTTTGGCGTAGCTGCGTCGCTTATCACGCTACCTCTGGGCGTCAGTTTACCAGCAGATTACCCGAACCCGAAAACAGAACTTCGGCAGAGGTATGATGTTGCACCCACAACCCCAATTATTCTTTTCCTCTCGCGTCTGCATTACAAGAAGCGTCCTGACTTACTGCTCCAGGCGTTGGGTCAACTGGCAGCCCAAAACTATTATTTTCATTTGATACTTGCAGGTTCAGGGGAGCAGTCGTATCTTGATTACCTTCAGCAGCTGATTGTGTCTCTTGGCTTGTCTGCCAGAGTTACTTGGGCTGGTTTTGTGACAGGTTTAGAAAAAGATTGTTTACTTCAAGGCTCAGATATTTTTGTTCTTCCTTCCTTCTCTGAAAACTTCGGCATCGCTGTTGCTGAAGCAATGGCTGCTGGGGCGCCTGTGGTTGTGACATCGGGTGTCCAGATTGCGCCAATGATCGTAGACTCGCAAGCAGGACTGGTGGTTGAGGGAAGAAGAGACAGTTTGGCAGAGGCGATGGCAAAACTACTTATTTCGCCTGAACTCCGTTGTCAGTTGGGTAAGAATGGTAGACACTTAGTCAATCAGCAATATTCCTGGCCTACGATCGCCGAAAAACTAGGTGATTTTTATGCTTCCATAATTGACGGTAAACGTCAGGCACAATGTTCGATTTAGGATAGGGAAGCGCAATTGGACTTTCAATTTACTATAGTCATTTGATTAAGAAATTCTTATTCCAAATTCATCAAGCATGTCATATTAAAAATGCCTTGTTCAGCTATATTCTGGAGTCGCTTTCCGATAATATTCTTGGCCACGCTTGTTGTATAAGCTATCTAAATTATTAGGGTCGCCATGTAATACGTTAGTAAGCTATTGTTCGAGGTTAACAACCTAAAAACTCGGCAATCTGTTTATGGGTTTTCTCGTCATTTTGTAGCACCGCTCCCGATCGCCATGATCTGAACGCCAAACTTGCGTGTAAGGGGCTGACAGACGCGTTTATATTTCTTCGGAATTTGTATGGTGGGTTCCTTGAATAATCATGATCGCGGGTTGATGGTTTGTCTCTTGATTTTGCGTCATTTTCTTCGCCTCCAAGCAAGATCCTGCCGTGGGATAGTATCAGCCTTTGTAAACGCTTTGTAGAGACCCTGTAGAGAACTACTACAGTAACTCTGACGCCCTAGCGGCCAGGGTGGAACGCTCACCGCGATGCAAAATAATATGGCCTGCGATCGCTTCTGCTTTAAACCGCTCAACTACATAGGCTAACCCGTTACTCGCGGCATCCACATAGGGGTTGTCGATCTGGGCGATGTCGCCCGTGAGCACGACTTTAGTATCTTCCCCCGCCCGGGTGAGGATGGTTTTGACCTCGTGGGGCGTCAGGTTTTGGGCTTCGTCAACAATCAGAAACTGTTTGGGTAAGGTGCGACCCCGAATATAGGTGAGAGGTTCAATTTCCAGCAGACCCCGCTCAATCAGCTCTTCATGGCCCCGCCGCCAATGACTGGGCTTACTGGTGGTGTCTTGGGAGCCAAATATAAGATCAAAGTTGTCAAACAGAGGCTGCATCCAGGGATTCATCTTTTCGCCGATGTCTCCGGGCAAATACCCCAGATCGCGGCCCATCGGCACAATCGGACGGGCGATAAGCAGGCGGCTGTAGCGATGCTCGTCGGCTACCTTGTGAATACCTGCCGCCGCCGCCAACAGGGTTTTTCCGGTGCCTGCTTTACCCACCAGGGTCACCAGGGAAATGTGGTCGTTCAGCAGCAGGTTAAAGGCAAACTGTTGTTCTCGATTGCGGGCGTGGATTTGGGAAATGCCATGGTAAGGCAGCTTAGGCAGCGGCATGATCTGGTTCGACTCTCCCTTGACAATCGCGAGGGCCGTATGGGCGGGATTGGCGGAATCCACTAGGGTCAGGGCTTGATTGGGATAAAAATTTCCCTCTAGGGCGATAGAGCCTGTTTGAAAGAGCTTAGTAAACGCTTCGGCGTCGACCAAGACTTCCGTCATGCCGGAATACAGCCCTTCGACGTCGATTTTGTCGGTTTCATAATCTTCAGCGGCCAGTCCCAGGGTGTCGGATTTAATCCTGAGGTTCGTATCTTTACTGACTAATATCACTGGGCAGTTGCACCGCCGTTTTTGCTCCAGGGCGACGGCCAAAATCTCGTTATCCGCCTTGTCCCCTTCCAATTCAAGCGGCAATTCGCTCAAAGTTTCTCGATGGCATAGGGAAACCCGCAAAACACCGTCATGTTCCAGGGCGATGCCGTCAACTAAACTCCCCTGCTGCCGCAACTTATCCAAAAGCCGAGACACTTCACGTGCATTGCGACCGGTTTCATCTGGATTTTTCTTGAAGCGATCCAGTTCTTCAATGATAGTGATGGGTAAGACTACCTCGTTATCCTCGAACCGCTTGATTGCAGATGGGTCGTGCAGCAGAACGTTGGTGTCAAGGACAAAGGTTTTCTTCATAAGGAACGGCGAGGTAGGATAGGAAAAACCCTCACAAACTATCCATTTTACACAGAAACAAGGCGGATTAACTTTGCCTCGATCTCGGTGAGGCTAGGGGGCCTTACCCCCTGATCTGGGTGTGATCCCAGTTAGTCAGGCAGTTGGAGGTTTTGTCGGTCATAGGGGAGGGATTTTAATCGGTTATATTCCCTGACTGGCTGAGCGTTTCAATTTCCTCATTGCAATCTTCGATGTCCTTAGATAAACCCAAAGCGTCATATAATGACCGTGCTGATTCAAAGGAAGATTTAGCTTCAGCTTTTTGACCTAGCTTGGCCCGGACTAGCCCCTTATTGAAATAAGAATTCGCTTCGCCTCGGCGATCGCCAATTTCGCGGGTAATGGTTATCCACTGCTGATAAAAGTCAATGGCCTGCTGATACTGCCCCAGCGACTTGTGTGCATTCCCCAGACCACCGAGTGAATTCGCTCCTCCATGGCGATCGCCAATTTCGCGGGCAATGACTAACGACTGCTGATAAAAGTCAATGGCCTGCTGATATTGCCCCAGAGAATGGTACGCATTCCCCAGACCACCGAGTGAATTCGCTTCGCCTTGGCGCTCTCCAATTTCGCGAGCAATGGCTAACCACTCTTGATAAACCTCAATGGCCTGCTGATGCTTTCCCAGTGCAATGTACGCAGCTCCCAGACTACCGAGTGAATTGCCTTCGCTTCGGCGCTCTCCAATTTCGCGGGCAATGGCTAACCACTGCTGATGAAAGTCAATGGCCTGCTGATATTGCCCCAGAGAATGGTACGCATTCCCCAGACCACCGAGTGAATTGCCTTCGCCTCGGCGATCGCCAATTTCGCGGGCAATGGCTAATTGCTGATGATGAAAGTCAATGGCCTGCTGATACTGCCCCTGAGAATGGTACGCCAGCCCCAGATTGCCGAGAGAATTCGCTTCGCCTCGGCGATCGCCAATTTCGCGTTTGATCTCTAACGACTGCTGATGAAAGTCAATGGCCTGCTGATACTGCCCTAGCGAATAGTACGCCAGCCCCAGATTGCCGAGAGAATTCGCTTCGCCTCGGCGATCGCCAATTTCGCGGGCAATTTCTAACTGCTGTTGCTGAAAGTCAATGGTCTGCTGATACTGCCCTAGCGAATAGTACGCCAGTCCCAGATTGCCGAGCGCGCGCGCTTCGCCTCGGCGATCGCCAATTTCGCGTTGGATTTCTAACGACTGCTGATAGAAATCGATCGCCTGCTGATACTGCCCTAGCGAACCGTACGCCAGCCCCAGATTGCCAAGAGATGATGCTTCTCCATGGCGCTCTCCAATTTCGCGGGCAATGACTAACGACTGCTGATGAAAGTCAATAGCCTGCTGATACTGCCCTAGCGAATAGTACGCCAGCCCCAGTTGATTTAATACAAGTGCTTCATTGATGTGGTCTTCCCCTTTGCGGTAAAGCTCCAATGCCTGCTCATAAAAAGTAAGGGCTTGAAACGGTCGCCCGCAGTATCGCAATGAAGCGCCTAAGTTGGTAAGGGATCTGGCCTGTCCCGCTAAATCCTTTTTTGCTCTGGCCAGCGCAAGCGCTTTTTCATAATGTTCTAAAGCCTCTTTGTAGGCATACTTGCGTTCGTAAGCTTCGCCCAGGTTGTTGTAAAGCGTCACCAGCAACGGCGATTTCGGGTCCGTCTTCTCCAATTCCGCAATTTGCTTTTTCAGATCGTTGATGGCAAGCTGACTGTCTTCGTCTAGAGTTTCTGCTTCACGGGTAGGTTGTAATGGCTGGTGCAGATTAGCAAGCAGCTGGGTCTGGGCCACAAACTCAAATACACCGCTGCGCCAGCTCCAAAAATCAGGGGCTTGCTGGGCCAGACGGGTGGCAATGGTGTCGGTAAGCCACAGCACAATGGGGAATTCAAACTGCCGTAGCGCCTCCCGGGTCCACTGCAACGAAAAGAAAAAACGCTCCTGCTCCGATTTATCGTCCGTCAGCCGCACTCCCAGCAATTCGTTTGAATTGAGCACCGTGACAAAGGCGGGTTCTCCTGCTTTCAAAATAGGATTCTCATCCACGAGGTCTTCCAGCGTAGCGCGCAGGCTGGGCTGCTTCAGGTCTAATCGGGCTCGAAAGGGAGTAATGCCTTGATCCTTCAGTTCGGCTTCGCAGTCGGTAATCAGGCAGTCTTGCAGATTGCGGTCATCGCAGATAGCCAGCAGCAGGTTGAGCCGCTGGGCGTTGGCTTTGATGGACAGCACCAGTTTACGAAACTCGCGATGGTTGAGGGAATCGAGATCAGTTGAAGACATAGGATCAGGGGATCTCGGGGCTTGTGTCGAGATCCCCGGGTTCTTTAAGAACCCGGGGATCTGCGCCGCCGGGCTCTAGATGAGTTGCTTGCGCCGGAGTAGATCGGTCACTAGGGGATGTAGGTCGTACCACAGGTCGTCATTCTCATATTCCAGCACATATAAGCCATGGAGGAGTTCTAAAAACTCATCGCTTTTGGCGTCGGGCGGGGTGAACTGATTGTAGGTTTCCACCAGCAAATTGTAGCGGTTGCTGCCAAGGGGGCGGGCAAATTGGTTCCGCAGAGACTTGACCGCTTCGGCAAGAATGGCGGTGTTTATAGTAATATCGGGACTTCCAGGCTCTAGTTCTAGCTCTAACATGCATTCCCGGCAACATTCCTGGCCTAACCGCACCAACTCCCGCAATACGCCGCCGCTTAGCAGCACAATTCGCCGCTTGATGTCGGCTTCAATCAAATCGTCGGGAATCCGTTTTTCCAGCACCTGCTGCAGCATCTTAACGTTGGCTTCAAGGGGCGCAGCGTCAGTCTGGTGGGCGGTCTCCCGGCCAAAGAACTTGGTGACCGGCAGCATCGACAACATATCGCTTTCGGAGTCTAGCGTCACCAGCAGCCGGGGTTCGCGGATCACCGCAATGGGAATGGTAAACACCACCCGGATGTTGGGGGAAAATAGGGCTTTGATGTTGTCCTGAAAGATCGCTTTGACGATGGGGAGATCCAGCTTATCTAGGTCGTCAATGATCACCAGCACCTTCTTTTGAGTGGCGGTTTGAATCGCCGCCGCAATCAGATCAATATGCTGAGACAGTTCGGAAACGCGGCGTTCGTAGGTTTCTTTGATTTCTTCTCGAAAGGATCCTTCCTTTTGCAGTTTGCCTTGGAAGAAATTGAAAAAATCCACCCCCGCCGACATTTCCTGCTTCAGCTGATCGGTGTAGGTGCGGGACTTGGTTTGGGAAAACCAGTTAATCAATGTGGTTTTGGTTCTCTCCGGAATCGGAACCCGTAGTTTAGTCGCCTGGCTCAGCAGCTTCAGGGCGATGGAATAGAGAATATTGATGTGATTTACATCCGACATTTCCACCATGTCGGCAATTGAAAAAATCGCCACGAACAGGTCTTCGTCCCGCATCCGTCTTGCCAGTTGGGCTAGCAGTGTTGACTTGCCGCACCCGCGATGCCCGGTAAAGATTAGCTTGCCTGCATCTCCCGCCGCCTGAATCGCATTCCGCAGCTTGGCCAAGGTCCGCTGGCCATAGGGCACTCGGAATTTCTCAATTTCCTCCGCGGTCAGTAGGGGAAACAGATTGAGGTTGCCGAGCGCTTCGTTAAACTGTGCGTAGCGATCGCTATCCATCCTAGACTTCCAAAATTCTCACCTATCATACCGAAGTATTTCCCAGCGCCAATTGACTTTCAAAGGCGATGTAGCGGTCGACTGATAGGGCGTCCAGATCAAAGAGACGTCGCTGTTTCAATGACACGGAAAATTTTTCGTATCAATGATTGCCTGTAAATCCAACAGTCTGACCTAAACGCTGGTTGCGTCAGCTCACATGTGTGGCCCTGAAATTTTGAAAATATAGATATATAGACTTTTTGATGCTTTTTAGACGCCTCCGTACGATGGAGATCACTTGTTTTTAATTTTGTATAATTTATAACAGATATGAACGTCAACCTATGATGTAGGAGAGTTTTATTCCCTTGTAGTGTCTTTGATCCTGCAGAACTTATGAGAAGAACCAATCGAATTTCACTGAGCCGTCATTAGCTAGCCGCTGAATTGGGCTGGTTGGACGCAGCCAACTGCGATCGCGCATTGCATTGACTCAAGCCGGAAATCACCGTCAGGAACTCTGATCGGACTGCTTGGCTTGGCAAGTTTATGTGCTTTTGTAACACGATGCGTAATTATGGAAGGGGTAAGTTTGAATATTTCATAGAGGTTGGTTAAGTTCTCATATTGGGTGGGCTCACCCATGACGTTCCAGGGATTTTCTAATGAAAGCAGATCTCATTCAGACGCTTAAAGAGTTGTATATATACTGCGGCGTTGATCCTCAACATGCCTTAAGTGTTGCCTGTCTTAAAGTGCGGGAACAGATGAAGGGGGTTCAGCCCGGTCCCAATCATATCCAGATGATCCTAGATGTAGAGCAGCAGGTATTTGAAAGCCTGGGTATTTAGCGTTTTTAGCGATTTAAGCCAGCGCTTCTTGGTAGAAGCCTGAATTATACGGGTAAGCGTTCGAGTTATCATAGCTATCATTAGAAATCGATAGTAGATAAGAATGTTGACCTATGGTTTTCCTCGATAGGCTAATCGACATTACCCTTTTTAGCGGTTTGTCTTATATTGGAATATCCGCTGTCTTACACGCCATTAAGTGGACAGAGCGTTATGCTGAGCCGACCCCAAGCCAGCCGCTAATGCTGCCAGCTAAAGTGGGTGAGCCGTTGAAGTTAGAGAAGCAAAAAGAGCTAGTAGAAGCTGAGAAGCAGGAAGAAACGGCAAAGGCTGAGTTGGCGGCTTAGTCAAACCCGGCGATCACGCCGTAAATGGACCAAATGGCCATTGGCCGTAAATAATGGCAAGCTCGAAAAGTGCCGACTGCTGTAATTGCTTCTGGGGTGCGAAACTGTAAGCCATGTTCGTAGATTTGCTTGACAACCGCTCTGGTTAACGTCATCGCTTCTTTGCGCATTCCCATCTGTGTGAGAAATGCAGCGAGGCCGAAGTTAATTCCGGTCCAGATCTCTAGTTGATGGGTGTCGTCAGGATTTTCGGGAAAACCATTGGGCCGCACTCCATTGGCGGCCCCAATCTGTTCCTCTAGATTAACTGCTCGGAAAGCGCTCTGGTTTCCAGCGAATTTCTGAGTTTGTTTTTGACTGTGGCTAGAGGCGTATTGATTGAATTGAATAAAGCAAGCATCATAGACTTTTGTCAATGACGCCCGGACGCAATCGATCGGCGCAATGTCCGGTAAGTCTAGCAGTCTTGCAAAAAACTGTCCACAGAGCTGATCCGCCATCACGACATCGGAACCGCTGAGGGTATCGATGCGATAATATTGACCGTTCCATAGGGCCGTCTGATAAGTCGGACGCGCTTGGTCAAGCCAGGTTTGGTAAATAGCGACCTGGTCATTGTAGGTGTGAACACATTGGTTTACAGCCGCTGGTGGGCTTGGGGCAGATGATTGTTCCCATTGGCTCAAGGTTTGGCCGATCGCGATCGCCGCCTCTAACGCCGCTAACCACAGCCCGCCGCAATAGGCGCTAATCCCTTTGAGTTTCCAGTCATCAAAGGTTTGGTCCGGGGCTCCGCCGTTTTCTGGAATGCCGTCTCCATCGTAATCGAATGCTTTGAGATACTTAAGGGTCTGAACAACCGCCGACCAACAGTCCGCCAGGAAGTCAAAGTCATTCCCCCCAGTGAGGATAAAGGCGCGGTAGACCTGGATCACGAAGTCGCTGGGCAGATCCTTCCACTGATTACAGTCTTGATAGCTGGTGTAGTTAGTTTTCTCCCAGGGATGTTCATTGGGGGCTCCGAGATCATGGGGCGTGGCGTCCGCCGCCTTCCTCACCGCCATGGGACTGTCGGCGCCAATGGTGAAGTAATAACCGATGACGCGGGCGGTCTTATCCGCCGTTGGAATTGCTCTCGCAAAGGCGCGAATCACCGCCTTCTCTAGCCTGGGCCATAGCATCAGCAGCCCAAAGCCGCCATACAGCCGGACATCAAGACTTTCGTACCAGCGATAGTCCAGACATTCCAGAACCGCGAACTGGCCGACAGGGTCGCGATCGCTGGCGGCGCTCCACAGGGTTCCTCCACTCGCCAAGTTATACAGCTCATTAAACAACGCCATTTTGAACCAGCCTGGAAAATCCGGCCGCTCTAGAATCGGGTGTTGCCACTGCTGTATATTTTGCCGCCAGGAGGCGTAATTCTCCAAAGCAGTCGTCGCCATTGCCCAGGCATTGCGGCCGTCGCGGCCAAAAAAGTCGGTATAGCGACGGGAAGATTCAATTCCCGTCGCAAATTCCGTCACGGGTAAATCCCAAACCAGCACAAATGGAATCTGCCGCGTTTCACCCGGCTGGAGTGTAAATCGCAGCGCCAGGGCGACGCCAATCTGCTCACCCGCTTGGGCGGGGGTCTCATCAATCTGGCTAGACAGCGATCCATCCTGCGCAAATGTCCGCCAAATGTCCGCCCCATCCCCCACGGGATTCCAACGGGGCTGGTAGAACCCTTCAATCCTCACATCTTTTCCGTCAGTAGACTTCGAGCCATTGGGCGCCGCAATCGCCCACTGTCCCTCCCCTTCCCCACATCTGCCCGAAACCGCCCGACCGCCGTCCATCAGACATCCCGCATAGGCCGGGCTCTCGACCCATTGATTAAAATTGCCTGCACTCTCACCCACCCGGGGCCGATAGTCATAAAACGGACTGCCATCATCCCGCAACTTGACCTCAGGGGATTTATTCCCATTCGTGAACCAACCCGCCATGTTTTGCCAGGTCAGCAGAATACTGAGCCTCAACGGTTGGTTGGTTGGGTTGTGCGCCGTCCACTCAAACACCGCAAGCGGATAGCTCGTTTCCTGGTAATTGCCCGCCCAAATCGGCGAAAACTGCTCACAAACTAGCTCAGCTTGAAAGACATTTTGATAGACAAACCAACTGCGAGGATAAAGCGCATGGTAAATCCCGGAGGGGAAATTTTGGATTTTGGATTTTGGATTTTCTCCCCCATCCTTCCCATCTCCCCGAGACGCAATATATTGCGTCTCTACATTTTCTCCCCTTGCCTCCCCTGCTCCCTCCCTCGGGTACCATCGCCAAGCCGCCAACGTCCCATCCCCTGGCGGTTCCGTACACAGGGCGTAGGCTTGGCGGGCGCCGTCGGCGGTTTGCTCAAATATGCTGAATTGGCAGGCGGGGAATGTCTGAAAGATGTGTTCGCCGCCGTCAATATGCCAGAGGTTGAAGTCGCCTCGGGGAGAGCGTCCGATACAGCCAGCCCCAAATCCGCCGAGCGGGGCGCCGTGCCAAGGGCCGTCATCCAGATTGCTGGCGTAGCGAACAATATATGGGGTGTCCCATCCCTGGCCGATGGGTCGACGCCAAGTGTGGGGCGGAATGTCGGGGAGAGAAGGGTTTGTTTCCATCCCCTGATTCTACAGAGAGACCGCTTAAAGTAACCCCTGGGTCTGAAGGAAAAATACGGTGAGGCGGATTAAATTGAGACCAATAAAGGCGAGCAGCACGATACTGATCAGAACATTAATAACATTGCGGGTAGATTTCATGGGCGATCGCAAGCATCCATATGACAACTTTTATTAATTTCCTATCGCTAACCCTATTCAAAGGGAGCAATAGAGGGAGCCAACGCGTTGAGTTCTTCTATTAAAACGGGTAACGGGGAATGGATGTTCAAAGCCTGGGTCAGAATTTCATGGCGTTCTTCATCGGAGTAGCCAACGAGCGCCTCTTCTACTTGCCGTCGACCCTGCGCTATCCGCTGGCGGTGTCGCCTTTCAGCCTGCAGGAGCTGAATTTGCTGCTCGATTTGCTCGTCTGTTAAATTGTTCAAATCCATCTGTGATGGCCTCTCCTATGATTCCAGGCTATGCAATTGCACAATTCCCCCCGCTGTTCAGGACGTTCCCAGTGCGGCTTCAGGTTGCAGCGGTCAAACATATCTTAATGCTGTTATGTCAGACCGCTTGCATGCCTTATCTGATCTGCTAATTGACCGCTTAGCAGGGCTGACTGGGTTAAGCCGCGATCGCCCCATTCTTTGTACAACATTCTTAACCAACACGGGCCTACAGTCAGCTGACAGCGGTTACCCCATCGCTATAGTCTGTTCAAACAGGGTTTTAATTCAATGGCGCACACGAGCGGAGCTAAAATAGGGCCTTACCCTGAGAAGGCAAATTTAAGAGGGCGAATTTGCTCAAAATCTTACGCTGCTGATTTGCGAATCCCTCATTCAAGGCGGATCAAATCAGTAGTCGGCAAAACTTTACAGCCTAAATTTTGTTGACATTCACTAATTGACATTCACTAAGCTGTCTGTTTTGCTGCATCGTTACCAATCCTAATTACGCCATGACTCGACTCAAAATCGTTGACCGGTATGACCCTGGCTTCACTTTAGACGCCGCCGCGAAGGAATCGCTTTTTAGCTTGCTGACTCATCCCGATTTCCTCAAAGAGGTTTGTCAGCAGGCTGGGGTTGCACAGGTTGAGTTCACCGAGCTTCTGTTTCAACCCACGCCTTACGCTACGAGCACTCCAAAAGGAATGCCGACTGAGTTTGAACGATATCATGACTCTCCGGACTATGTGATTATCAATGTCCCGCCTAATCTAATGTTTAAGGCCAAAATCTTTAAGCCCAGCCGACTTTGCGCTATCTATCGAACTGTCGCCTAACCCCCTATGACTTCTCCGACCGCTTCCCCCACCCTCGCCAGCCTAGAAGCCTTTGCCTATCTGGATGATACAGGCCGCATACCCACACATGTTGAAGGCAAAGTTGGTATTTACGCCATCTTTGATCAAGATCATAAATTGAGCTATGTGGGCTACTCCCGGGATGTATACCTGAGCTTGAAGCAGCATCTGGTGCGTCAGCCGCAAGCCTGCCATTGGATAAAAGTTAAGACGATCGATCGGCCGAGCCGCACCCTCTTACAAGGAATTCGGGACGCCTGGATTGAGGAAAACGGATCGGTTCCATCTGGGAATGAGGCTCAGGCCGACGCCTGGAACCAACCCATTGACGCCAAACTGTTGATGACGGACGAAGATAGGGCCGCCTATGAGCAAAGTGAAGAACTGGGAAAAATTAAGGTGCTCAAGAAAGTGGCTCGTCGAGTGGAGGCTGACATTCTTAAGGTGCTAGAGGCGCGGGGCGTCAAGATGGACCTCCGCTTTAATCCAAAACTCAAGGAGAATGGCTTGTTGGATTTAAAGTAATTCAGCATATGGGGAGAGATGAGGCAGTAGGCGGTAGACGGGGCATGCGTCAGCTTGCTTGTTAATTGGATTTTATTTTTTATTCCCTATCTACCGCCTACTCAATCATCATTTCAACCGGGAAGACTTTTCAGCCATCTGCATCAAGATCTGTTGAGAACTGCGTTCTTCCTCGCCATCAGCAGGTTGGCGCTGGATATAGTCGCCGTTGGGCTGCAGCTCCCATGCCTGTCGATTATCTTGTAAAGAAACCTCTAGAATCTCCTTCAGTTCTTTCACAAGCTGAAGATCTTCCACGGGGGTGACTGCTTCCACCCGTCGATCTAGATTGCGGGGCATCCAGTCGGCGCTGCCAATAAACACTTTCTCATCTCCGCCATTTTCAAAGTAGAAAATCCGAGAATGCTCCAAGTATCTTCCCACAATGCTAATGACTCGGATATTGTCGCTGACCCCTTTAATACCGGGGCGGAGGCAACAAATACCCCGAATAATAAGGTCAATTTGCACGCCAGCTTGTGATGCTTGATAGAGGCTGGCGATGATATCTGGATCAACCAAGGAATTCATTTTGGCGATGATTCGCCCCTGGCCTCCAGCCTGGCTATTGTGAATTTCCTGTTGAATGAATGCTTTCATCCGCGGACGCAGATTGACAGGAGCTACCAATAGCTTGCGGTAGGCCTGTTGCCGAGAGTAGCCTGTGAGGTAATTAAACAAGTCAGTTAAATCAGCGCCTAACTCTTCTCGGCAGCTCAATAGGCCGAAATCGGTATACAGACGGGCGGTTTTGGGATTGTAGTTGCCGGTGCCGACGTGGATATAGCGACGAATGTGTTCGGCTTCTCGTCGAACCACCAGGACAATTTTGGTATGGGTTTTGAGGCCCACTAAGCCATAGACAACATGGACGCCAGAGCGCTCCAACTTCCTAGCCCAGTTGATGTTGTTTTCCTCATCAAACCGCGCTTTCAATTCCACTAGAACAACCACCTGTTTGCCGTTTTCTGCAGCGGAAATCAGAGCGTTAACAATGGGCGAATCTCCGGAGGTGCGATACAGGGTCATTTTGATGGCCAGCACGCCGGGATCCTGCGCCGCTTGGGTAATAAACCGTTGCACCGTCGCCGAAAAGGAATAATAGGGATGGTGAAAGAATTGATCATGGCGACGAATAATTGAGAAGAAATCCTCTGCTTCATCCCGTTCCAGCCCAACGTCATCCCGGTCGGGACCGATATGACGCAATGTAGGCGGCGTCACTGGCGTCCAAGGCGGATCTTTTAAATCTGACTGGGGCAACCTTAGGAATGTCATTAAGTCTCCTAAGGAAATCAACCCGTCAATGTCGTAGACATCATTTTCGGTCAGGCACAATTCACGCATCAGGGTTTCTCGCACAGATGGAGATGTTGAGGCTTCAATTTCCATCCGCACGACCGATCCCCCTAGCCGCCGCTTGCGCAACTCTTGCTCGATCGCCAACAATAAATCATCGGCTTCATATTCCTCAACTTCTAGGTCAGCATTGCGGGTAATCCGAAAGGCGTAATAATCCTGGATCACCATCCCCGGGAACAGCGACTCAAGGTTGCGAGCGATCACTTGCTCCAGAGGAACCCCCGCCCACAAACTCTCAGTGCGATTGTTTTGAGGCAGTAAATGTTCAGGGAGTGGGACAAACCGAGGCAGCACTTTGGGCACCTTTACTCGGGCAAAATGTTCTTGATTGTTGTCGGCTTCCCTGACAACGACGGCTAAATTTAAACTGAGGTTAGAAATATAGGGAAAGGGATGGCCGGGATCAACGGCTAGGGGGGTAAGAACCGGGAAAATTTGCTCCTCGAAGTAATTCTGCAGAAAGGTTTGTTGCTCGGGCCTGAGATCGGCGTACCCCAAGATATGGATACCGTGGTCAGCCATTTGCGATCGCAGCACGGTCTGAAAGTGTTCATGCTGACGGGTCACCATTGGCCGCAATCGTTTACTAATATCTCTCAGTTGTTCTTTAGGGTTACGCCCATCCGGGGTGCGTTTACTGACCTGAGCCTCAATCTGCTGCTTGATGCCTGCGACCCGGACCATAAAATATTCATCCAAATTAGAGCTAAAGATACCCAAGAACTTTAGCCTTTCCAATAGCGGCGTGCGGGGGTCAAGCGCTTCATGGAGCACTCGGTTATTGAACTCTAACCAACTCAATTCCCGACTGAAGTAGTACTTAGAGTCATTTAACGAAATCGCCTTTATGGATTTCGCCTCTACAGATTTCTTATTGTCTACCTTGGAATTGTCTGCCTTGGCTTTGCCCATCGATTTTTGTGTTGTAGCCATAACAGCACCCCCTATAAAATTTCCTCGTTTTGCACCATTTGCCCTTCTAAGATTTGGCTCCAAGCTAAGTGGACGCTGTTGAGTTCTACATCACAGGATTTAGCTAAGGCGCTGTGTAAGAATAACTTCGGCAGGGCATGAAGAGCCTGAAAGGCTTACACAGCGCTAAAGTATGAAGTTATTTTTGAACGCCCCCTAAGACAAAATCAATCCAAAGTATTGGACAGAGCCCATCAGGGAAATAAATTTCAGGAAAAACTGGCGTCTTTCCTTTTCCACAAATTGAAATCCGTCCCAAATCAGCACTTTGAGCCTTTGGCCTATAGGTTTTTAGTAAAGAACTCGTTGAGTCAGCCTAGTTTATATCAGCCACTGTCCCATCACACTTCAAGGTAGAACTTGACTGAGATTAATGCTAAACTCAGCTTCCCGTCGCCTAGATTCACTAGATTCAATTGTGATCCCGGAATGGGATATCTATTGCTTTTAGAATGTAATCCTTAATCTTAATCTATCAGACTCAACTTATGGGAATGCGGCTCATGCAAAATGTCGTCTGTCCATAAATAAATAGAGACGCGACTCGTCGCGTCTCATAAGGCAGCAAGCAGGGGAGATGGGGAGGATGGGGCAAAAAAAACTAAACTCTAAAGTTTCAACTCCCAGATCGCCTCCGGTATCTATGTCCCCATTTGCTGTCTCTGCTTAAAGATAACTATTTTCCTTGTTTGAAAGCTCCGAGCCATTCGCGCAGTTGTTCTGAAGCGACATCGCGTCCGCCTAAACCAAAGGCGATCGCGATAGCCACCGCCACTGCCCCCAGCAAGAGGCCAAAGGCCAGGTTGACAATATTGGTGGCGACCCCCATTTGCTGCAGAGCCATTGCTCCTACTAACGCAATGATAGAGATTCGAGCTGTTTGCGCCAAGGTATTCGCCTGAGCCCCTTGCATATTTGCAATGAGGCGGAACGCTAAATTGGCGAAGTAAAGTCCTACAGCGAACACCACTACGCCGCTGAGCACCTGGGAAGCTACCCGTAGAACCGCACGGACAATGTCAGTAAGGGCGGCAAACTGTAGAATTTCAGTTGCAGTGATCACCCCAAATAGGACGACGGCCACTAACACAATCAAGCCGACGATCTCCGCTGGCGTCCGCCCCGGTGATTGAATCTTTGTAGAGGGCTGTCCCTCGGCGTCTGGAACAGTTTCAGCAGTTTCCGCCGCCGGGAAGGAGAGTTCCGGCAAGCCAAGGACGGTGAAGATGTTATTAAACCCTACACTGGTCAGAATGCTCGAAACCAGATCAGACACAAACTGACCAATCACGTAGAAAATCACCAGCACCAGACCCGCCATCAAGATTTGGGGAATGGCGGTCAAAATCTGCTCCAGCATTGCCACTGCTGGTTCAGAAATGGCCTGAATGTCTAGCTCATTCAGGGCGGATACAACGGCGGGGAGCAAAATCAGCACATAAACAACTGTGCCGGCCAAACTGGATAGGGAAACCCCATCTTCTTCGGTGGCGGATAGGCCAAACCTCGCCCCCAGCTGATCGGCGTTTGTGGCTCGTACTAAATTGGTGACAATACTCTTCACCGCATTCGCCACTAACCAACCAATGCCTAACACGATTGCCGCCGTAAAAATCTTAGGCACGGCGGATAGGAATTGATCAATCAGCGCCTGAACCGGTTGCAGCAAGCCAGGCAGCTCCAGCGCATCTAAGACCAGCGGTAGGAAAAAGAGAAGGATGAACCAGTAGAGGATAGTCCCGATGGTTTCATTCACCAGGAACGGCTTCCCTTCTTCACCCGCGCCGACCTGCGCCGCCAGACGATCATCTAGGTTAAACCGGGAAAGCAGGCCCCGGGTGACCACCAGTTTAACCAGAGTGGCGACCAGCCAACCCAGTCCCGCTAGCACCAAGGCTCCGCCAACGCGAGGTAAGTACTGGAAGATTTGCTGGAGGAAATTATTCAGAGGCGCTGAGACCACTTCCAGGTTCAGGGCATTGAGAAAGGCCACCAGGGTAAAGGTCATAATCACCCAGTAAATGAGGGTGGCGGTCCATTGCTCAATGGGTACGTCTTGCTCTAGACTTTGCCCCATGACCCAGTTGGCCAGCTTGTCGTCGAGATTAGTGCGGTTAAGGAGGTTCTTGACGCCAGCAGCAACAATGGTCGCCACTAGCCAGCCCACGATGAGAATGGCAATCGCCCCCAAGAGGCTAGGCAAGAAACTCCCTAACTGGGACCCCAAGTCATTCACAAAGGAGCCCATAAAATCAAGTTGAGCCAGCAACGGGGAAGTATCCATAGAACCCGAAATTGGCTCTCGAAACACAGGATCGAAAGTTTGTATCATTGCTCTTTAATCCATTGCATTGGCAGAGTGAGAACGCTTGAAGTAGAGTCAGGCTTCAAATTATTGACCTTTTGGGACATAACCGCCGAATTACGCACGAGTTTTCTTGCAAACACATGTAATACCAGAATTTTGCCAGCATGCCCTGTCTAGGAAACAACAACCACATGAATATTGATAATAATTGCGCCAAAGCGCTTAGAAATTGCGCCAAAGCACTTAGACAGGCTTCAACGGAAGGCGATAACGCCTCCTCAAGGGCAGAGAGGAAACAGTGCCCGCTCGGTCAGCTATAGTTTTTTCAGTTCAATTATTCTTCCATCCAATATTTCCCCTTATGTAGATTCAACTATCTCCCTACGGAAAACATATCTATGGGCCGAATCTTCGAACAGTTTATATACATCCAAGCAAGCGCCACCTTAGTCGAAAGTTGTATAACCCATCGGGATCTGATGCATCGCTGGTTGAATCCAGCTTTACGCTGTGAGCCGTTTGACCAAGACTGGAACACAGATCTGGGGGGCAAGAGCCGCTTTATTATTCAGATACCTCTGCTTCAACCAACCCTCATCAGTACGGTGGTGGAAAGGGAGCCAGGTTTAGTGGTGTGGGAATTTGACGGCTTTTTTCATGGTCGCGATCGCTGGGAGTGCCAACCCGCCGAAAGCGGGACCCGTCTGCTCAATCGCTTCGAGTTCGAGATTCGTAACCCCATTATCTGGGTTGGGTTTAATGTGTTCGCCGCTAAGTGGACTCAGCAGGATATGCAGGCTCAACTACAGCGTTTAAAAAAGGTCGCCGAAAGTCTCAGTAAGTAAGCGTAAACTTAGAATTTGCTCCGGCTTGATTCAACCGATCATTTTTCCGTCAGTGGGCCCGCATCGATGGGTGCGTAATTTTTTGCGTAATTTCAACGGGGAAAAGTCGGTTATTTATGCAAATACGACGGTGCGATTACCATACACCAAGATTCGGTTTTGTAAATGTAAACGTACTGCTCTGGCCAAAACCACCCGTTCTAGGTCTTTGCCCTTGCGAATCAGATCCGCCACCTCATCCCGATGGCTGACCCGCACAATGTCCTGCTCTATAATCGGGCCCGCGTCTAAGTCTGAAGTGATATAGTGGGCCGTCGCGCCAATAATTTTGACGCCCCGCTCATAGGCCTGATGATAGGGCGTTGCGCCCACGAATGCAGGTAAAAAGGAGTGGTGAATATTGATGATGTTGGGAAATGTCTGAATGAAATCAGTGCTGAGAATTTGCATGTACTTCGCCAGCACCACCAAATCGATCTGGTAGTCCTTGAGTAGCGTTAGCTGTTTTGCTTCTTGCTCTGGTTTTGAGTCAGGAGTGATGGGCAGGTGGTGGAAATCGACGCCGAACTGCTCCGCCACCCCTTTAAGTTTGGCGTGATTACTCATGACCAAAGGAATTTCAGCTGAGTACTCACCCGCTTGATACCGCCAAAGCAAATCCAGTAAACAGTGATCTTGCCGACTGACCCAGATGGCGATGCGGGGTTTAGCATCTGAGAAATGGAGCTGCCAGTTTGCCTCTAAGGGACGAGCGATCGCATCAAAAGCCGGACCAATTAAATCCCGGGGCAGATTAAATCCCTCTAACCGCCATTCAATCCGCGTCAGAAAGAGTCCCGCCGCTTCATCACGATGCTGATCGGCATGGATAATATTGCCGCCATTGGCGTAGATGAAATTAGCGATCTTGGCCACTAACCCTTTTTGATCAGGACACGAGATCAGGAGGGTGGCGGTGGGAGGAGTCATGGGGAGGGAAGAGGGATGGGGAGGTGGGGAGGATGGGGAGGCAGGGGG
>JASJDH010000101.1 GCA_030065175.1 Leptolyngbyaceae cyanobacterium MO_188.B28 | reverse complement strand
AGATGGGGGCATTAGTGACGGCTGTTGACCGGCGGCGGATGCAGTTAAACAGGCTAATTCCCAATTGACTGATGCTGAGAAGATAGACGATGCGAGCGGCGACGAGAGCTTGTATCGCCATGGTGCGAGCAACTGTGATATCCCCCGTGGTGGATTTTGCCCACTCAAAGACGCCAAAAATCAAAATCCAATTAAACAGGGAGACCGCCAAAATTCGGTGGAGCAATTTTCTGGTAATTAACGGCTCGTGAGGATTGCGTGGGGGTTGTCGCATCAATCCGTTTGACTTGGGTTCAAAGGCCAAGGGAACAGTCATGGTCAGGGAGTTGATCATGTTTAACCACAATACTTGTAGCGACAGAATCGGTAAATCCCTGGCTAGCAGAGCGCTGATCAAAATGGTCATGGATTCGCCGCCGTTGACGGGTAAGAGAAACGCGATCGCTTTCCGCAGATTTTGATAAACGGTGCGTCCTTCTTCCACAGCCGCCTCAATGGAGGCGAAGTTATCGTCCGTGAGCAGCATATCAGCCGCCTCTCGCGCCACCTCTGTGCCGCCTTTTCCCATAGCAATACCGATATCAGCTTGCTTGAGGGCAGGCGCATCATTCACCCCATCGCCAGTCATGGCGACGATTTCACCCTTCGATTGGAGGGCTTCCACCAGGCGCAACTTTTGAGCCGGGGCGACTCTAGCAAATACATCGGCATCTTCGATCGATCGCGCCAGCTGACGATCGTCCATAGTTGCTAATTGCCGCCCTTCAAATGCTACGACTTGTTCTCCCTTTTGAATGCCCATACGCCCAGCGATCGCCCGAGCCGTTGCGATGTGGTCTCCGGTGATCATCTTGACCTGAATGCCGGCAGACTGGCAGGCATGGCCAGCCGCGATCGCCTCAGGTCGGGGCGGGTCAATCATCCCTTGCAACCCCAGAAAGACTAAACCCATTTCGATATCGGTATGGTCTATCGAATGCTGATGGGGAGGCACTACTTTTTTTGCCAAAGCCAACACCCGCAACCCCTGTTCCGCCATAGCTTCGACCGCTTGTTCAATTTGTGACCGATCAAGCGGAAGCGCCCGCTCTGTTCTATTCACCGTCTGAGAGCAGCGTTTCAACAGGGCTTCAACCGATCCTTTGACATAAATTACTCGACGATCGGCATCATGCAAGGTCGCCATATATTGATACTCGGATTCAAACGGAATCGAATCTAATCGAGGTATTGAAGCGGCTAGCCCAAACTGACTCAGATCGGCTTTGGCCGCGACTGTGATCAACGCCCCTTCGGTGGGATCGCCCACGACTGACCAATGGTCTCCGGCTTGCTTTAATTGGGAGTCATTACAAAGCACGCCAGCGATCAGACACTCCTCCAGGGCTGGCGGCAAACCATCCTCAAACGGACTTTCCCCTAGGCCATCAGCCGCCGGCATGATCTCTCCTTTGGGGCTATAACCACTGCCACTGACTCGATAGTGCTGCCCTCCAGCGTAAATTGTCTGCACCGTCATTTGATTTTCCGTTAGTGTTCCGGTCTTGTCAGAACAAATAACGGTGGCTCCCCCTAGGGCTTCAACGGCCGGCAGTTTACGAATGATGGCGTGACGACGAGCCATGCGGTTGACGCCAATTGCCAAGGTGATAGTGACGACTGCGGGCAACCCTTCTGGAATGGCGCTGACCGCCAGAGCGACAGCAGCTTCAAACATATAGATCCAGGATTCCCCCTGTCCCAGTCCGATAGCGAAGGTTAAGGCAGCCAGAGTCAAAATGCCGTAGAGCAAGATGCGGCTGAATTTGGCAAACTTCCGGGTCAGTGGCGTACTCAGGTTGACCCGCTGCTCCAGTGATTGAGAAATTTGTCCGACTTCTGTGGCGTCCGCCGTCGCCACAACAAGCCCTCTGCCTTGCCCAAAGGTGACGAAACTCCCGGCATAGGCCATATTTGTCCGTTCCGCTAGCGGCGTGTCCTTCGCTAGGGGCTGAACGGATTTTTCGACGGGGACGGACTCCCCTGTCAAAGCCGACTCATCCACCTGCAAATTACGGGTTTTAAGCAGTCTCAAGTCGGCTGGAACTTTGTCCCCCGACGTCAGCAGCACCACATCTCCGGGTACTAAATCCTGCGATGGCGTCTGCAGTGTCTGCCCATCGCGCAGAACCGTGGTTTCTGTGTTCACGGCCTTTGCCAGCGAGGCGATCGCCCCTTCCGCCTTCGCTTCTTGCACATAGCCAATCACGGCATTAATGACTGTCACCCCCCAGATCACGGCGGCGTTTGTCCAGGATCCCAAAAACGCCTTGACACCACCTGCCATCAACAGAATGTAGAGGAGCGGCTGATGAAACTGCAAGAGAAATCTCAGCCAAGCAGGTTTTCCAGGCTTGACGGGGAGTTGATTCCAACCATAGGTTTCGTAGCGTCTAGCGACTTCCTCAGCCGTTAACCCCCTTTCTAAGTCGCCATTGAAGAATTCAATGGTTTCCTGACTAGAAAGTTCATGGTAAGAACGAGATTGCAACTGAGCTGGCTGGGTCATTTCTAACATAGCGGATGATTCTCCGAACGATTTAAGTGAGGGCTAGCAAAAATCGAATCTCGCATTGATAGACTGAGCCAATCGAGATCATTGAAATGTGCAAAAGTAAATCTGGAAGTGAGCTAATGGTGCGGAAGCGGATATCAGCAGTTCTTGCATCTAGCATAGTGGAGATTTCTCCTGGCGCGATAGATCCCGGGATGAGTAGGCGCTAGAAGAGACCGAATCTTACATTGATGGACTGAGCCAATCAAGATTATTGAAATGTGCAAATATCAAATTTGCAAGCAGGCAGACCATGTGTCTGAGCCTATTTCAGTCGTTTATATCAAACCTAAATGGGGCGGTCCGCTCTATCTGAGTTGTTTCTGCTTCTGTGATAATGCAGTCTTATCTTCCGTCTTGGCGGGAACAATCAGCACCGAGCATGGTGCATGGTGCATCACATAGTTACTCACGCTCCCTAACAATATTTCACTCAGTCCCTTACGACCACGACTTCCCATCACAATCAGATCGGAGTCCCAAGTTTGAGCTAGCTTCCGAATGGTTGGGCCGGGATAACCTGAGTTTTGGGTGAATTCAGCCTTAACTCCCTCATTAGTTGCTTGTTCGGCATAGAGTCGGAGTCTTTCGAGTCCTTCTTCTTCAATGAAATTCCACTCTTGCCGATAAGCTTTCCAGTTAAGATCATCATACGGTGGAAAAAAGGAAACGGGGAGAGGTGTAGACAGGTCTGAACCAATGCTCTCCCCAGCAGGATACATCGGCAATCTTATGCCGCCTTCATCCTCTATATGCAGCACATGTAACAACATTAGATGCGCATCCATTGCTTGTGCTAAAGCGACGGCGCTTGCAAAGACAGCTTGAGCAGCGGCTGAGCTATCCATTGCAACGAGAATTTTTTGAAACATAACAGTCTCCGATAGTCATTTTTTACGGATCTATGTTTGCTATGCGGGCTGATCAAATATTGAAGCGTTTCGAGTGTTGCGGGTTGCCAAACTTATTGTTACTGTCATTGAAAACGGTTATAAACTGACGTGTAGACGCTATCCAGTGGATGGCGGAGGCAAATTGAGTTAAGCGCCTGCGCACGTATCATCTCTTACAAACTCCCCTTAGTTCACTTGATGTTCAGCCAGCCATAAACCTGTCTTGGCGATAAGGCAAGACGACTTTGCACAAGCTCGTCCAATTGTCGAATCTTGGAGGCGAGCGTCTTACGGCCTATGGGATTTATGCATTCATTCATTTGGTTGACATAGTAATTTGCTAGCCATTGCAGCTCTGCTGGGGCTAGCGGCGAATGTCGTCGTAGGGTTCGTTCAATATTCAATATATTTGAGAGTTCAAGTTGTTGATTCATGATGTTCCTTTTACGCTAGGTGTACTGGCTCCAACTCACAAATAGCGGCTGATCTTTCGGATCTCAGAATGCAAAGGCAATAGGGCGCCTCGGTTAGCAACTTGTTGGGCAATTGCAGCTAGATTCGACCAAGCTCTGGCGAAGTTCGGAATCTTGTGTAGGTTGCAAAACATCCAAAACGGCGCTTGCGTCGAACATAGAAAACAGTATGTTCTCCAAGCAGTTTTGAGATCAACTACTCCTTTAAACAACAAACTTGTTGCTTAACTGCTTAGTATACATTAAGCAACAAGTTTGTTGTTAGAGTTAAATCGCTAGTGATTTGTTTTATAAAATCACTACTTTGGATTTGCGATTTTGGATTGTTCTATAAAATCACTACTTTGGATTTGCGATTTTGTATTTGCGATCGCGCCCCGAAAATTTGCAGTAAGCTAGGAGGTAGGCATAGTACAGTAGCGTGAGATCGGTCTGAGTGATGTGTTTTGTGTTGCCTATTGGTTGACGGCGGCTTCAGGGCTGGCCATATTTATGTTGGCGGAAAATTAGGAGGTTACGAGTAATTCGTGTCCGGCGCCTGTTCCACTAGAAGAAAACTTTGGGGAATCATTGGAGTTATTCATGAAAACGATAGAAGCACTCTTCCCCAACTGCTAGCTTACGTTTTCCGACAATTACTCAGATTCGTGCTGGCGCAGTAGAGTTACGCTTTTGTGAAGCTATGGGGTGGGGATAAGGTTTCGCAAAGGTGAAACATTCGGGTGAGTCCCCGTGTAACGAAAGGTAGTCCAGTTTCGACTTACCTTCCTCAACTGTGGGTAACTGGTCTGAAGGAAGCCACCACATGGCGAAATGCTGATCTGGCAATCTCTCGAACCATTGACGACGACGGATAAAGAATTCACCGTGCAAACTCTTATAAACATATGCTTTTAAATGCTCTATACTCCGCCAAACTGACAAATTAACCAGCATTCTCGGATCGGGATAGGCTCGGATGTCGGTGGCGTCGCCGGATGAAGTTTTTAGCCGCCAGACAAATCCCGGACTGTGATCGGCGACTGCATTTACCTGATTAAGCGCCCCCGCGAACTCAGCCATGATTGGATCGTCTAACGGCGCTTTCATCAAAGCAATGTTGATTTGGGCAAGATGATAGTCCTGCTGCTGCAGTGAGTTTACGCTTTCCTTGGTCATTGTTTTTCACCTCAAGAACCTGACCTTAAGTATCTGAGAACTGAGGTGAAGGCGTCTTGAATGATATTGACATATTTTGATAGTGACCAGGGGTTACACCCAAAATACTTTTGAAGTGACGAGTCAAGTGGCTTTGGTCTGACATGCCGACTGCGATCGCAACATCTGCGACAGACAGGCCTTGCCCCAATAACTGTTTCGCCTTACGCACGCGAATTTGGGTCAAATAGGCATAGGGCGGCATGCCTACGGCTTGACGGAACACGCGAATCAAGTAGGAACGATTTAGGTTGGTGAGGTCTACCAGTTGTTCTAATGAGATGTTGAATCTGAAATTATCATGTAAATATTCCTTAATTAAATGAACAGCTTGGTGTTCTTTATTAGATCGGATGGGTTGACCGTTGATATCAGCATGGCGGCGCAAAATTTCTGACAATACTTCCGTCAAGAATATTTGTTTTTCTAGGCAGTCTTGAGACTGTTCGAGGGCTATATGAAGGGAACGAATATTTCTAGCGAGGACATCATCTTGAACGACTGCATCCTTAAAGAAGGGGGAGCCGCCTATCTGAGCCTCGTTTGCGATTTGCTGAATGCAGTCAATACTCGGATACAGCATCCGATAGGTAAGTGGTTTATCTTCGGCGGAATAACACCTGTGGGCCTCCTCTGGATTCATTAAGATGACGCTCTTTGGGGGCGCTAAATAGTTCGTTCCTTGATAAGAGGTGGCTCCGACGCCAGCTTCAATCACGCCGATTGAATAGCCTGGATGAGAGTGATGAGCATAGTGGCAGCGAATTGCTTCCGCCCGAAACAGCTCTAAGTTATCAAACTCTGGAACCAACCAAATTTTTCTATTCTCATGCATCTAATTACCTGTGCCAACAGTCCAGTAGAGTGGGCAATAATCTAGGGAGGTGTATGGTCGGGTGGGCATCGCCCAGGACATAATCTATCACTTTGGTGAGTGAGTTGCGATCGCACTACCGCATTGATTTTTGTAGCGCGATATCTTGATGGTGGGCAGTGTTGTTTTTGGCATAGGGCGCTGATAATGAGTGCGCGGAGTGTTGCCCACCTGCCTGCTTAAAGAACTAACATTTATGGGAAACACAGACATGACACGGGAGGAACTGCTGCTGCTGATTGATCAAGCTGTGACTGAGGGCTGGACCGAACTGGACTTATCGGGACAAGGGCTGACAGAACTCCCACCGGAAATAGGTCGACTAACGCGGCTGGAGAAATTGGTCTTAGGACAATGGGCTCCGGATACTATTGGACCTGAAGGTGTATGTGGTATGCAACAAGTTGGAGATACTTGGCTTCCGTTGATTTCGGACAATCAGTTAACATCTTTGCCAGTTGAGCTATCCAGCTTAGGCAATCTGCATCGGCTATATATGAGTGGGAATCAATGGGATGTTTTCCCGTTAGTGGTGACACAACTACATAACTTGAGAGTGTTGGTGCTGGTACGATCTCACTTAAAGGAACTACCCAATGAAATTACACAGTTACATTCTCTAACTCACCTGATTCTCAAAGAAAATCAACTGACGCAGCTACCCGAAGGTATCTCACGGCTATCTAACTTAAAAACACTTAACTTAGTAGATAATAATCTGACACAGTTGCCTGATGGAATCTTGCAGCTATCTAATCTGACTACACTTGAATTAGGGGGGAATCAACTCACATATTTACCCGAAGGCATCTCGCGGCTATCTAACTTAAAAGTGCTTGAATTAGTAGATAATAATCTGACACATTTACCCGATGGAATCTCGCAACTATCTAATCTTGCTAAGCTTGAATTAGGGAGTAATCAGCTCACACATTTGCCCGAAGGTATCTCGCGGTTATCTAACTTAAAAACGCTTGAATTAGTAGATAACAATCTGACGCATTTACCCGATAGAGTCTCGCAATTATCTAATCTTACTAAGCTTGAATTAGGGAGTAATCTGCTCACAAATTTACCCGGAGGTATTTCGCGACTATCTAACTTAAAAGTGCTTAACCTAGCAGATAACAATCTGACGCATTTACCCGATGGGATCTCGCAGCTATCTAGTCTGACTAAGCTTGAATTAAGAGATAATCAGCTCACACATTTGTCCGAAGACATCTCACAGCTATCCAACTTAAAAGATCTTGACCTAGCAAATAATAATCTGACACAGTTTCCTGATGAGATTTCACAGTTGTCTAGCCTGACTATGCTTGACCTCCACAATAATCAGCTCACACAGATACCGAGAATAATCTCACAGTTATCTAACCTGAATAAGCTTTATCTATGGAACAATCAAATTATACAGTTGCCCGATGAGATATCCCGATTACATAACTTGAAAATACTTGATCTAGCAAGTAATAATCTGACGCAATTGCCAGATACGATCTCACAACTATCTAACCTGAGCAACCTTCATCTTGAAGACAATGATTTTACACAACTACCTAAGCAGATTACACAGTTATATAATCTAACTACACTTGATTTAGGAGGTAATCAAATAACATATCTGCCCAGCGAGATTGTACAGTTATCTAATTTGACACATCTTGATATATCAAGAAATCAAATAACATATTTGCCTGGTGAACTCTCCCAGTTACCTAACTTGAAAAGGCTTGTCATTTCGGGTGAAAAACTGAGATCTTTGCCCAATGAACTATTGCAGTTATCTGACCTAGGCACTGGCCCTAGGAAATAGAATGAGTAACACTTGGGAAAACTTCCTCGTTGAAAATCGAGTTACTGTAAATACTGCTGCTTGTCAAGACACAAGCAGCTCATCAGAGCTTGATGAATTTGAGCTGACAACTGGAATCACTTTGCCGCAAGATTATAGGGATTTCAGAAGATTTCTGGGCACGGGTGAGTTCATGGAGAAACCCTGTGAAGAAGGGGATTTCGGCCACTGTAATTTAAGGATTGAGAAACCCAACAAAGTTTATTCAGATCAAATTATCTTAATCCTTAGCCAAGATCTTGACTATCAAATTGAGATTGGAGAGTTTAGAGACCATCCAGAAGAGAGTTTTGTCGTCAGCCTATTGAAATCATCATTTTTATTGGCAGGTAATAGTAAAGGCCATTTCTTTGTCTGGCATCTCAATTCATGGACTGAGGCAGATGAAAGTTATGACATCTATCTAATTCCACCAAATGATAGTCCCTTAAACTGCTATCTTGTTGGTCGCAGTTTTTCTGAATTTATAAAAGATTTTGGGATTGGCAAAAAACGATATAGTAAGTTGCCTAAGCGACTCAAACTAAGGACATATAAAAGTCCTGTATTTTTCACCTATTTACCCATTTCTGCAAGCGAGTGAAGTTGTGCTCTCGGTTTATTTCTCGGATTAAATTAAACGGCAAACTTAATGTATTCAAGAGTTTAAGATAGACGAATTCATGTTAAGACGTTGAAGTCATAATAATTTTGGTAAAGGTGCGGATCAAAAAGGAAACATTAAAGAGTACTTTAGGCTGTGCGCATCTTACTTATTTCTACCTTTAAGCTAATATGTCAAGAACTACTCTTGTAACGTGGGCTGTATGTGTGACGACCTACGTCGCTTGGAATTTCTTGGGCCATCGTGTTTCTTCTTTGATCCATCTGACTTTAACCAGCATTGGTTTTCCAGCTCCCCTAATTCAATTAATTTTATTTGCATTGCCTCTAATTTTACTTCTGGAAGTTGTCGTTAAATTACTGCTGTTTCAAATGGGGATTACTCCTGTTAAATTTGTTTCTACCCAGCCTGAATCGTGGCCAAACCTTGATAAGGACGAACTGATTCGCTACACCTTCGAACTTGAACAACTTGGCTTTGCACAATTAACTGATTTCACAGGTATTTCTTCTAGTCAGGGAATGTCGAGGCTGTTTTCCCATCCCCAGAAATTTTGTCTTGCAGAAGTTGGGCAAGTTGACAATTTTCCAATGTTTTGTTCGATTTTCTGCTATCTTGAAGAAGACTGGTTTTTGGCAGTAACAAATATGTTCCCCAAACCTAGTCTTTCGGCTATATCCTACGCTTTCCTAAGGCGACCCCGTAATCTACACAAGCAGTTTGAAAATGCCTCAGTCAATTCACTGCTCCAATCGCTATTGGTCTGGCGTGAAGAGGTGATGAATGACTTAGATTTGAGGCTTATTCAAGATGTTAAGGCTGAAACTTACTTTGAAAAACAACGCAACGATCGAATAGCGCAGAGACGGTCTCTTCTCCGTAAAAGTATAACTCTGACGTTGTTAGAAGTGTTATGGTTTTACCTCAATCCTAGATCGGAGTGGTTAGGGGATTATTCAAAATTGAAAGTGAAGCGATAGGATATGGCTAAACAGAAATTGCAGCCTCCAATTTTTTACAATCTCTAGTTGTAGATAAGTTTGATGATATCTACGTTCTGATTAAGTAAAAATTGCGCATCATTTAGTGGCAGCTTAAATAGGAGACATTAACCATTGCCTATCCGACAGTTCTGTAAAGACTGTTGCGCTCCTAAAATAGGTTTTTCTCGTAAAAGATGCTGAGTGGGTCATCTTTGTACTCACCAAACGGTCCAATTTTTGTGTAACCTGTCCTTTCATACAGGCTGATTGCTTCAGTTTGGTAAATTCCTGTTTCTAGGCGCAAAATGTGGACGCCTTTGTCTTTGGCGAAGTTGGCAAGATGATTAAGCATCAATTTGCCGAGTCCTAACCCTCGAAATTGGGATCGAACATATAAGCGTTTTACTTCGCCATAGTCTGCGCCAAAGAGCTTGATTGCCCCGCAGCTTGCTGGTTTACTATCCACTCGAGCGACAAAAAAGTCGACTTTTTCTTGCAGTAGTTTTTCAATACTGAATCCGTGCTGACTTTCTTCGGGGTAGAGCGGATCAAGATAGGCTTCAAGTTCACTAATCAGTGCTGACGCATCTTCAGAATTAGGCTGCTCTTGGGTTATAAACATCATTGCTATTTCAACATCACAATCATTTTAGAGTTCTTTAGGAATCCACATTTCTCATAGAAAGCCTCGGCTGGGCTATCTCGCATTGTCAATAGATAAATCACACTGACACGTTCACTGACAAGACTACGCTGGAGCAAATCAATTATTTTCGATCCAATCCCATTTCGCTGTTTAGTGGATTGAACGCACATTTCTCTCAGAAAGAAATGTTTATCTTGATACCATCGCTCTGCATGGCCAATCGCAAAACCACAAACGGTATCTTCTACAATCGCGACAATACCATAGGATCCTGGTGTGTTGTAGCAATCCTCCAACCTTTCCAAAGCTGCTTCTTGAGTCCATGTCTCATTCCAAGGTGAATTGCTGAAGACAGAAATGAACAAGTTGGCGCACTCATTTAGATGCTGATATTCAATCGGTTGTAATTTCATTTGGGATAGCTATCGGCAAATTTATCAGTCATTGCGGCTGTTTGATTTAACAGGAGAACTGATGTCTACGATGCAGCCGTTTGGATCAACGGTGAGAAAGCGCCGTTGACCATAGAATTCATTTTTAGGGGGCTGGAGAATTTCAAGATTTTGGGCGATCGCTTTTTCATACACTGCGTCAACATCGGGAACCACAAAGGTCAAATAAAATCCAGTGGGTTGAGTTTGGTATTGGCTGGGGACTAGTTCGTGATCACGGCGAATCACGCCAAATTCAAGTCCTGAGTTTTCTGGCGACGAAAGCTGAACGTACCAATCACTGTCAAAGTTCACCTGACAACCCAGTAACTCCACATAGAAATCTCGACTCTTCGGCAAATTATCCGAACAGATCGTTGTCAGGATGCGACTAAAGCTCATGTCAACCCTTCCTTAAGTGCAAATGAATTTCGAAATTAGAGATGACGGCTACTCGTTTTCAATGATGGGGGAATTCTCCCAAAACGTCTAGTGGGAAAGACTTGAACCTTTTGTGGACGCTTTTGATACACCCTTTTCAGTAGGCTGCAATCAAGGTCGAAATGAATCGAGCGTTACTCGCTAATAGGATTCATTTCACGGCCTTGCTTCCCTGCGGAGATGGTTCTATGACACCTCTGACAAGAATCAAACATGACGACTATTCTTGGAATCACTATCGCCCAGGTTTCCCGATTTCTTCTCGATTGTGCATTACAAAGAGTAGAGAACCCACATTAGCCGTCGATAAAGGATGGGGAATTCGAGCAACTATTCAAGTCTCAGATGGAATGAGAACCTATGACTCGGCAGCGGCGGTCTTCGAGAACTATGGAGATTCCTTATGTTGTCAAGTCAGAGAGCAGAAAGGTTTGCCACTCGTACTCTACAGCAATTCACCCAAAAAATAATTTCAACGTCTACAACACGTGCAATCAGGCTTAGAAATTTGCACTGAAGTAGTTTTGCAAGGGGCAAAGGAAAAATGAACATACAGTCTACTCACTACGAAGAACTGCAGCAAACTGTTCCCGGAAAGTCACGACCACTATCTGGGGGACATCACCTCTCGAACTATCTACAAGCTCTTTTCGGGAGCTTAATTCGAGTGCTAGCTCCCACCGAAAGCCCCATTATTCGAGAAGTGCGTACACTTGATGGCCAAACGCAGTTTAACGCCTATGATCCATTGACTAATCAACGTATTCGGAGGGCGTCAGAAGAGGAAATCCGGGTTTGGCTGGAGCAACGTTATTACTCAAAGCGAGGCCAGAGCTAAGGAATTTGTGACAGAATAAATATCTTTCAAAGGCAGTGGATAGGTGGATGAGATGTTACTTATCTGCAGATTCCTACACTTAAATTATGCGGCGATCGTAGTATGCATATCCGGATTGCAGACGAATCAGACTTGCCAGAGTTGTCAACGCTTTATCGTCAGACAGTGTTGGTCAATGCGTCCAAGTATTACACGCCCGCCCAAACAGAAATGTGGGCCTCTTTTGCTTCCTATGCACACTTCTTTCGCCGGTTCATCTTGGACGTAAACACCTTTGTTGCCGTGGATGACACCGGTATTTTGGGATTTGCAGGGATTGGTGAAGATGGCCATGTGGCGTCGACCTATGTTCGGTGCGACTGTCTCCATCAAGGGATTGGTTCTGCGCTTATGCAAGCTGTGCTGGAGTACGCCGAAGCCTATCACATTCGAAGGCTTTACGCAGAAGCCAGTGAGTTCAGTCTAGGCCTGTTTAAGAAGTTTGGATTTCGTCTCTACGATACAGAGGTGGTTGATCGTCAAGGCGTGCAATTTACACGTCATCTGGTGGAGTTGATCTATGACTAATTAGCCTTCATTCAGCGGTAGCTCAAGCACAACTTCACCGCCCTCAATTTCTCCCGTTGGCCGAAATCCCTGACTCAGGTAGAATCCTTCTGGACTACTAGGGCCGGGGACGTATGAGGCGCCTAATGTAGGGAATACAGACTGCGATCGCACATGCTCGATCACCAACCCTAAAGCGGCTTTACCAATCCCTTGCCCCTGAAACTTAGCGTCAATCATAAATCGCCACAAAGTTACTATTGGCTTAGCTGGCGGTTCCGATCTCAGCGTTTCGTCATAGAGCATGACAAATCCGGCGAGGGATTCTCCGTAATAGATCGCCCGATACCAGGCTTCTTTATGGAAGAGTGCTTGTGCAAGGGAGACGGCATTACTGGCGACAAATTGTTTTTGGTCTGGACGAACCGCCAAATCAGTGACAGAATGAACCGTTTCAGCAGTGATTTCACGAAGCGACACAAGCATGATTAAGGCCCAGAATATTTCTCCTTAATCATAGCTCTTTCATGGATATTCTTGGATAGAATCAACAATATAGAGCGTCATTCTCTCTGTTGTTGAACCACCAGATTCTTGACCTTTTCTTGCTGCACCGAGAGTCGCCTCACCCCCGACAGCAGATCGCTGTGCGCCTGTGGTCAGGGGTGAGTGCATCTGAGGCGAAGGTGAATCTTTGGCGACGGCGGCATGAGTTGAAGCAGCGCCTGCCTGATAGCGATCGCTGGCTGCGGGTTGAGTCGAAAACGATACAGTATTTAGACGGTTCATTGAAACCGAAGCAATCAACCGTACAATCCGCACCCTACAAGACCCTGCCCAAAGCGCTAGGCTACTAAAGAAAGACACAGCTGAAAACGTCTATCTCTATCGCATGCAACATGGTTGCTAAGGAGTGGAAAAATGTGGGATTCTCTTCTCGATTTACTTCAGCAGTTTGATACGTCAGCGTTTGGCGATCTGAGTGAACTCGACTGGACTAATATAGCCACCTATGGCGCGCTAATCTTGACGGCTGCCGGAATTATTTGGACCTCATCCAAGAACTTCTTACGGTTTCTATGGCGAAAAACCGAAGGAATTATCGGCTTCGCCGTCAGTACTCTGGTGATTGTTGCGTTATGGTACACCCTACTGCGCATACATGTCAGTATCTCCTTCAATTTAGACAAAGAAATTTTTGATGATCTTCTCTGGCTGTCTGCAGTTCTGTTCACACCCTATTATTTAATTCACTACAATTTGCTCACGGGTTTTTTACTCACCGTAGTCAGAAGTTTAGAGCTAATGCTTGATCTGCTCGTATTTTCCTGGTTTCCCCAAAAAGCCGAGCAAAACCGAAAAAAATGGCGCGATCGCATTAGTAACGTGTATGCAACTTGGAAAAACAACATAGAAGACTTCTGGCAAACTGGTTTTCGTGCAACCTCTCAAACCCCATCTATTTCAAGCGTTCCCGTAAATTCGGAAGCCACAGACTCAGCGCCGACAGAGGAAATAACTTCCTCCAACACTAATCAGGAGCCTGCCTAACATCCGGGCAGGAGATTGCTTAATCGCAGACTTTAGCGCATGACCGTAACGTTGGGACAGCCGATTCTCACGAGAATCGGCTGTCCCAACGTTACAATTGGATGCTTGACTCTTTTGAAGAGTTAGCAAACATTTCCTCTTAGAATATCGTTGACGATTTTATCGGCATATCTCCCATTGACTTTGATATTGATTTCGATTCGGCTTGGACGGAGGCATTGCTGAGTAATGATTTGACAGAGTCAGGGGGTACGGATAGAGCACGATAATGAAAATCGTTATGTCACGTTAGGATGTTCTATCAACACTGGCCCTTCAGGTAAAAAACGGGGAGGAAAGTCAGACTTCTTGCCTAATCCCCTAAGATTACCGATGGGCAACGGTGTTTTAAGCTTCTCTAAGTCTTTGATCAGCCAAAAAATTGCCCAGGTAGGTTTATCGGTTGCGGTTGTTTCGGGTCGATGAATAGCTTTGCCAGGATAACGCCCCCGGCGAGAATGAACCTGCTTGAGATAGGTTGCTTTCCAGGTTACCTGTGGATTTAAAGTAGGATTATCCGCATGGGATGCATAAATGTATACATTTACCAGACGCTGTTTTCGGAGTTCATCTGCCTTGCCAAAGACTTCAAAGTCACTGCTGCCCAGAGCTACCATTGGTTGGGTTTCAATTGAGTCATTATCGAGTTGATGGGCAATAGCATCAAGCCCCGAAATTAGGTGATGTTCCGGCACAGGGGCCAAAATGGCAAAGGTTTTAGCCTTAGTTTTTTCCATAGAATTTTTCCGTTACCGCCAGCTGTCTAATGTAACAATTTCTGGGGTATTTAGTTAGGTCAAAAATTGCATCAAGATTAGTTGTCAGGCGTAAACTCATTGTTCCATCTGATAGATGGCGGCGCTGATCATCGTCTCAAGCCTCTACCTGCCATAATTGACGGATTTCATACCCCAATAGGACAACGAGAATACCAGTGCTGGCAAATAGAGCTACTTGTACAGCCATGCCAGGGAATATCGCTACATCAATCAATTCTATAGCGAGATCGCACTCTCCTACCATAGTGATAGATTATGTCATGCAACAAGTGCAATTCGTCTTGATGAGATTGAATACAGGAATTGTAGCTCGCGAAATATTTCAGAATTATGATGAGTATATTAATCAATTGATACAGGGAGCTAAAGTGGTGATCAAGGAGGTCCTATCGGGGAGTGATATGACTAATTAGAATTATAATATTCTCGTAGTTAGGTCTAACGTATTCAGTGCAACAGACGGACTGACGATCGCTGGCTTTGACCGAAAAAACCGAGCCGCCGCTGACCTCAACCATTATGCCGCGGCAATGATTGTTTAGAATTTTAAAAACGTTAGCACTTCCTCAATAAACAGAGTTCTTCCTCGTTCAGGACGATCATTAAACAGGTAATGTGTTGCGCCTGAAATCGTGATGGTTTGCGCAACCGGAGCATTTACAAGCTCAGATGCGATCGCTACGACATCCTCAGGTCGGGACCAAAAATCGAGTGTTCCTCGAACAAAGAGTGTTGGTGTGTAGATGTTGCCTGCCTCCCAATATCGATACCCTTGAGCGAGGTTGAAACTTTCCTCTCGGTAAGCAGTCGGAATCCGAGCGCTGGATGGGGTTCGTGTTTGGCTAGTCGGATCTAATTGAACAGCAGTCCGGGCATAAACATCTGCAACGGCTGGATCACGCCACTGGGTTTTGTCATCCACAGGAATCGAATTATTCCACCCTCGCAGAAACCCATCATAATCAACCAATCGGTAGGCGCCGCCGCTAGCGTTAAAGGCGCCAGGTTCATCGGGATCCTCAAATCGCTCAGTCAATGGCCACGGTGCATCCACCCCGTAGAGGCTGTTCAGCATAATCAGATGGCTGACTCTATCGTTGTGACGACTGGTATACAACCCTGCCCAGTGGCCACCCGTGGCCCAGCCAATAAGTGCAACGTTGGGTTGCTCAGTGTGATCACGTATCCACTCAACAACGGCGCCAATATCACGGACAGCTTCCTCAGATCTCACCGCCGGAGGATTGCGATTGGCTGGTTCATCCAGCACCCTAGGGCGGGTCGAACGTTCCCAGCCGCGGACATTCATAATGTAGACTCGATGTCCTGCTTGAGCGAAATCGGCTGCCAGAGAGTATCCAGGAACATCAAGGTCAAAGGATGCAATCCCTCCAGGTCCGCCGCCATGAATCAACAGAATCGGTACGCCTGTCGGCGGTGAGCTTGGCATAACTTCTCGAACGAATATCTCGATTCCTGGGTCGCTTTCTACGAACACGTCTACGCGAGAGACCGCTGAGCTCGATAGACTATCTTGCTTGCTAGCTTGGATGGCTACGGGGACAGCGATCGCAACACTTCTCTTCATTCGATTATCGAACGCCGCCAGCCATCCAACGGCGCACAGAACCAGCATCAGCCCATAAATTTTCCGACTAAGTATCATGCTAATCCTCCTTAACAGCTCAATAGGCGCCTATTTGCACTGTAGAATTGGCATTAATAGATGTCCAACACATCTTAAGTTAATGATTGACATCTGAAAGGTTCAAATGGAATTACGCCATTTGCGTTACTTTGTAGCGGTTGCAGAAGAATTGCATTTCGGTCGCGCCGCTGAACGGCTTCATATGGCTCAACAGCCGTTGAGTCGACAAATTCGTAATCTGGAACTTGAATTAGGCGTTTCGCTTTTTCATCGAACCAAACGAACCGTACGCTTGACTGAAGCTGGCAAAGCATTTTGGGAAGAAGCGAAAAAAACGTTAACTCAGGCTGAGAAAGCGATTGTTGTTGCCCAACGGGTTGGGCGCGGCGAAGCAGGTCATCTTCAGATTGGCTTCACTGGGCCTGTTCTCAACAGTATTTTGCCTACTATCATTCGCCAATTTCAGGATCGTTTTCCAGACATTCATCTACAGCTCAAACGCCTCTCTACGGATGAGCAAGTTAACGCCTTACGTGATGAAGAGATCCAGATTGGGCTTCTTCACCCCCCCATTGATGCCCCTTTTCTGACACAAGAAGTGATTTATCAAGAACCGTTAATTGCTGCAATTCCAGATATTCATCCCCTAGCCAAGCAAGCTCCCAAGCAAATTTCGGTGAAAGACCTCGCCAGCGAACCCTTCATCTTGTTTCCTCGACGAGTTGGTCCTATTCTGTACGACGCGATTATCAGCTTTTGTCAACATGCTGGCTTCAGTCCGATGGTGATTCAGGAAGCCTTTCCACAACAAACGATTCTTGGGCTTGTCGCATCCGGGTTGGGAGTATCATTAATTCACGCTTCTGTTGAACGCATTCAGCAACAAGGCGTAGTGACTAAATCCCTAATAGAGGCTACACCCCAATTGCAATCGGCAATCGTCTGGCCTGCAAGCACAAGCCATCCAGCAATTTTGAAGCTTCTTGAAGTGATCAGAGAAATTTCCTTCGATTAGGCTAAATCCTTGATTGCGAAAATAGGATTCAGGATCTGTACTGATGAAACTTAGGGGAATCATTATGACTCTTGATTGATTATTCTACGCAATACCATTAAGCCACATAACAACCTCAATGCGCCCGGCCGTTAGGAGATTATTATCTAGACACATGGTTATTGCAGCGGGTGATTGATAACGTTAGTTGATTGAAACCATAGGCGAAAAACCATCTGTCGACTATGCCGACTTTTGGCTTCTCCAGGCGCCAGGCGGCATGCCCACATACCGCTTAAAGGCTCGGCTAAAGGCAGCTTCTGATTCGTAGCCCACCTGAGCCGCAATCTTCGCGATGCCAGCGTTGCTGGTTTGCAGGCGCTGAGACGCCAGTTGAAGACGCCACTGGGTCAAATACTGCATAGGCGGGTGTCCTAGCAACTGGGTGAACCGCTGAGCCAGCGATGATCTCGATAGACTCATTTGGCTCGCTAGCTCCGGAACCGTCCAAGGATAAGCAGGGTTACTATGAAACCGCTGCAAGACCTGACCTACAATCGGATCTTTAAGGGCGGCCAAACTGCTGGCTTGGTCAGTGGCTTGGTCTTGCAGTCGGCTGCGTAAAATTTCGATAAACATCACCTCAATCAGACGGGTGAGCAGGCATACGCTACCCGGTTGGCTACAATCTGCTTCTTGAATGATGCGCCGTACGCCAGTTTCTAACAGAGGCGCAGTAGATTTGGCAAACGCTGAGACATGCATAAACGGCGGCAGCGCTCTTAAAAATGGATGGGTGATGAGGCTTTCGCATTCCAAAAAACCGCAGACAATGCGGGTCAGGTCTCCCCCTCCTCCATGCGCCAGGAAGGAAGGCGGCTCCCATGGCGGATCAGGCAATATCTCAGTCATGGGGGTCGGCGTGCGTTCTAAGCAGTCGCCCAAGATATGGGAATCACCGTGGGGGAAAATAATAATATCGCCCGACGATAGGGCTTGACGAATTCCCTGGGTGGTTTGTACCCAGCATCGTCCTTCAGCAATGATGTGAAACTGGACAATCTGTTTGGCTCCTAACTGCCCAGTTTCAGCAAACTCGTAGCAGGATTCGGTCTCAACCGTCCACCCCGAATATCTCACAAATTTAAAGAAAGGGAGTCTCAAGAACAGCGAAACTTATAACGCTCTTCAATCACTCCGAAGGGATAAAAATTAAGCTTAAGGTATGAAGCGTTTGGTGCATCTATGTTTGGAGCAAGAATAGCGAAGCCCACCGTGAGCTTTGTGGATGATTACTGTG
>JASJDH010000100.1 GCA_030065175.1 Leptolyngbyaceae cyanobacterium MO_188.B28 | reverse complement strand
GCCATTGTTGAACGAAGTACTCTTGGCTGCTCCAAATCGGTTGGAGGTCTGGGTTGAGGAGGTAGGAGCCCGTCTGCAAGGGAAGTCGGTGGGCGTTGAACAACATGGGTTCGCCGTCAACGACGTAGGTGCGAGGATTGGGAAAGACTTCTAGTTGTCCGGGGAGGAGTTTGAATCCTGAGTTTTCCAGCAGGGTGCTGACCGCGATCGCTAACTGCCAAGTGTTTTGTGCGGGCTGAAAGGGGAAATAGAGGTGAAGACCGCCGCTATAGCTGGAGGTGCAAGTGAGGGATTTGACTAATCCCAGCGGTTCCAATGCACTCTGGATGCGGGAGAGGGCTAAGGGATCCTGCCGGGGATGGTAAGCGCTACCGATATCAATATCAAGGAGACAGTATTGGGTTTCAGTCCCAAAACGAACGCCGAACAGGTAAGCGCCTTGACGGAGGATGCGGTCTGACAGGGGATGACGGCTTTCTGTTCGCCAGTCGGGAGATTCGCCTAGTTCTGGATGTTGGGAGTAGATGTAATCGTATCGATGGGGAAACAGGGAGAGGAATTCATCGTTCCACTCCTGTATATACCGAAATCGGTCGATGGCAGCAGAGACAGTTATGCTGCACCCCCCGAGCCTGTATCTATTTCAGCTAATTGCCGCCTGTGTGTATTTCTGTAGGTAACATAAGCTAATGAAGCAGACAAATCCATCTACGGCTCCTTTTCGTTTGCAAGAGCCGAGACCCTGTAACCCTCTAAGTTGACTTCCAAGCTAAAGCTAAGCTAAAACCAAACTGGCTAATAAATTAGACGGCCAGCAATGGAACTGCTTTAACTTAAGTCGCAAATACAGCCAACCAACTCTATTCTTCTCAGGTTCTACCTTTTAGAATAGAGTTGGAGCGATTTGCTCCTTTATTGAGTTTGGAGGGCTGGGACACGACTTTGGCGAGGAGGGTCCCGGCTCTCTGCTTATCAGAGACTACTTGCTGTCATTTGTTTGAGAATTGGATTAGCTTGAATCGCCTTCGATATAGGCGAGGCGATCATTGAGCTACAAACCTCCATCCTATAGAACACATGGGATCTTACTGCATGGGGTAGAACGCTTGTTCGTAGTTTTGACGGATCAAATTAATTAAGATTATTAGATTTGTTTACGGATCTTCAATCCCATAGGAGACAAGTCTTTCAAGGATTTAATCTAAAAAGTTTGTCCTCTAAGGTCGGGGTTTTTACCTTATGGGGTCGGGGTTTCTGTCCCCTTGGTGCGGATTGCTTGTACTAGGGGGTCGGGCTTGTTTTTTGCTCAAGTTTACGCTTTTGTCCCCTAGGAGCGGGATCTGTGTTTACAGGCTGAAACTCTTGTTGAATAAAGGTCTAAGGCCCAAACAGCGTTGAAGGTCTCCATATGAATTCTGTTTACTGTTTACTGTTTTAGTGTCTGTTTACTCTGTTTACTGTTTACTTTGTTTACTGTTTACTCTGGGCATTTTCCGCTAATCTCTATTCTTCCTTGATCTCTTCATCTTCATCTGAGATCTCAGATGCTTGAACTTCGATTTCAGAGGCGGCGTTTTCTAGCTCCATTTCGAGCTGTTCGATCGTTGGTAGGTTTTGTTGAAGCTGCTTGGGTAACTGATGGGTTGCGACTGCTATTGGTGAATTGAGGTTGTGTAGGGCATACTCGGCAATTGTCCTATTCTTTGATTTGCAAAGGATGAGGCCGATCGTTGGCTGGTCGTGTTCATGGCGCAGTAATTGATCGACAGCCGACACATAGAAGTTCATTTTGCCGGAATATTCTGCTTTAAACTCTGCCATTTTCAGGTCAATGACCACAAAGCAGCGTAGATGAATGTGATAGAACAACAGGTCGAGATAAAAGTCTTCTCCGCCGATTTCTAAGTGATACTGGCTGCCAAGAAAGGAGAAACCTAAGCCTAGTTCTAACAGGAAGTCTCGAATATGATCCACTAAGGATTTTTCTAGTTCCCTTTCTTGAATATCCTTGCCAACCGGCAGAAAATCAAGATGATACGGATCTTTGATGACTTGTTGGGCGAGATCGGATTGAGGTTTGGGCAATGTCCATTCAAAATTAGTAACTGCGCCACCTTGGCGCAGGTAGAGATCGCTTTCTATCTGGTAAATTAAAACATTGCGGCTCCATCCATTTTCTACTGTTTGCTGGATATACCAAAGCCGTTGTTCGGTATCTTTAACGGCTTCAATGATACGTACATTGTGACCCCAAGGAATTTGTGCAACAAGCTGTTGCACAATTTGCTCGTCAGGATAGGCTTCAGCGAAAGCTCTCATATACCTAAGGTTGCGTGCCGAAAAGCCCTTCATATCCGGGAATTCCTTATGTAAATCTTTGGCAACCTGCCCAATGACTTTACTGCCCCAGCCTTCCTGCTGCTGTCGATTAAGAATATCCCGACCAATTTGCCAGTAGAGCAGAACCAGTTCCTTGTTTACAGCCAGTGCTGCTTTGACTTGTGCTTGGCGGATGCGCGTCTTTAAATTGCGTAGGAACTCATCGTAATCATCTGGGAAAAGTGTCGGTTGCCGTGGCACAGATTGAGGCTCCAAAATATTTATGTGTTTGTTCAAATGTCATATTCAGACCGCGCCTCTATTTCTGTTTTAAACAAAGGCCACATTTATGGGGCCAGTTACCCATTTATATATGGTTACGGTTTAAGCGATAACACTCAATTCAGCTCTAGAATTGCCTGTAGTTGCTTTGCATCCTTTAGCTTAATACTTCTCTTATCTCGTTCGATCAAGCTAACCCACATTTTTGTTTTACCTAGCTTTTCGCCTAATTCTTGTTGACTCCAGCCCTTCTGTTCACGGCCAGCCTTAATCTGTTCACCACTCAGTGGGGATTTTGCTCGATTACTCTTCCTCGATACTGATTTACTTTCTACATTGACTGTTTTATCCAAAGCGCTTATTGCCTTGCGTTTGCGCTGAATTTTGGCAATTCCCTCTAGTATTTCCTTTGGTGGGTGAATCTGAACACGACTGTTACGCAGTTTTTCCCAAAACCCTCTGGGTCTCTTATTGTCGCCTCGACCGCCCTCTTTCCAGCTAGGCTGAATCTCCGGTAGATACGTGATTGGGTCAAATTCTACCACCCACCCTGCTTCACAGAGGACTAGGAGGTCGTTGTCCCAAGTATTGGCCAGAGAGCTACGAAGCTCTCGGTCTCGCTGAGCAGCGGCAACCTTTTCAGCTCCGTAAGCAACTTCCATTAGCGTGGAAGTATACAGGACTTGGTTGCTGCTTACTCGTGCTCTAAATGATAGCCAAGCTAACATGCGGGCAGCACCTTCGCTGTGCTGCCAAACCTTTGTAATGGTTTGTAGGAGAGTCTTTGATAAAACTCCATATTGATAGAACGCCTTTCCTTCCTCTGATCCCCGTTTATTGAGAAAGTATTTAGCCCACATACCTGCACGACACCGGATTGTGAGTCCTGTGCATTTGATGTCACCAAAAAGGTCTCGCTGGCCATGGTAACCAATGGCGACTTCCCATAGCCTACTCTTCTCAACGTAGAAGCTTTCAATGCTACCCTGTTGTGGCCAATGTAGAAACGTCAAGATCTGGGCAGGTTGCTCTGAAATTCTCTCTATAATCTTCAACTTCTGCTCTTTGGTTAGATCTTTTCGCTTATCAAGCCCCAGATACGAAGCAATCTGGGTGTCATCAACGACAAATTCTTCCTCCCATGGTCTATTGAGTGTGGTCACATGGGCTGCATAGATAAGGTGCATGCATGCAGCCCGAATATCAAATGTCTCTATGACAGTTAGTGCGGCTTCACCAGCTAGGGCTTCTGGATACTGTTCCTCGGGATCGTCTGTGACCCAGAAAATCAATTTTCCTCGACCATCCCTAAAATTGAGAGGACTGGTGTAGGCAAGCTTACCGTCATCATCAGGCTGCCAGAGTAGGTCTTTTTTCTGAGTGAGGATATTAACGCTTTCCCAAAGAAGTTTGCAGGTTGCAAAGGGATTTGTAAATCCACCTGCAAATAACTCTGGACTTGTTGTCGGTGCTCTGGGAACGGTTTTTTGCCCTAACCCTGAAAGCCACTCTAGTTCTTGTAAGGTCTTATTTGGTAGGTCGTATCTGCTAAGAATGAGCTGAACGGCCTGTTCAATGTAAACTTGCAGAATTGTAGAGAAACTAGACGTAAGAGAGTCAGAGGCTTCATCAAAGATATATGCATAGAGGGTATTCAGCCGTTCTTGTTGATCCATTGAGTGTAGAACAGACTGCTCAATCCCCTTTTCCATTTCTGTAAACGCCATCCTGGTTAAGTCAGACCACATGTAGGAGGCGGATGACTCCCAGAAATTGAGAGCGCTGAGTACCTGTCCAACCTGTTCTTCTGTAGTGGCTAAAGGCTTTTGTAGTGTCTCCCCTGACCGCGTCACAATGACAGTTGGCCTTCTATCTTGAGTAGACTTAATTTGTAGATAAGGTGTGTTCAGCCGTTTTGGATCAAGTTCTCCTGATCTCAATGCGGTTTCTACCCGACGGCGATACGCTTCGATAATGTGCTGAGAAACCTGGACGGCAACAAGCTTTATAATCGGCGATCTCGACAGCTCCTGCTTGAACTTACTTTCCCACTCTAGGGGGATAGAAGCCAGTATAGTTTGTCTATCAATTGTTGAAGCGCTGTCGAATGTCATCGCTTTATTTCTAGAGATATAAGAGATTGTTGCAACTTTCAGGAATGCCTCATTCTAATAATATTTTGTCTACTATTAAGACAAAAGTTGACCTTGCGGAAGAGTTCTTAGAATTGCAAACTAGTATATCTTTTGCTGCATCTTCACAAGACAAGCAATATTAGAGCTCATACTATGAATAATCAAACTGGAGATGGTGGATCTCAAAAGAGATTATGGCGCCTTTCCTTGAAATCCTAGAAGAGATAGGGAGCATTAACATTCTCCAGTTAATGTATGGCTAATTCTTGTTGTTCACTGCCCACTATGACAAATCACTCTCAGCTAAAAATTGAGAAATCTGTATTTTTTATAAAGCTGAGATAACTTACCATAGTTGACTAGTACAGCAGTGGGAGTCAAATTTTTACTCTGTTCTATGAGTTTGCTCTGCTATCTAGTGCACAAGGCGGTTGTGATGGTGTTGGCGAAGAAGACTTGTCTCTGAAGAAAGTATTTTCAAACCTCCAGAGTGCTTGTCATTTCAGTAAGTAGCTAGTATCTTCTTAGCTATTGGAAAAGACAGTAGGTTTATCTGACTACAGCAACAGACTTAAACTCTAGTCATTTCCTGAGATAAGCGATTGTCTTTAAAAAAAACTGAAGCCTTTTTCTGATAGGAATTGCATTTAAAGTAATTAAAGTTGCTAAACCCTCCTTGGTAAAGGAGTTCTGGCTGATTTTCAAAACGGCCTCTAAGCTATGTATTCGCCAGCTTTTCTCTAAAACTTTACGTGACTTAACTACACTTCAAATCAAAATAGTGTCTTCTTCTCGCTCATTCTTGATTATTCACAGCCTCTTTTCTGGATATATCGAAGTCCTTAGGCAGGCTTATCAAGCTGTTATGCTATCCACGCCTGCATCCGGTTGGGGGGGATGAGATCGGATAACGTTATCCGATCTAAAAAAGGATCGGATAACGTTATCCGATCTGAAAAATTAAATTCCATTTCAATTAAGAGTGCTATTGGGTTATGCAAGTCAAACTGTGTGTCGTCAGTAATGCAGGTGGTAGTGGAAAAACAACTCTTTCTGTCCATCTCGCCTATGAAATATGCAAGCATGGTTACTCCGTCGCCCTAATCGATCTTGATCCACAAGGATCACTAAGCTTGTTCTGTGGCTTAGGTCAACCTACCCCTGAGGATACACTTGCTGCTGTTCTGGATGAAGATTTTACAGGTGATTGGCCACTGGTTAAGTGCTGGACAGATAAAACAAAGAAGGTAGATGTTTGTCAAGGAGGATTAATCCTTACTCAAACCACTCAAGAAATATCGCTTCATCCTAGAGGAGCTTATTTGTTGGCAGATAGGTTCGCAGATCATCCGCTAAACCATGATCTGATTATTTTTGATTGCCCGGCTACACTTGGTCCGCTACCATTAATTGCGCTAGCAGCAAGTACGCATATACTTGTACCAGTTCAACTCGAACCTAAGTCTGTTCAAGGCTCATCCAAGCTTATGGAGTGGCTCTACCTTTCTAAAAAACAACTTCGTCTAACACCTGAGCCCGAACTTTTAGGTTTTGTGCCTAATCAGTATGATGCTCGACGGGCAGCCCAACGCCAAATATTAGAAGCAATTCCTGAGAAACTAAGGCAAATGCATATTACCTGTTTTCCTGCTATTCGAGATTCAGCTGAATTTGTCAATGCAAGTGCACAGGGATTACCACTACATCTTTATCGGAGTAGCCATCCTGCTTGTAAAGACTTCAAAGCTATTACTAAAGTACTCATGCAACTCGTTAAACGTTAGGTAGGAGCTGAAACAATGCCTGGTCGGAAGATTGTTGACATGGACAGTCTCTTTTCTGGGGCTGAGCAGGTCCATAAATTGTCAGAAGCAGAGGCAGAAATTAAACAACTGAAGGAAGAAATAGAGCAACTGCGTTTCAAGGGTTCTGCTGAAATAGAGAAACAAGTCGAAAATCTTCGAGATCGATTAAAGTCTGAGTCAGGTACTCTATTGATTTCCTTGGATGATATTCGCCCTAATTCAGAGCAGCCTAGACAGACTTTCTCGGCAGAGAGTGTTCAAACAATGGCTAATTCTCTAAAGCAAGATGGGCAACTCGCACCAATTATTTTGATCCAGGAAGAAGACTACTACTTTTTGTTTGACGGGGAGCGTCGTTGGCGTGGAGCTAATCTGATAGGTTGGAGTACGCTTGAAGCAGTATTGATTTCCAAGCCCAAGGCATTGCACCGTCAAGCGTTACTCACCTCTCTACATCGTGAAGATCTAAATTCTTTAGATAAAGCAGAAGCGCTAATACGAGAAATCTCTGAGACAACTAGGCTTGTTTCTGAAGATATCCCTCGAATTTTATCGGCGGTCAGCAGACGCCTAACAAAGCAAGGGAAGCTCAATCAACTGTCTCAAGCTGTAAGTGCTTCCTTAAATGAGCAAAAAGCAATTCTTGATGCTTTGGATGTTAGTGAACAGGAAAGGTCGATCATTGCTGTGTTACTTACATTGCAACTTAATCCATCATCTGTCGATGCCAATATCTTTCCAATGCTTTCACTGGCGCCTGATTTGAAAGTTGCAATTCGAGAGCAGGGACTGAAGGGATCTCATGCGATGGTGCTTCAACAACTTTCTGCGAAGAACCTAAATACATCTCAAAAAGAGGCCGATCAACTACGTAAAAAGACAATTACCAGAGTTATACAGGAGAACTTTTCGGTTAGCCAGACTCGGAAACTGATTAGGGAGATATTGAAACAACACAAGGTGCCTTCACAAGCTAAGTTCTCGCCTGCTAAAGTCGTTAATTCATTCAATAAGACTGTTCAGGGTCTATCAGAGGATCTTCTAGGGGAAATGGAAACTTCTCGTCTAGAAGATCTTAGGAAAATTTTGAAAGATAAGCTAAAGGATGTTGAAGCAGCACTAGAACAGCGTTAATTATCTAGCTGATTTTTCCGAACTAAATTTTATGGAAATATAGCTGCTTTACAGTTGAATGACAACGTTCAAGCTGAACTAGACTGATGTTTCTTAATCATGGACTACTAAAGAAGCGGCTTGGGGGATATGGAAACTCAAAGATAATTGAATTGATCGTTTCAGGAATTCTGATTTTGCAGGAAGTGGTTCTGGTGTCGTGTGGAAAGCAGGACAGTAGCGGGCATAGGTACAGTTATTACATTGATCTCCCACTTGCGGTTTCCAAGTACGGTCAGCTCGCAGCTGTAATGCCAAATTGCTGATTATTGATTCTACTTGTCGTTTGTGGTTTCGACTGGCCTCAAAACTTACTTGCTGTCCGGTTCGCAAGTACAGTAAGCTCGACCTTCTCAAAGCATTCTGATAGTGCTGTTCTAGAGCAAGATAATAAAGGCCGATTTGGATGTCAATCATTTCTTGATCGATAGGTTGTGGCTCTTTGCTGGATTTATAGTCGATCAGTTCTAACCCATCATCGATAACATCCAGCCGATCATAGCGTCCAGTGAGTTTAAATTCGATTTCCTCAAACTGCAAACGTCCCTGAATCCGTCCTTCTACCGACAAGGGACGGCGGAGAACAGGGAAAGGCTGAATAAAACTCTCGTAGTATTGCTTGAGGATTTGCCAGCCTTCCTCAACTTGAATTGGACTCAGGTTATTAGAATGTTGTCGCCAACACTGTTCTAACCAAGTTAATGGTGGTAATGGCTCTTGGTAATGCCACTCGCCATAGACCTGAGCAAGGGTTTGATGTAGTGCATTACCAAGAGCCGCTGCTCCAAATGTGGCTGCATTAGGTAAGCCATATTCATAGCGACAATAGTAGGCGCGAGGGCAGCGATGATAGGTTTTGAGCTTAGTTGCTGAGAGATGATAAACCATAGTGCCGTAAACCTAGCAGATTTGGTTTTGTATGTTGGTAGAGATAGACTAGAGCTGCCTTAAGGTTCATTGATACTGGGTGTTTCTGCTGTTCCAAATAACCCAGATTTAGACTGTCCCACAATCTCATAAAAAGCCTCCTTCGACCGTTGCTCTAATCCCCGCTTGCTATAACGCTCAAACACTTGTGGAGACTTAATCCGCATAAGCTTGCGGGCAAACTCCGGATTCATCCCTTCAGCAATCAGTTGAGTACCAAAGGTATGCCGCAATCGATGGGGATGAATATCCTCCAAACCGGCATTCTGGGCTAAATCTTTGATGACATTGTAAATTGCTCGATAGCCCAAGCGCTCACCCCAATTGCGGCGAGATTGGCTGAGAAATAAGGGCGCTTCAGAAGACACATCCATACCCCGACGCAGTCGCCACCCGAGATAGCTATCCAGAGCTCCTTGAGCCTGGGGCGATAACGGAACAATGCCAACACTGTCCCACTTAGCTTCACGAATATTTAGCTGCTCATTGTGATAATCCCCAACATTCAGCCCGGATAACTCCTCCGCTCGCAGTCCATGCTTGAGTGTCTCCAGTAAAGCCCTATCTCGCACCTCTAGCTGGCCTCGAAACGCCAGCCCTTCCTCCAGGCTTCTAACAGTCCTAATTTCCAAATCTTTGACTTCAATGGGGCCAGCCTTGACCTTTTCCAGTGTTAGCACGGGATTGTACTGGATATAACGCTTAACGCTGAGCCATTTGAAAAAACTCTGGATAGCTGCGATCGCCTGGTTAATCGTGGCGGGGGCGAGCGACTCACCCGCACGTTGCTGGTTAGGAGTTTCCTTTAGATAGTTCTTATAGCAAGTGAGATCCCACTCGGTGACCTGCTCCCAGGTTTTACCCTTGAGCCATCTTTGGAACCGGCGCAGTTGCCTTTCATAAACTCGCTTTGTGTTGGGTCGAATCTCGCGGTCCGCTAAAAAACAACTGACGGCGTCTTCTTGCACCTTCACTACAGTCTCACTAGAACCGCTATCTCCTAACTCTGAAGCGGAGACTTTGGATGACTTAACCTCAATGAAACGAGGGGTCGGATCAGGGGTGGGCATCAGTTCCGTCTCCTGGAAAAGCCTGATAGAAAGTGGTTGCTGTAACTAGACTTACCCGATTACTGGCTGCTTTGGGGGCAAGATAAGAGTTCTTCATCAACTGGGTGAACAACGAGGCGCTAATCCACGGACTGCAGAATTTTGAGTCAGCCTCACAGTCATTGCGACCACATTTTATCTTATGTAACAAACACCTAACCTGATAATTGCCATATCTTACATAAGATATAAAATTGCGGCACTATGAATGTCTGAAGCCTTGTGACTTTACCTATAAGTTGGCCAGATTGGACGGTAAATGCTGTGATTTCGGCTGGGCCAACTTATGCTTGCATTTCAGATGATCAGAACTTGAGCGCTAAGGACCTGCCATGAAAAAAGCTTGTTATCCCTTACAACCAAGGTTTTGAGCACCTGCAGGTTCTAATCGCCAACTTGTAAAAGTTATTGCGTTACAAGTCCTAAGCATAGGCGTCCTTGGCTAAGAAGAGTGGTTTAGTAAGCTTGAAGGTGAGAACCACTCTAGGTTTCGGAACCACTGGACAACTTATGCCTGATTTCTTAATGTTTGGACAACTTATGTCTTGTTTTTTGAGCTTTGGACAACTTATGCCCGATTTGGCTCCTGAGCAACGGCTAGTTTCTAACGATAAATCAAGGGTTTTGGAGGCTGACATGGACAACTTATGCCTTCGTTGCAGGTCAACTTATGGGTAAAGTCACAAGCCTGGCCATCAAAAAATCAGTCCAATTCGTTGGTCTGAGAATCTGTCTCCTCCAGCTTGAGACGCTTGCCGATATACCAACTCTTGAGCTTGCCGTTTTCTCGTCGATACCCATACCAATATGGCCCATGCAGTTTACCAGAGGCGCATCGACAATTCGCCTTCCCGCACTTGATCAGTTCTAATTGGTATACAGCCCGACCGACCTGCTGCTGCTCAACCACTTCCCGTTCGGATTTAGCAGACGGGAGAGCAGGCGCTGTTTCTTCCGCCTCAATGAGGGTGCTGAGCCAGTCTCGCAGTACTCTCTTATCGACGAGAGATAATCGCAAAATGCGCTGGCGGAGTCGATCGTTAAGCGACATATAGCCATCTGGAAAGACAAGAATTCCAGTCTTATGTAAGAATTGAGAAGACTCAATCGGAATTTTGTTACATAAGAAAAGATCTTGTCTTCACTTTACCTGCTAGCCGCCTTTAAATCTGCAGTTTGGAAGAAGATGAATGGATTAGGACTTCCCCCAACTCTTTGTAGAAATATCTTATGTAACAGTCAAGATGATTTTTAGAAGCCCGTCGTTACATAAGATAAATGTACCGTCGGCAAACAAAATCAGGAGGGTTGTCGCCCCTAACCGCCCCTCAACCAATTAGTCAAACGCTATCCTCAGCCCTATTTTTCCGGAAACGCCAGAAACTCCCTGCCAGGGCAACCATTAACCAAAATCCAATATGCCAATCAGCCGGAATTTGGGTTGATTCCGCCAACGGCCATAGTAAGGGAGTCCCGCCGCCAGTGGCGTCACGAGAAACATGAGTGAATAGAGCAATTAAGACAACGATCGCGGCGGTTGTCCGACGAACCATCAACCCGAAAATCACAGCCGCCCCGGTACTAAACAGTAAGCTATGACTGATAGGTCGCCCTGGTAGATTAATTGCGGCTGTGAGCGAGAAGGATCTGGCGGCGATTATGTGGTCAATATCGATCAACAATGCCGCCGCCGCCGCCAGTAGCAGATAGGAGCGTGGCAGTCTAAGGGCGACAATCCAAGGCAGCGTTACCGAGATCGCCAGCACGACGTGAGCGATCGGATCTAGCCAGACAGTAAGTTCACGCCGCCCCAACACATCATGCTGAAGTCCCCAGTCAACCCCAAATTGGATGGTAAAGCCAACGCTGACTAAGGCTAGAACCCCCCATCGGCGCAGCGAAAGAGGATGCGAGTTGATGCAGCGTTTCATCTGAGAGGGGATTTCGATGTTAGAGAATAGGTTCATTTGTACTATATAATTTCACTGTGGGGTTTCGTCTCGCTGAGACCTCATTACAGAAAACCTTTCCACAAAATCCAAATCCTTCGGCCTGATATCACAATTAGCGCCTATATCAGGCGCTAGTTAGGCGTTGTGACAGGCGCTACTTGAGCGACTATCGATTAAATGACAAAGGAACGTGCATCATGACAGAGAATCCCTATCGGCAAAAGTTTCTTGAGCTGAATGAAACACTCGTGGCGGCTGGCCATAGCGCGCTAGAGCGAAAACCGGGCGTGTCCTACAAAGCCTTAATCAACCAAGCAGAAACCCTGCTGGCCGACCTGGGCGCCCCGACCCCTGAAGCAGAATTGACGGAGGCTGCCCCCCAGCAGGCAGTGATTCACGCCGCCTTTGACCCAGGGAATCGTTCCATCTTGTTCTATGACGGCAAGACTAAGATTGAGCTGGCGTCGACGTATAGTCAATTAATCGGCGATCGCAGCCCGCAAAGAATGGATGACCAATCCGCCCTGATCAGCATCCATTCGAGTCAAGGGTCCCCCGAATTCAACGACTGGCGATACGTGATCGGCACAGCGGCGCAGCATCAGCGCAAATTTGAACGGGTGTACAACTGCCCAAAATTTGGAGAAAGCCTGCTGTATTTGCTTCCCTGTGTGGTCAAAGCCTTCGGAGACCGGGATGAAATCACGCTGAAGCTAGACGTCAACGCCACAGAAGCGGATGTCAACGAATCGGTTCTGCAACGAAAACTGTTGGGGACCACTGTTTTCAATAGCCAGGGGAGGGATTTCAAGCTTAACGTCAAGCAAGTCAGCGCCTTTGAAGAGGGATTGGGCGCCTTTTATCGACATCAAGAAAGTCAGCCCACGCAACCCGGGAAGTTTTACGGGGTGCTTAACTTAGGGGGCGCGACGCTGGATGCGCTCCTGTGCGATCACCAAGGGTATGTCTACATAGATAATAGCTTTCGTTCACCCAAGGGCGGCACCTTTGACCTGTGTATTGAGCTAAAAAACACGATTGCCGCCTCCTATGAGGAAGCCAGACATATCCCCATCGATTTTTTCATGGATGCGGTCAAATCAGGCGATTACACCATTAATGGCGAATATGACTTCACGGAAGTGGTGCACCCCATTATCCACAATTGGTTCAGAGATCTGTTGGGCAATGTGAAGGCGCAATGGGAGAACTATTTTCATAAGATTGACCGCTATATCCTAACCGGCGGCAGCGCTTATCTGGTGAAAGATAAAATTGCCAGTTTGAGCCGATTTCACTTAGCGTTCGACCCTATTTTTGATAACGTTGTCGGGATTTATCAGCGAGAGAACCTGAATGGCTAGCATGGATGCGGTAAGGCGAAAGATCGCTGTGCAGCAGCGACAAAAAGCAGCGGGCGTCAAGGGGTACTGGCAGATGAAAGCGACCATTCGAGAGGCGCTCTACCCGATGATTTTGGATGAAGGGGATAGAACGGAGACGGATAATCCGAGCGAAGTGGTCAATCGGGCGCTGAGGCTAATGCAACGCTTAATGGACGCCACTGGCGGGGCCACCTTCAGGGAAGCTGTCGAGAGCGTTATTTATTCTGACAGGCGCTACAGTAGTCGCTATAACGGGGTTTCCAGGAATCATGAGGAGCCTTACCCTGCGCCTATTCCGAGAGCGGCTTCTACCCCCCTTCAACCCAACAAATCCGAATCTGAGTCACAATTTGATCAGTTAATGAACGGTTAAACTTCCTAAGCGACCGGTTGCCTAGAGAGTTTGACCGCAGACTCTCTGACATTTCTCTTTCCAAGCGGGTGAGGCAACATACAAGCCGACGCCATTCTCGAAGTCGCTTCCCATTTTTTAAGAATTTGTGTGGGGCTTGGCCTGGGGTGGGGCGGTCCCATCGTAAAATGGCTCCAGCTTTGGAACGGGTCGAGACAGTAGGCTCTGATTGAGTGAACTGTCACCGAACACCCCATCCTGATACCCACTCCCCACTGACTCTAAAATGGCTGCTCGAAAACAATCTAAGGCTCAGTCCATTTATCAGCTCAAAATTACCCTCAAGGGTTGTCGCCCCCCCATTTGGCGACGGGTGCAGGTGCGCGGGGATTCAACGCTAGATCAACTCCACTGGGTGATTCAGCTCTCCATGGGTTGGACGAATTCCCACCTGCATTCATTTACCATTCGGGGCGTTGAGTACGGCGTACCGATGCCGGAATTGGGCTTCGATGAAATGGGCCTGCGGGACGAGCAACCGGTCAAATTGAGCAAGGTCATTCCAGGCGAAAAGTTTAAGTTCTCTTATCTTTATGATTTTGGCGATTCTTGGGATCACGAAATCCTGGTGGAGAAGGTGCTTGAGGCGGATCCTAACACCGACTATCCCATTTGCATTAAAGGCAAGCGGGCCTGTCCGCCTGAAGATTGTGGCGGCATCTGGGGCTATGGGAATTTTCTAGACGTGATTCAAGACCCAGACCATCCTGAGCATGAGGAGATGCTGGAATGGGTTGGGGGAGTTTTTGATCCTGAGGATGCCGCACTCGATGAGGCTAACGAGCAATTAAAGCAAATTGCTGAAGGAAAGTGTTTTGAGGAGTCGGAATTTTGAAAGGCATGAGTTTCAGCATCGGAAATCCGACTCAAGGGTTCCGTTTGACCCCGCATGCTGGGCTCTATTTCGACGGTTTGGGACAAAAAGCCAGCCAATACTGCCTCCGAAACCGCTTCCCATTTTCCGGAATTTAGCCGTCACCCCGATTCTTTAATGGCGCTGAAACGCTTGTAGCAGCATTACAGCTAAACTAATCTGTTTAGTTTAATACAGATAACAACTTATATCTCTAGTCAAACTCCCAGAAGCCAATAAATCAGAAGCTTTTACGGTGTAGACCGGTCAATGACGTGTCCCTCAGAAAAAAGCAGGTCAAGGCGCTTCCGGCGCGCCGTAGAGATCTTCAAACGCCTCCTCCATCTTGAGGTCGAGGGCGCGATCGCTATAGCGGGCAAACACCTTGTCGGAGCGAATGCGCACGGCCCGCTTCGCCAGCAGCGGGTTCATCCCAGCTGCTACTAAGGCGGTGGCGAAGGTATGCCGCATGCGGTGAGGATGCATGTCTTCTAGGCCGCTAGCGGCGGCCAGGTCCTTCACCAGCTCGTAAACGCCGCTGTATCCCAGCCGCTGGCCTCGACTGTTGTTGGAGAGACTGACGAACAACGGCGCGTCGGCGACGGTCGCAAACCCGTTGCTTATGAGCCAACCCAGGTAGCTATCCAACACGGCGATGGACTCGGGTTTGAGCGGCACGGGTCCGTCACTGCCCCACTTGGCCTCCCGAACCGTCAGCCTGCGCCCATCGTAGTCGCTGATATTCAGACTGCAGACTTCGTGGGCTCGTAAGCCGTGGCTGAGGACGTGGAGGATGGCCCGGTCCCGCACCTCGGATGCGCCGCGAAAGGCCACCGCGTCAAATAGCTGATTGACCTGGTCCTCGGCGAGATCACGGGGAAGGGGGGCGGGTTCTTTGAGCAGCTCCACCGTGAGGGTGGGGTTGCGGGGGATGTAATCCTTGACGGTCAGCCATTTGAAGAAACTTTTCAGGGTGGCTAAGGCTTGATTGACCGTCGCCGGCGAGATCTGTCCGCCCCGCCGACTCGGCAGCTGTTTGAGATGCTGCTTGTAGCGGTCAATATCACGGTGAGTCAGCTCGCGCCAGGGTTTTCTCTGGGTCCAGGCGTAGAACTGCTGGAGCTGTCGCTCGTAGGCTTTGCAGGTGTTGTCAGAGAGCTCCCGCGATCGCAAAAACTCCTCCACTCGCTGCCAGGCCAGGTCCACCGGCGCGGCGACGGGTTGCGGCCGGGGACGGGCGACGTCAATAAAACGGGGGGTAGGGACTTCGCGGGCCATCGGCAAAAGATCCTGACAGTTGAAACCAACGGGAGGGGGAACGCCGCATTGGACCGATAGGACCCCCTGCCGCCTCGAATTTTACCCTAAATAAATGCTTTTATATCGCTTACACAAAAACTTACACTAAAATCTGAATGACTCTGATTAGGTCCTCAAATGACACTCACACCATATCTTTGCCGCTCCGGCAACATTATGCTTTTCTAATCTGGACTCAAGAGTTCATTCTTAAGCATTTCAAGATCTCATTACGAGAAATCAATGCTTCTAGCGATTTTTAGACGCTGCTTTCGGCAAACTTATGCTGCCAATATTCGACTTTCGGCAACTTAATGCTTTTCCGCTATGGTTTCTTCCGTGGGTTCTCTAACGTGGAATAAGGCTTTCAAGCTTCAAGCGGCAAGGTTATGCTGTTCTTTGCATCAAGGATATGGTGTTTACGACACCAAAGGCGGGGTGGAGTAGAGGGGGCGCGATCGCTGAACTCTATCTGGCGTCAGGCGTCAGGCAGGAGGTGTCTATCGGATAGGCAGAGCGCAATGTCTCAAACGGGAGCCATTCGTCATTAGCGGTCAGAACGTGCTGGACTCCTTCAAATTGGTTCGCTGCTTTTATCGGCCCCTGTTCGTAGGCCAACCACCACCACTCGTTAAACTGTGATGAGCCCGCTTGCTCATCCGCGTTTTCATTCGGTTTCCAACCGTCTGAGATCGCAGCATATAAAAACCGCCAGAGTTGCTTACTTCTCCCTCGATCTGGTTTTTTTTGAGCGCCTGCATAGCGGTTTCTACAATCTCTTCAGGCGTGCTGCCAATCAGCTTTTGTAAGGTTGAGTTGAGCCGCACCCCCAACGCTTCGAGTTGGGCATCAATCCTGCTCTGAGTTGATTTCGCGATGGATTGAAAGGGACAGAATTTCTCAGCAAAACCGTGTCTTCCTTCCCGAATACGGTCCACATCATTTTGACCGGGTTTACCGATGTTGAAGACCTGTTTGAAGCCATTAACGCCGGTCAAGTCTATCGCTATATCGAGAATGCCAAAAACCTTGTGAAAGCTTGAAAACTCGGACAGTAGCATGAGCGCCAGAAGGTAGCGTTCCCATCGCCTACCAGCTTAGAGTCGTCCTGGTCGGCATCAGCGCGATGATTTAACAATAGTTGCAGAGAGGAGCGATCGCTCTAATTTTCAGTCTCTACCCAACTTTTTGGCCCTCTCGTCAAGGAGTTAGGCGTTGCCTCCCAGGACATGTTCCGTTAATCGAGTTAACTCTGTCCTAATTCCGGTCATCTCAGCTCGAATCGCATGACGGTCAGCTGCAGCTTCCTCGGCAAACTGAGTCAGCATAGCCACCATGTCCTCGTAGGACTTCTGAGTCAGCTGCTTCAGATCAGCAATCGCGGCGGCATTGCTAGCGATCGCGGCGGCATTGGCCTGGACTGATTGGGCGTTGCTGGCGACGAGCGCCTTTAGCTCTTCGTCGGTCATTTGATAGGATCCTCGTAGTTTAAGGAGAATTTGTCGCAGCCGCCTCTCTGGTCGGGGTGGCTATTTTTTGGGCTAGGCAGGTTTCTTCCGCTTAGACTTATATTCTTTTGTTGGCTTCCCATCCTTCCAGACTGAGCGGTAGTAGTAGGGATCATGCCCTTTACCAACAGGCTCATGAACGCACCAGCAGTTAGACTTGCCGCATTTGCGATATTCCTCCTGCCAGCTAGAATTCTCAGACTGCTTCCGGCGATCAGCGCGATCGCTAAGCTCCTCTGTCAGTTTGCGGATAAGTTGCTCTAGAGCCTCGTCCGGCAGCCGGACGGTGGAGGCGAGAAGCTTCACAGGGTTGGATGGCCTGGGCATAGATCCTTCTGTCTTATTAAGCCTTTTTCTAGCATGAAGTCCACCGACGATATGCAAACAAATAGATTAAATACACCCCCCGATTAAGGATCTGAATGTCTTTTGCTTGTTATAAGATCCAACCAGTAGTTTACCTCAGCTATTCAATTAGCTAACTTACTCCCAGGCCGTTCTACAGGAATTAGGATGACCGACTCATTCCGGCCTCAGCTACAAGTGCTGAGACTGCTGGTCAGTTGAAGAATAAGATGCCCATCACGCAGGAATCAATCAAAGGATGGCCTATTCCTGAACAGCCCGCCAGCATCGCTAGATGTGGGATGACCCGCGCCAAATTCGCAAAACGGCTAGTATCAGATGAGTGGTATGAACTCTCAGGCCAAGGACGTAACATTGGCGCACCTACCGAGTTCGATTTCTACATGGAAGTCGAAGGCAAGGGGCCTGTGGCGACCTCTGACAATGAGGAAAAGGAGTTAGCGAGTCTATAGGGCATTCTCAGTCGCAGCTATGTCTAGAGTAGTCATTGTGGCGAGGCTGCTTGGTCAGAGATTTCAGGCCTTCTTGCAAACCCCATAGCACTGTTTCTTTGGAAGGGAGTTGGTGATTTGCACAGATATGCCCAAAGAAACAGCGCAAGTATGTGATAACTTTTTAGCACGTCATGACGCCTAAAGATTCCATAGGATTGCTATATGGATGATTTTCAGTCTGAGCAGAGTTTGAGATCGCCGTCCGATCAGGAATCAGAGCAGCTTTTTCTGGCTTTACGGCAGATGCTAACGGCTCATTCAGGAGAACACCAGCTGGTTTTGCTGCAGGATTTCCCTGATCCGGACGCCCTCTCTTCCGCTTGGACATATCAGCTGATTGCTAAAACCTACGACATCACTTGCGACATTTTTTATGCAGGAACCTTGAGTCACCAGGAGAATATCGCCCTGGTAAAGCTAACCGGGCTACCTGCCCGTCGCTGGACAAATCAGACGGGAGAGCAGCCAGATTTATCGAAATACCAGGGGTATGTCCTAATCGATAACCAGGGATCCACCAGTCAACTGACGCCGTTAGCTCAGACTGCAAGCCTCCCTTTGGTGTTGGTTATTGACCATCACGCTCTCCAAGATACCCTCAATGCGGAGGTTATGGATATTCGTCCTCAAATTAGGGCGACCGCAACTATTTTGACCCAGTACCTCCAG
>JASJDH010000002.1 GCA_030065175.1 Leptolyngbyaceae cyanobacterium MO_188.B28 | reverse complement strand
CCTCATTTAAGATGCATCTTTGGGAGCCTTTATAGGTTGAAACTCTCGAAATAAAAATTCGATTAACTTTTTTCCTGGAACGCTTAGGTGCAGTTTTACCTATAAACCAGTTCAAATATTCAGAGGGTAGAAATCCAGAAAATCTTCGGCTCAGAAAACTTGGAAAAATCAAGTTTTCCATTAAATAGTTTTTGTTTTGGTCAATTACTGTAATTTGGGCATTATTAGGCAATAGCCTATCCAAATAAAATTTCTCTACTTTAGTAGGTTCACTAGTACATAGAATTTTGATCAAATCTGTATCGCTAAATCGGTTATGATTAAGCAAATAAAGTCTTGGCAGATTATCAATTAGAGTATGATAGTAACCATTTTTATAGGAACGAAAAATGCTACAAGCTTCAGATATGACTCCTGATTTTTTATTGCGAAAAAATTTAATATCAAATCGATTTAAATCTCTTTTTGCGCTGATAGAGTCTTCTATAATATTCAAATCTTCTGTGTACAAGATATTATATTCAGTACAAAGATATACTCCCCGCAAATTTACAGTATAGATGTCTGGAGTGGTATAAGTTTCTTCTTGAATACTTGTAGCTTCTGGAAAGAAATTCATTTCAGGAGCCTGACAAGTTGAAATGCTTTCTAAAAGCATCTGGCATCGATTAAAGTCTGCTTTTAATCGACTATCCAAATTATTTATAGACACCCAATTTAAACGGAAATCACCTAAGATTTCTTTGGCATATTTCCCTGGTTCTACCCAAAATTTCATAACTCAAATTCAGATAACTTATGATGTAAAGAGAACTTGGCATCTCTGGTTACCATTGAACGTGTCAGCAAGAAAAAGTTGCTGAGATCGTTTCAAACAAATTAAATATCACTCTTCATTAACTGTCCTAAATTCTGTTTTCCAAGCCGCTTCTTGAACAGTCTGAAGATTGAGTTTGTAGCTTTCTCTTTCCCTTAACAGTTCGAGAAACCGACCAATTCGCCTTTCTACCCTTAGCGCACTAACGTCCCCTTCCATTGGACTGATTAATGATTTAACGAGTTTGAAGGGCTGTTGAAATAACTCTCTTACGGCAACGACAAACTGCTGACGCCAAATTTCCTCATAGGTTTGTTCGGTTGAGCTTGTATGGGCGTTCCACCAAAAGGAAATTTGGTTTGGATGACCACACTTTTGAAGTGCAAATCGATAGGGATCAAAGCCCAATGTAGCCCGGCCGCCGCCACGGCGCAGTTTGCGCAAGTAATACCAATGGAGACGGTCTGCTGTTAAGAAATGACGGAGCTTTAATGCGGGTTCATACCGTAACCGCCAACCCGCTAGCACCAGCGCAAAACAAAGTTCGGTATCTTCTCCTCGATTGAGGGCTTTCCCCTTACACCCCACCAACAGAGAGCGAAATCCATCGTCGAGCAGTTTTTGCCATGCGGTCTTTCGTAGAGTCAGACCCGCACCAAACAGACGGCCTCGCGTCCAGGTAATATCACCACCTTCTTCTGGACCTTGGGCTCCGATTGCATATCCCCTGCCGCTGAGATCAAACCACCAAGGTTTTTCTCCATCAAATTCGGGGATGTTGTGTCCACCACAGGCTCCAACGTCGGGATATTGGCTCATCACTGCTGACGCTGTACTGACCCAGTCTGGACAAACCCAATTGTCATCGTCAATAAAACTGAGAATTTCGTACTTGGCTTCCGCTAAACCTCGATAACGAGCGTTAATCAGTCCCAGTTTAGGTTCATGTACGACCCTTAACTGGTCGGCTTTTTGGTCAGGCCAACAATCTAATGCAACCTGGCCAGTGCCATCTTTCGAAGCATTATCAATCACAATGACTTCCCATGGGAAATCGTCTGCTACCTGTTGGTTTGCAAGGTGCTCTAGTGTTTTAGGAAGTTCTTGAGCACTATTATGACAGCAGATAATTACGCTAATACCCAATTGCATTTTTCGGAACCTCGGCTCTTAGAGGAGCAAGTCGATTTGTAGAATTTCCAAGCTTTGCTGCAGATGATCTGATTTACTGAGAATTGAGCACTAAGATGGTAACTTAGTGGATAACAATAAGTTCAAAACTGGCATAGAAAACATTATTGTCGACTCCCCTCTCCAAACAGTTGATAGACTTTTTTGTAGGCTGCCCAGCTTTGCTCAATTTGCAGCTTTGCAGCCGTCAATAGAGGGGTTCTAGTGACTTCAAAAGCACTCCATGCCCTTTCTATAGCGGCAATTAGCTTGTCCTTAAGCTGTTCGTCACTTAGGTAGAGTATTTCACACCCTGTCCCAAATTGTTCTGCCAAGCCAAGGAATTTGTCCTGATAGTATTGAGACTTTGCTAGCGCCACAACAGGTATGCCTTGAGACAGTGCGAAGACACCTGCATGATAACTGCCAGTGACAACAACACGACAACCTCCAACTTGTTTGGCGACCTTGATCGGCGTATTAAGATTCCGTCCACCATCTGAATCGTCATCATACCCCCTTAAAAGTGACTGAATTGCCTTTGGATCATCTTCACCGGATTGATGGGCAATAGGCACTGGAATCAGGGGCGCTTCTCTTCTGATAGCCGCCTCATGCAGTGCGCTGCGAACTTTTTCAATCGCATCAGATTCAACATTTGAATATCTAGACACTCTAAGGTTGACGCCAATACCAGTCCCAACCGTATCCGAACGGACTTGATAAGCTAATTCAATAGCGTCATCACCAACTGTAATAACCTTACTAGGAGACACTTTTAAGGACGTAAGCAACGGCATGCTTGCTTTACCCTCTCGTAGAGAAATAAAAGTTACCCGAGGCAACACGACACTTGTTTTCCTATTTAGCTCAGAATTTTCCAGTGGCCCTAAGCCATGGCCTAAAAGAACTGTTGGCTTATTTAACCAAGTCGACAAGTTGAGGATTCCCAAGGTGCGTTTAGCTTTATTGGGAAAAGAATCCGTGAGGTATCCGCCGCCGGTGGCGACAATTAAGTCTGCAGCTCGAATAGCATTTAGCTGAGGGCTTAAATCATGATCTCTATCAAACTTAGCTAATTTTTTCAGAAGCCCAAAACGTGTTAGAAATGGTAATTTCTGGTGAGCTTTCCACTCCAATTCAGAAATATATTTCCAAGCAGAAGGGGCTGATATAGAACGATAGAGTAGAGAGGGAACAGGGGTGACCCATGGAAAGCTCTTAGATCCCCTTAGAGGATAAGCTCCAGGACAAACATTCGATAATTCCTTTAAATTATGCGTAAAAACATCAATATGAGCGTTAGGCCATAGATTTCTCAATCTTGAAACAGCCGTTTGGAGCATTGACAAGTCTCCCATATTAGTCAACGCATATCCACTGTTTTCAACTAAAATCCTCATTGTCTCCCAATATAGATAGTTCTGTCGACTTAACTCTGCTTAAAAACCGATGTAAATCTCATAACCCTGACCTCAAAAGTCTCCATCGGATTTATAGGGACAAATAAATAATTTATAAAATCAAACCTAAAAGATATATCATTCTATTTTTGACAGCTTAACAGATCAAGCAATTATGGTATAAGAAATCAAAAAGGAGAATTCCAGATCATACTGTTTAGACATAAAACCATTGAGCAAATAGGTTTGAATGCCCCTGAAAAAAGTAGGCAGGTGTAGAAATCGAGATCTATACAATTAGAATCTAAACATGACTTAAGCTATTGCCATTTGGTAAATCCTATCGAGTTCACAAAAGTAAGTTTGGCTATTTTTTACACTCAAACCATCAATTACATCCTTAAAAATCATATCCAACCATCTGAGCAATTTCTCTTGTTTCATCTTCGATATACTTCTTGTCTGACTCAGTTAGCTCCTTACCATTCATCATTTCTGCTTTTCGGACAAACTGAGTTTTCTGATTTTTAAGCGTAAAGGTTGAAATAGACTCCTGCTCTGACTGTTTCATATTCACTTTAGAACTTGAATTTATAGCATATTTCAAAGACTCTTCACTCATATTAATACCTATTAAATACATCAAACGGTGCAAAGTTTCTTCGGCATTTAAAAGAAAATCTTCAAATCGAAATACTTGGATGTTTTTGTCGAGATTTTGACGGCAATTGTACCAAGATTTCGTGTGTTCCGACCAAAGCTTTGGCATGTATTCGGAGTCTCTTATAAACTGAGACAATGTCCAATCTTCAGGTATTAAATCGTTATTTAATAGCTTATATTTCTTAGTATGATGATAGTAAGATACGAGGACATCACGAGGATCTCTTACAAGTAAGATTACTCTCCTGTATTTATCGTTAAAGGCAAAATGACTCTTTATAATCCTCGGCAAATTAGTCTCCCCAAATGGACCTAAGGGCGATAGCTTACTTTTGGTTATCCAAGGAACAATATCTTGAATTGAGAAGAAGTTAACCTCACGCTCTAATTGATAGTGGGCTTTGATTGAGTTAGCAATCAAAAACCGAAGATAAGTGCTCCCTGATTTAGGATATGCAACCAAGAAGATATCCTGAGCCATATAGTTTTCATGGATTTTATTTGACCAAAGCCAGTGTTTTTCGTACGGATTACTCTGCTTTGAATTCTTTTTCTTGGTTGACGATAAAAAATTCTTGAGCATTTTAGGCATTCTCCTCTTATCAGAAAAGATAGACAGTTAATTTAAACTTTATAGAGGTAATTTTCATCATTTAATTGAGTTTTCTTCTGTGATCTAGATAAGATCAGCCTGCTACTATGTGAGGGCATAAATATTATAATTTCTGGATATATAGTGTTATTGAAGTTGTTAAGATATAGAACCACAATAGATGATAACGTTCAAAAATATAGAATAATGAGCATAGTGATCAGACATTTTTTGTAAATTCAGTCTAAAGCGAGTATTGAATGTACAGAACATTGAAACGCTAGATCAATATGACTTGAACACGAATGTTTCATGATGATTAACTTGAGGTTAGATAATCTATTCAGGTTGCAAGGTTCTAATGCCGCCTATGTAAGTATCCATACATTCTTGACTTGTTCAACTATCATTCTGCGATTTAGGGAAGGCTTAAAGTTTTACTCAGTGCATCATGGAATTCATCCTCATCAATTAGAAAATCGTATGGACTAGGCCCTGTTAATGAAGGCTCTCTGCGCCCTGTACTATGGCCAGCAAGATATCCATATTGCAACTTAGCTGCCTGTGACAGAGAGCAAAAGTATGAATGGACGTGGTCAGAAGGAATCAGTTCAAGCACTTTTGTCCCTGGTTGGCAGAAAACTAAGTTTGCCAATCCTGCTCCAGTTGCGCCTATGACAACAGATGCCTCTGCAAAATCTTTCAGTGCATTTGCTCCGACAGCTTCAGGGTTGTAAACTTCGAAGTTGTTTTGATAGAGCCATGGCAGCAAAGTATCTTCGTTTTCGACCTTTCGAGAGTAATTTTTTCGAGAAATATAAAGCCTACGATTTGGAGTTACTTGCTTATAGTCATTAATTTCATGGAAGAAGCTAATTACCCAGTCAGGATAATTTCTCCTCACGCCTGGAAAACTTGTAGCTATAACTTTATCAGCATAGAGGCCTTTTCCACGTTCTAAAATACATTTTTCTAAGGGTATAGACAGTTTTTTAAATAATTCAATCGCAATTGACAATGAACCTTTAGGCGTTGGACAGTATATATAATCAATATCGTCAAAGGAAAATCCTGCCTCTAGAAAAAGATGTATACGACTTAAAGAGTCTAGTAAAAAATGTCCATGATTAACGGCGGACCATTCACTTGCCAAGGATAGACAGACACCGCTTAAATGACTAGTAACAGGCCAGCGTCTAGGAATTGTTATCTCCTTGATACTTTCGCCGTACCAAGAGTGTTCTGGTAATAGAATATTGTTTTTACCAACGATCCAACCGTACTTTCCAAATATGTAGCCTTCATCTAACTCAAGAACACCAAGAGGTGGAAAATCTGAGACGAGTTTTGACTCAAGATCTATTTCTAAAGAACCATAAGAGATTGGATTTTCTCTTTCCGAAGTTGTCCTATCATATACTTGATGCCAGTTTGCCTCAAAGACTTCGGCATATTCCTTTGACGATAAAATTTTTTTGGCAGAAATCTTTTCTGGATATAGAAAATTTTCCAACTTATTTTTGGTCTTTTTTAGATATTTCAACATACTATTTGGTGTGAGGGTTATATGACTTATAACTAAGCGCTTATAAAATTCAAAGTCTTCGATTCTGACTTGCCATGCCTACTGGCATCTTCAATCGAGCTTTGAGCTTTGAGTTAGATATTGGGGGCAAGTCGAACTCAATAAATTCTCTATTGCTCTGCAGATAAACCCTCATTCACTCGTGATGAAAATTGTCCATAGTGACATATCTAGGATCTGCGTCGCCGATTCATATCCATACCTTTAATAAGGGTGATTGACCGCTAGTGCTTTCTTCACCTTCCGTACGTCTCTCCCTTTGCTGAAAAAGGCTTTCAGCTCTTCAATGTTGACTTCTTTGGGAGCTAATGGAGGGACTGGAATCAGCTTGATTGCCCCACCCAGGTTGGAGATTAATCATGTCTGCATAATCTCCGGCTTTCCTTCACAAATCAAATCGGATGGCTATATTTGGGAAACTGGTACACATAATCACATCGTGTTCAACATGTTCCAATTAAGCAGATTGCTCTAATTCATACTGAATCTGGTGATAATCCCATAACTTGCCGCGACGGTCTAATAGCTCCTGATAGCTACCCTGCTCAACAATCCGTCCCTGCTCAAGCACCACCACCTTATCGGCGGAGGCGATGGTTGATAAACGATGGGCGATCGCAATCACTGTCCGACCTTTCGACAGCTTTTCCAAAGACTCCTGAATTAACCGTTCTGTCACCGAATCTAATGCACTGGTGGCTTCATCCAAGATAAGAATGTCTGGACTACGCAACAGGGCGCGTGCGATCGCAATCCGCTGCCGTTGTCCGCCCGATAAACGAACACCGCGATCGCCTAATTGAGTATCAAAGCCTTCAGGCAACTCCAGAATAAAATCCAGGGCATTCGCTTGACGCGCCGCCTCTCGCATGGCGTCTTCATCAATCTCTTCTAATCCGTAGGCAATATTGGCCCTCGCCGACGTGTTGAAAATAAAGGTATCCTGACTCACAATCGCCATCTTGCGACGGAGGGTATTAATCTCAAACTCGCGCAGATCGACGCCATCAATCAGAACCTGACCCTGGGTTGCATCATAAAATCTCGGAAGTAGATCCGCCAGAGTGGTTTTACCCGCCCCCGATGAGCCCACTAACGCCGTCGTCTCCCCTTGCTTGATGGATAGCGTAATATCGTGGAGGACCAATTCTTCAGGATCATAGCCAAAATCCACTGAAACAAAATCAAGCGATCGCTCTAATCCAGTAAATTGGCGACTTCCATCCACTAAATAAGGCTTATTGTCTAGCCTTAAAAAGTCATTAACATTGCCTAACGCGCCCTGAAAACTATTGAACTTTGTAACCGCTCCATTGAGCTGGGAAACCAAGGGCAACGTACGAGATAAGGCCAGAAGAAACGTGATTAACCCTTCAGATTGAAGTTGACCGCCAGCCACCAAGAAATTAGACGCGGCCACAATCATGACAATCAGCGCCGAACTAGACACGCCCTGGGTTAACGGTTGAACGACCAGCGACAGTTTCGCCACTCTGAGAGAAGCCGCCAGCACCTTTTTTACAGAACGCCGAAACCGTCTGCGCTCAAAATCTTGCGTGGCGGACGCATGCACGGTGCGAATCCCATTGATGAATTCAAGCGCATTGGAAGTGAACTGCTTATTCGCCTTTGGGACTTCAAAGCTCGCTTCTCTGACGCGTCGAGTGATGGTTGAGACGCCAACAGAGAGCAAACTGAAAATCATCACTGACGCGATGGACAATTGCCATGACATCAGAAACATCAAACCAACGAAAACCAACAGCGAGGAGCCCTGAGAAATAAAAATATTGATCACTCCGAAGGCCTGCTGAATCTGATTGACTTCCCCCCTGAGGGTATTCATTAAATCCCCAGGACGAACTTCGGAGAAATAACTCAGACTCAAACTCTGAAGCTGCTCAAAAATTTGCCGACGGAGGCGATCCACTAAGTTCAATGTGGTCAGTCTGGAGAAGAAGGCCCCCAGGTACATCAGTCCGGAGCGCAGCCATATTAACAGCAGAATCCCAACTGCGAGCCGGAAGATGTATTGAGCATCATGGGCTTCTGTTCCCAACACCCAAACATCAAACCAGTGGACGCCGGTTTGAATAGACAGCTCGCTGGGATTGAATAATCCTTGTAAAAAGACCCCCATTAAGCTGACGGTCACCCCTGCCATCAACGCCGCGCCGCAAGAAAACACAATACCTGAAATGGCAAGCCAACGAATGGGTTTAAGCTCTTTAAGGATGAGATAATTGTCTCGCCAGAAACGGGTCGCTTTGAGTAAATTTCGGACTGGATCGGGCAGCTTTGAAAGCATACTTAGGGATGGGATTGATTAGGATGAAGAAAGATTGCCCAGAAATGGAATCAACTTTGATAATACTTTGTAACATTTGACCCGGGTATTACCCCATAAGTTCCAATGACACCGTGAAACTTAGCTAGGAATGATCCTACTCCTATCGTTCCCCAAACCGTTGCTAGTTGGGGCATTGTATATTTTGTGGCTACAATTCCCTGAGCCCCTCCCTAATGCCCTGTCATACAACAGTAATATCCCCTACTATTGAGCGAAATTCACTCCATCGATTGGAGAAGTCAGATGGAGTGAATAGCGAGTCACTGATTAAGCGTACTTGAAGGCCCCGCCAGTGAGGGAAAGATCGTTCTGAGTTTGAACGATTGCAATCAGCTCATCCCTTCCCGGTGTTTTGAGGAAAATGGCGTCTCCAACCGGAACCCCCTTGGGAGAGGATCCTAATCGATAGTCACTCGCTTCGCCATGGAGTTGAAGGACATCCCCTTGCCCCACACTGAAATCTTTCACCAGAGCATAATCTCCAGCTCCCAACGTGCCGTTTCTGCCATCGTTGTAGAAGACATTAGCGCTGCCGCCGAGATAGAAGGTGTCACCGCCCGAGCCGCCAATCAGGATATCTTTATCTCCCTCACCCGGCTGATTGATATTTGTGTTCACACCGATGATCTGATCGCGACCAGCGCCGCCATTCAAAATATCATCATGCTTTCCTCCTCGCAGGGTGTCATTACCCATTCCGCCAAAGAGGCTATCCTCGCCGCTCCCGCCTTGGAGCGTGTCATTGCCGCCTTCCCCGTACAGCTTATCGTTTCCATAGCTCCAGTAGATGGTGTCGTTCCCCCGGCCGCCAAACACTTTATCGTTGCCTCCCTGAGGCTTGATCATGTCATTACCCTTGGTTCCTTTAAGGGTTTCACCCTGATTAGTCCCGACGATCATGCGGCTTTTGGGTGGGTTACTAGGGGTAGGCTGAGACCCTTTTTTGTTACGAGTGGAGCTTGAATATTCATAGGCTCCGAAATCAAAGCCCGTCCCTTGAGGGCGCTGTTTTCCATCTTTATCTCGCCGAGCATAGGCTCCTATTTTCCGAGACGCCTGATCAACAGCGGGAGAGGAAGCGGTCAGATGAAAATCGCCCGCCCCAGAATCGACAAAACCAACGGACTGAGCCTTCAGGTTATTGCCTGTTTGTAAGTTACTAAGTCTATCGCCCCGAACATAAAGCTGCTTGAACCCATCCGTAAATAGGTTATGGTCCAACGTCAGGTTATTGACATCCGCAATCAATCCGTTGCGGCCTGTACTATTGGCGAAGATATTATTACGAAGCAAAATGTCACGGGATTTATCTCCACCGAGGGAATCCAGACCATCAATCACAAATGCTTGGTTATTCTCAGCGAAGGTATTGTTCACCACTGTAACATCCCTAATATTGCTGCCAATGGCAATTCCCCTGCCGCCGTTTACGCCCTTAACACCATTGTCGTAGACAACATTGTTATAGACGCGGATATCTGATACATCTCCTTGGTTAGGCTTTTCATCCGCAATCACAATTCCATCCGCGGTATTCCCAAAGACCACGTTGTTGTAGACATCAATATTCGACATGGCCGCCCGTCCGCCGTCCAGATAGATGGCAGGTCCCCCGCGATAGCCCTTGAACGTTCCCGAAATCTGGGCGACATCCGAGACCTGATTATCATGAACAGACCCATTGCGGGAACCACCCTTAATGTCAATCCCCTCTTTTTTGCCTTGCTTGAGGATATTGCCCGCCACCTCGAATCCATCAACGCCCCAAATACTCAATGCTTCTTGTGGGGCTCCAAGATCATTTTTGGTTCTCCATTTCCAGTTGGCTTTTTCAACGGTATTGTTAAGTATTTTGATATTCGAACTGGTAACGCCTGCATCACCGCCACTATAGTTGCTATTGGGCATTACAATGATGCCTGAAGCTCCAGTCTCGTAAGTATGATTGTTTTGCACAATCATATTATTAGCGTCGCGCAGAGCGATACCGGCCCAGGAAGTATTCTCAATCCGAAAGCCGTCTATTTTCCAATACCCTTTACCCGCGGATTGAATCACCCCTTCTCGGAACCCCCCTTTCGTGGGATTGGGGTCCCGCAATGTGACATTACCCTCTGCTTTGAGTGTGATGTGTCCTAACTGGCGATTACCGGATTTACCAAGGGTAATCAATTCCGTATAAACGCCTGACTCCACCAGGATCGTGTCCCCTGCCTTAACGGGAGAATTCTGACCAACCGCAAAATTAATGGATCTCCAGGGTTTAGCCTTTGTCCCAGAATTATTGTTGCTGCCTTGATTAGAAACGTAATATGTTTTGGCCATGATAAATCCTTAAAACACTTCAGTGAGCAAATCACCCTGAGCGCCTCATGGATGAGTTACCGTTTGAGAGTTTGAGAGAACGGCCTCTTTGACAAGTTGAATTTAAAACGGTCCCCAAGGGAACTCGTTGTTTGTGAAAAAGTTAGATAGAGGCAATCTTTCGCGTTCTCAATCAATCGTGAGAGAACACATATCAATCGCTAGATAAAACTGATCGAAGTCCAATTTTTTTCCAGCAAAATGAGTTCTTCAGCCTAAAGCTGACTGAAGTGAACAGATTAAACACAGACTCAGAAATCAAGCGATCGCTGAGAATATCAGTGAACAGGCTTCAACACTTCTTTACATTGACTTGAAGATTGTTTGATGGTTCCCGAGTCTGCGTAGGTATGTTGTTATTTTTTGCACATACCCTTTTGGCCCATCCTCGTAATCCAACGAATACTTACGGTTTTGCCCGGAAAAGCGTTGCTAGTTTCTTGGCTTCTTGCAGGGAATCGTGACGCTTAGTGACTTGCTGACGTCCTGCTTTCCCCATCTCTTCCAAAGTCTCTACTGATGACTGTAAGAGTTCGCGCATTGCCTGGGTCAGCGCTTCCACCGAACCCGCAGGCGTCAACCAGCCATTTACGCCTGGTTCTACCAGTTCAGAAATTCCCGCAACATACGTGCTAATGACAGGCCGCCCCAGCGCCAAGGCTTCCATAATAACCACGGGTAACCCTTCGGCAAAACTGGGCAACACCATAGCTCTAGCATTGAGAATCTGTTGCTGAACTTCAAGACCGCTTAACCAACCTGTAATTTCGATCTGGTCATGCAGTCCAAATTGGGCGATTAACCCTTCGATCTGACGCCTCAATGGACCGTCTCCCGCTAAGACTAGGTGTAAAGCCAGGCCTTCGTCTGTTAGTTTTCTAACCGCTTCGATTAAAAGGAGTTGACCTTTTTGCTCACACAGTCGACCGACACAGACTAACTTAGGGTGGTCAGAAATAGGATGATAAGGCGCGTTCAAGAATATGTCGTCAACGCCGCAGTGAACAACATGGATTTTAGCCCAATGTTCGTGGTCACACCAACGATAGAGCTGACTCCGGGTGAAGGAGCTGATGCCAGCCACAAAAACCGCCCGCTTAATTTTTTCGGGTAAGGCAATGGCTAGGGGTTTATCAAATTCCTCAGGGCCATGCACTGTAAAGCTAAAGGGCGGGCCTCCCATTTCAGCACAGAGCATCGCCACCGTTGTAGAGTTGGTGCCGAAGTGAGCATGCACTTGGGAGACGCCTAATGTTGAAAACTGCCTAAGCAGGACACAGGCCTCAGCTAGATAAACGATATGCCTCAAAACCCCTCGATCGGAGCCAAACCCAATACGAATCGCAAGGACCAAGGATTTAAGGAGGGGGATGGGTCGAGTAATCGCAATCCGCAACGAAGCGAAGAAGAGCCCCTTGACGCCAGCATTTAGAACAATCGTCGTTTTTTCTAACTCTGCTTTGTCAACCTCATCAACCAGTTCATCTTCACAAGAGCGAACGGAAAATCTAACAACCTCTATGCCTGATGATTCTAGTCCGAGAATTTCCCGACGGATAAAGCTGTGACTAACTTTAGGATACTGATTAATCAGATAAGCAATTTTCATTAAGGGGTTCCTGTCGCCGGAAAATTACGACCATAGGGACAACAATATTTTCAGGGGGTTATCTGAGCGGGGTTTACGGAGGGGCGATCGCACCCCCTAACTCTCCACTGACGGGGATTTATACTCGATCAAAACGGCTTGTTTCCCCTGCCAGCGAGAGACCCAGTACTGAAACTGCCCAATCGCCTGAGGCGCTTTGGACAGGACGCAAAACACAGCGTATAGCCAGGCGTCAGTTGAGGCATCGCCTTGACCTTTACGGTATTGATAAATCCGCCAGGTCAACATTGGATAAGCGCCTAAGAGCAAGAGGCTAATTCCCCGGGTCGGCCAAGCCAGTCCCAGCGCCAGAACAGGCGCGATTACGCCCCAGAGCCACCCGCTGACATGTTCCTTCACTTTGTAGCGTTCGGGCGGGGCTCCATGCCTGGCGAACCCTTCTGCGATCGCCCAGCCGCCTCGGATGGAGCGCTTCCACCACTGACTAAACTTGAGCATGGCGGCGTCATGGAGGGTCATATCCGCCTCAATCCGTTGGATTTTCCAGCCGCGCTGTCGCAGACGAATACACATCTCAGGTTCTTCGCCGCAAATCAGGGTCGGGGTATAGCCGCCGACCTCTTGGATGGCCTCGACTCGCATCAGGGCGTCGCCGCCACACGCTGACGCTTCCCCCACCGGCGTATTCCATTCCATATCCGCTAAGCGGTTGTAGGCGGACGCTTCCGGAAACCGCTCTCGACGACGACCGCAAACAATTGCGAGGCGCTGATCAGATTCCAGAGTCGCCAGCGCTGGGGCGAGCCATCCCGACATCAACTCACAATCCCCATCAATAAATTGCACATATGGCAACTCGGGAAAGTGCTCGATTAAATAGCGGAAGCCCGTATTGCGGCCCCGCGCCATGGTGAAGGGAAGGGACGGATCCAGTGCAATCGCATGAACCCCTAACGACTTTGCTGCCGCCAGACTGCCATCGGTTGAACCAGAGTCCACATAAACAATGGGGGCGTTTTCCGGCAGGTGAAGTCGTAAAGACTTCAAACAGCGGATCAGGCGTTTCCCCTCATTTCTACCAATGGCGACCACACCAATTGTGTTCATGGATACTCGCGTTTCAACATTCTAAATAGACTTTCAGGTTGAGGAATTACCTTCCGGACACTCCCCCTGACTGGAACACTTTACCGCCCTAGGGCCCTGAGTCTCTGGCGGCCAGATACCCCCACGCATAGGTCGTCGGCGCCATCGTTTGATGAATGGTAAATTCAGTCACCGCCGGAAACCGATAGATATCGAAATAAGCTTCTGCGGTAGGCCACGACCACGGATTGGGAAACGTGACATCTTTCAGCAAGAATTTAGCCGCCCAGTAATCATTGAACTGCTTTAAATCGAGCGGGCCATACACGGTAATCCCCGGAGGAGGAGCGGTTCCCATAATCCGTTGATCTCTGATCAGCGGATGTTGAGGGCTCCGGTGTCCTAATCCCGTCGTATACATAAGATTATCGGGATTCGCCCCAGCGGAGAATTGGCAGGCTAACACCGCAGCCTTTAAATAGTTGACATCTCCCGTTAGAATATGCGCCCGAATGAGCGGAATCACTTTAGGCGATCCGAAACTGCCTCCCCACCCGACCGGTGTGTAGGGGTTCAGCTTGGTCCATTTAAATCCAGTTTGCTCCCCTAGCGCCGCCAGGACATCCGCCTCCCGCAACAGGGCTTGCACCGCGTTTCTTTGCACCCTCACATCTACGTTGGGCGTCTGGAGGCGCGCATAAACATAGGCGGCTTCTCGTTGTAGATGTTTGCGATGTTTAAATACCGGCTGGGAGCGATCGGTAAACACCGTCGTTTCCAGAAAAAGGTCGCCCCAACGGTCATCCTCGGTTAGTCGGAAGAGTTCCACCGCCGCCAAATTGCGGCTGTCATGGACGGCAAAGGGCAATCGACCCCTGTCAGCCTGGGCGTATTCCCGCTCAGCATATTGCATGGCTTGTAACGCACTCGACCGATAAACCTGGGCCTGCTCAGGGGCGATCGCCATCAAGCCATACGCGGTTCGCGCCGCCACCCCCGCATATTCATAACTGGACCATATCCCTGGTCCAAAGGCGAGGCCATCCCAACTTTCTTGCCAGCTCATTTCCCCCGCTTTGAGCGGTCCAGCCGATTCAACGCCCCCCGGAATTCCCCCCTCAGCAGTCTGTAGTCGGCGGAAAAAATCCACCCCCCAGAGCGCCTCGTCTATCACATCTGGCAAGGCGTTATTAGATTCTGGAATATTTAAGTTAACCGGCCCAAAATACTCTGGAAACAGCTCCGCCAACTCCAACAGAAGGCGGGCGGCTTCCAAATGTTGAATGCGACGGTCCCAGTCGCCCGCATCAAAGTAGCCGCCCCAAGCATTGGGCAGGAGGGTGTCGGTTCTGGTTTCTCGAAGCGCTTTACGGGTTTTTCGCTTACCCAGCCCCATATCGGTGCTCATCAACGGGACTCGAGATTGATACACCTTAAATCCATCCTCTGGATGATAGGGGCGAGGTCTCTCAAAGGCGGTATAGGGTTGCGTTAAGGCAATACCGCTGCGTTGATGATAAAAGCCGCGAGCAGACACCTGGAAGGCTTTGCTCCAGGTGTTGGGTCCAATTTCAAAGGAGAAGGAACAGCCAATCCCCTCTACGCACAGTCGATAGCGCCCAGGCGTTTGGAAATCGCTAAAGTCCATTAGGTAAACATCCGCGCCGTTATAGTTGCGATCGCGCGGATCCTCTGGTTGCTCCTTAGCGGCGGAAAGTTGCGTCGCGCCAGCATACACCTTTTGATCAGAGTCCTCATTGATCAGCCAGAAAGATAGTCCCTCCGGATAATCCAATCCGCCTCCATTGCCCATCCACAAAGAGAGGAAAGCAACTTTGGCGGGATCATCTGGTCGAAAACCCAAGTGAGAAACATGCACGGCCTCACTCCGATCAACCTCTGGCTCATACTGAAACGTTTGCGGCGGCAGCTCACTGCCTGGGAACGCCAGCTGGTAAGTATTATTGGGATTTAAGGGCTGAGGCAAGTTTAAATAAACCGTATGCACCATGGGCCAGTCATACCGGTCCCTGGCGATATGAGCCATATCCTTAGGCTTACTTTTGCGAAATACAGCGCTGGGAGAAATCTCAGCTGTGTCATGGGAATCCTCTACAGACGTGATTTGGTAACTCACCGTCTGGTCCGCCCAATCGGCGTCTAATCGTCCGCCAATGTATTGGTCATAGGGATAGAGGATATCTTGATCCCTTCCGACTAGCGTTCCGAGCTCTCGATTGCCGCGCTTTAGATGACGATTTTGTCGATGAACTTGAATCTGATCGTTGGCTTCAGGCTCATACGGCGCTTGTTGTCCATAAAGAGTCTGTCCCACTTCTAAGCGAACAGCAACAACATTGGGTTGAACGGTATAGATATCTGTGACGGCTAAATCAGGGGTTGCGCTAGACGATCCTGAAGCTGTTTCAGCAGACTCAATAATGGCCAAATTAGACCCCGTACAACTGGATAGCAATACAGACCCAGTGATGATACTCCCCAGGTTAAACAGACAAAGGACGACCGAAGATTGGAAATATGCTGAAATGGTCCGCATGATCAATCCAATGTATTAAGTCCCAATTGAAGGCAAGAAATGGCTATCAATTTAAAACAAGAATCCTTTCCTCAGGAAGAATTCTAGAAGTCAGAACCCTAGTTGAAGAGCCCTCACCCCCAACCCCTCTCCCAGATGGCGAGGGGAGCCGATCCACTCTCCTGTTCCCTTTCCCTTTGGGCTATCGTATACACACATGACAGAAAGCCTCGCCGCATCCTGAAAGCCCTCATCCCCCAACCCCTTCTCCCAAATTGGGAGAAGAGGAGCTAACCCAAAATCCTTCTCTCGATTTTCAGGAAGGAGAGCTAACCTCAAAGTCCTTCTCCCAAATTGGGAAAAAGATTTAGGATGAGGGCTTTCAACTGAATAAATGATTGATTGCCTATATCAACTGACTGGTAGAACTGTTTTGGTAAGTTTTTTCAAATAAATAGGGCCCCTCAGCATTGACGCCGCGCCTAGTCAACTTGTTCCAAATCCTTGAAATTCAGGCATTAGACGTCTAGTTGATCCGGAAAATCTGGGTAGAGTGAGAAAAGTAAGACTGAGCTCTTACTCGGTGATGTTGTCGTCTCCTCTGTATCAAACCACTTCTTTTGTTATTTCCGGTTCATCTAATTCTTTGTTTTCAGCCCAATGAAATCCTCGGGAATACGCTTATTAATTATTCTGTACGCTGGCGATTATCGAGAAGTTTGCCGACGTCTCGCATCAGGGCAAGGTGAAACCCACCATTCCCACCCATATACTCTAAAGGCGATTACCGAACTGAATGAGCAACTTGAGGAGGTGTCTGTCCTATGTTGCAAATCGCAAGAACCCTACAATGAAGTGGTGGAAAAAGGCTTCCGGGTGATTGGCGCAGGCTGTGATCCCTATAAGCACCCCCAACAGACCATTAATCAAATTGAAGCCTATCAGCCGACTCATCTGGTGGTGCGTGTCCCAATTCCCGGAATTTTTCGCTGGGCTATCCGAAATCAAGTCCGGACATTGGGCATCTTGGCGGATTCTTTTCTGAACACGGGTCTACGCAATCAAGTAAAAAACTATTGGCTAGCAAGATTGCTGAATCATCCAGTAATTGAGTGGGTGGCGAATCATGGGGTCAATTCATGTCAATCTCTGCAAAAGATAGGGGTTGACCCGAACAAAATTATTCCTTGGGATTGGCCCCAAGCCAATAACCCAGACGCGTTCTCGCCTAAACAATCCCCTTCAAGCCCGGATCGCCTCAACCTTATCTATGTGGGCTCAGTTTCCGCAGCGAAAGGAGTGGGCGATATTTTGGATGCGATCGCGAAGTTAAAGCACAAACCGTTATCCGTCAGCTTGAAGATCGCAGGTAAGGGCGCCACTGATCACTTCTTACACTACGCTAAACAATTAAACATACAAGACCACGTTAAGTTCCTGGGATTAATCCCCTATCACGAGGTCATTCATTTCATGCGATCGGCGGACATCGTCTTAGTTCCCAGCCGCCATAACTACCCCGAAGGTCTTCCCCGCACCATCTATGACGGCCTTTGTTCTCGAACTCCTTTGATTACCTCTGACCACCCAATGTTCCAGGGAAATCTAGAGCATGAGAAGAGCGCCCTCATTTTCCCAGCTGGTCATTCAACTGCAATGGCTCATTGCATTGAGCGGTTGCAAGCCAATACAGAACTTTACCATCGGCTTTCAGCCAACGCTTGTTATGCCTGGCGACGATTACAAATTCCTGTTAAATGGGCTGACCTCGTCCAGTCTTGGATTCACGCCTCCCCTGAGAATCGAAGCTGGCTGTTTGAACATCGCCTGGCGTCAGACCGTTATCAACTCCTGTCGAAGCCATGAGCAGCCTGGGGGACAATGAGCCTTCAAATTATCAAACCTGCGATACGACATTGCACCAGCAAGCTAACTAAAGGAGCCTTCAGTGAAACCAGATTTCATCTTTATCGGGGCGTCGAAATGCGCCACGTCCACAATCAGCAACCTCATTGGGCAGCATCCCGATGTGTTCATGATTAGTCAGGAAACCTGGTTCTTCTCCCACGACGAGATTTATCAAAAAGGGCGGGACTGGTACGAATCCCTCTATGAAAATGCAGGAAACTCCAAAGTTCGAGGAGAACGCAACAATGTTTACAGCATGAAAGAGGTATTTCCTAAAACAGTCGCAAGACTCGCTGAATATAATCCAAATTTGAAACTTATCTACTGTGTTCGCCATCCGATCGAGCGAATTGAATCCTATTGGCTGGAAATCCGCTCCCATGGAGGAGAAGACGTTCACTATGACTTTAATACAGCCGTCAAAGCTAACCGTGAGCGGTTAGTCGACGCCTCAAACTATTGGAGTCAGATTAACGCCTTTCGCCGTCACTTCCCAGATGATCAGATTCTCATCCTCTTCTTAGAAGATTTCAAGCATGATGCAGACGCCGTCATGCGAAACTGCTTTGAATTTATTGGCGTAGACCCTGACTCACCGCTGACAAATTCGAATCTCCACCTAAATCCTTCCCATAGCAAACTTATCCCATCGAATACCCTTTCTCGGCTGCGCGCTTATCCCCTCTTCCGAAACAGCGTTAAGCTCATCCCAGAACAATTAAGGAACACCCTCAAACATAAATTGTTCTTCAAGCAAGCTGATGGACGCCCTCAATGGGCTCCGGCCGCCTATGAGTGGGCGCTAGATATTCTTGGCGAAGATACCCGAAAATTTTTGAACCATTACGGCAAGTCCCAAGACTTTTGGCAAATTTGAGAGTTGCCCATTTGATACTTCTATAAATTAATGAGATGACAAATTTAACTTGTAAGCAACCGCTAATCCATGTTGGTTATCGAAAAACAGCGACAACATGGCTACAAGATGTTTTCTTAGATAACCCAGATTTAGGTTTCGCCTCTCCATGGGGAGCGCCCTCAAAAGAGGCGCTTGAACGATTTGTATATCCCAATGACTTGGACTTTTCCTCTGAAGCAGTACAGAAAGCTTTTCAAGCTGGCTTAGAAGAAACAGCTAGCAAGGGCTTGATTCCCGTTTTATCACAAGAGGGACTGATTGGTAGTCATCTATCAGATGGATTTCAGGATGGGAGAGGTCAACAAATTGCTGAGCGAATCCACTCGGTTTTCCCTCAGGCTAAAATTCTCATCACTATTCGCGAACAGGCATCCATCATCCTTTCAGAATATCGTCACTATATTAAATTAGGAGGGACTGCAACGATTTCTCAATTCATGGGAATTGAGAAGACCGAAAATTCAGACCCAATCTACCGTCTAGAGAATTTTGAATATCACCTTCCCATTAAGCATTACCAAGAACTTTTTGGAGCCGAAAATGTACTGGTAATTCCGTTTGAATTACTCAAACAGGATAAAAAGCTTTTTGGGCGAAAATTACTTGACTTTTTTGGCATAGAAAATGAACCCAATTATACACAAAAGGCAAAAAATATTGGCATATTTGGAGTCAGGCTAATTGTCCAAAGACGCTTCAATATGATTATTAAACGTAGCAAGGGAGAAACATTTATCCCTAAGCTACCCTGGCTGCTTGCTTGTAAGATCGCTGCAGATATTGGTCAGTTATTCCCAAGAAATATCAACAAATCCATCGAAGATTCCATCAAGCAAACTGTCGATGAGCATATTGGAGACTTGTATCGACAGAGTAATCAAAAAACCAGTGAATTGATAGGTGAGAACTTAAAGGAATTGGGGTATTCTTGCTAATCATTACTATACCAATCAATCAAGAGTAGAATCTTTTATATTTTTAATCCCTAACAATGAACGCCAGCTTGAATCCAGAAAAATTATTCGCCATTATTGGGCTCTGGTATTTTACAAATGCACTGCCTCCTTCCATATCTCCCTTCGAGAAATATCTTAGATACTCAATTTTATTAATCGCCCTTATTTTACTTTGCTTACATTGGAAAAACAGCCTATACACAGCCAGTAAAGATAAATTTCTTTGGCTTTTAAGTATGTTGGCGATCGTCTCATGGCTCTGGTCTGTGAGTCCAGAAACCACCCTCTTAGATATTCGGGGATTTCTGATCCCAATGAGCGTGTTCGGCCTATATTTGGCCACTCGATTTAGCCTAGAGGAACAATGCAAGTTGCTCATCTTTGGGCTAGGGATCGGCATTTTTTTCAGTCTGGTTGACTTTGCATCAGATCCTGCTGCTGTTCTCAATTCAGAGACCTGGGGCGGCGCTTATGGACATAAACAAAACTTTGGATCTCACATGACCCTCAGCTTTGTCACCTTATTTATAATTGCCATCAATACAGAGTTTTATCTTCCCACCGCTTGGGTAGGCATTGCTGTTGTATCGGGGCTTATCTTGCTATCAGGGTCAAAATCCAGTCTTATTTTTTCCATTTTGATGCTCGCCATCCTTTCCCTGTACCGACAATACCGATGGCGCGGCAAATTAACCGTCCTGCTGCTAGATATTGGAATTCTTATCCTAGGCAGTTTAATCACTTTTATCGTGGTTGAATGGGTTCCGCTGGTGACAAGTTTAGGGAAAGATCCCACCATCACCGGACGAACGGTCATTTGGAGCAATGTTATTCCAATGATCCTAAAACAGCCCTTTCTAGGCTATGGCCGCTTTGGATTTTGGAGTGACTCTGGCCTAGTGGCGTCGGTTTTTAGGGGGAAATTTGGGGCGGGAGTCAACGCCTATATTCCCCCTCATGCTCACAATGGCGCTATTGACTTAATGCTTGATGTGGGTATGGTCGGAGCCGTACTATTTTTCATTAGCTTTTCGACGACCTACTTTAAGGCTTTAAACAAGGCCTATTTATCAAGAAGTTTAGGGGATATATGGCCTTTAGCTTTTCTCACCTTTCTGGTGTTGGACAACATCACAGAAAGTCATCTAATGAGATTACAGAGTGTTTTTTGGGTGTTATATATTGCAACCACTCTATCCATAAGAAAAGAAGAGGATTTTCGACGGCACCTGGAAAAAACGAAGCAGAGTCGACGAGGAATTAAGTCTTCAAGAGAGAAAAGTCCTACAAATATAAACCCTCAGGTATAAACCAGATTCAATCATATTTCAGGGGATAAGATTGAAATATCAGCCAGACCAATTAAATCTCTTAAAAAGAATATAGTCTCTCATACTTTGTATTTCTCACTGGATCCATCTGAGCAGCTTTACCCTTACAAGACAGATAGAACTGTTCATATTTCTGAGTAAGAGTCCATATAATTTGAAACTCAAATGACCGCCAATTCGTCTAAATGGCTAAAGGGCCAGGCAAAACTGAAAATAGAATTATCTATACAGCAGTTTTTCGACAGCTCATGCGCCAATTCATGCAAATATTTTTCGATTAACAATACCCCTTAACCTCCCTATTCTCCGAGAAGGTCAAGGCGAAAAAAGCCGAATAAACCCTCTTTTTAGGGGGGTATTTTGGTGTCTCTACAAACAATCAGGGCTGATCCAAAGAATGTTGAAATTAATCCTCTTTAGAATTCCCAAAATCCCTCCATAACTCGAAAAAAATCGCCAAAGAGCAAAGACTAAATGCTATTCAATTCCAATACATATTTAGTATTTCTAGTCATTGTCGTTTACCTATACTATTTATTTACCCCTTATTACCGCCGATTATTACTTCTTCTTGCCAGTTACATTTTCTACTGGTCTTGGAGTATCCCTTTTTCTTTATTGCTAGTATTTTCAACCTTAGTTGACTACACTGCGGCCAGGGTTATTGAGGCGGCTAAGAAACCGTGGATCCGCCAAACTAGTTTATTGGTCTCCTTAACCCTCAATCTCGGTCTTTTATTTACCTTTAAATATGCAGACTTTTTCTCTGACTCTGCCTTTACCCTAATTGGCATCCGGCCCTGGCCAGAGCTGAACTGGGTTTTACCGTTAGGCATTTCCTTCTACACTTTTCAGACAATGAGCTACACAATTGACGTTTACCGGGGCGCGATCGCCGCTAAACGCTCAATTCTAGATGTGGCTATCTATGTTTGTTTTTTTCCGCAACTGATTGCAGGCCCTATTGTTCGATCGGATGAACTCATTCCCCAATTAGAAGCGCGCGCCTCGGTTGACTGGCGACAAATTAGAGGCGGCATCGCCCAAATATTGTGGGGAATATTCAAAAAAGTCTACATTGCCGATCCGATGGCGCATATTGCCAATGAGGCTTTTGCGTCTCCCGATATGGTGTCTGGCGTTGGATTGATATTAGCCGCCTACGCCTTTGCTATTCAAATTTACTGTGACTTTTCTGGATATTCTGATGTTGCAATCGGATCCGCGAAACTCCTCGGTATTCGACTACCGCAAAATTTTGACGCCCCCTACTTAGCCTGCAGTATTCGAGATTTTTGGAGACGATGGCACATCACCCTTTCAACCTGGTTAAGGGATTATTTGTACATTCCTTTAGGGGGAAATCGCAAAGGCCCCGTTCGAACCTACGCTAATTTAATGATCACAATGCTCTTGGGGGGGCTTTGGCACGGCGCCGGATGGACTTGGGTGATTTGGGGAGGTCTGCAAGGATTTCTTCTCTCTGTAGAACGCGCCATGAAGTGGGAGCGCACCCCAAAAAATATCTTTTGGAGGGCGGTGCGCTGGGTAATTACCTTTCACCTGATCTGTTTATCCTGGATCTTTTTCCGAGTCAATAATTTTCAGGATGCTGTCACCATTCTGCAAAGGGTGGGCGGGCTTGCCAGTGGCTACATCCCATTAGATTTTCGTCCCATTGCAGTGCTTGGATTGATCTTATTGATTGAGCGATTAAAGCTTAAGCAAGGTTGGACTTTGTGGTTTCAAGAAAAACCCAAGTTCACAAAATGGGTAACCATTGCATCCGCGATCGCTCTATTTTTTACATTTGCTGGGGCGTCTAATCCTGAATTTATATATTTCCAATTCTAAGTCCGCCTCTTTAGAAGATCATGCATTCCTTGTTTAGCGTTAACTCACGAAAAATAGTTTCTCAAACAATTCGCCACATTGCAGTTGATGGGTGCAAAGTCCTCCTCACCCTTGCAGTAATCGAGGGCACCATTCGAACGGTAGCGCCCCAATATATTCACAACATTTTTGATCAGGAATTTACTGGGGGACACCCCATAAACGTCAATGAAGACGGCTTCCGCTCAGAACGATTACCCATTGATAAACCAGAGGGGGAATTCCGAATTCTGGCATTGGGTGATTCAACCACATTTGGCACAGGGGTGTCTAGAGAGGCGACATGGTCCTCTCAATTAGTCGATTTGCTCCGAGAACAATACCCTCAGACCCACCAACTCAATGCTGGTCAACCGACTCGAGATCTGCCCACCCTCAACAAGGGGTACCTTGAACTTTGGTCCCGCTATGATCCGAATGTTGTGATTTTAGCGGTAAGTAACAACATGGTTTCCTTTGGCTGGATTAACCAGGACAAAGAACCCAGCTTACCCACCAACAAATATCTTCCCGAGCGAGCATCCTCCCCTTTCAAGCGGCTAACCATTCAGATCAAGCGGGTTTATAAAAACTTCGCTCTGGTTTCGTGGTTAAGTATTAATTCCCAACGTATTTTTTATATTCTGGGTTTGAATAATCACCAAATTTCCCCTCAGGAACCCTTTGGTCCTATATTAGCGTTTGGCTGGAAGCAAGCAGATGTAGATCCTGAATTATCAGGGAAAGCTTGGGTCCAGTTTGAACACGATTTAGCTATTTTAAGGGACAGTATTTTAGAGGATAAGCGAAAATTTATCGTTGTCTACATGCCTTCTCGATTCATGGTCTTCGATGATATTTTCGACAATGAAAAATTTGTCCCTCGTCAAAGAATTGCGATCGATCCCGCCCAGAAGCTCGCGGAGATTTGTGACGAACTCAACATTCCTTATTTGAGTGGAGTCCAACCGCTCCAATCAGGTCGTCAGCATATTGCTAAAGAAGAGAAGCAATACGACCCTATGTACATTCTTTTTGACTATATGCATTTAGACCCAGCTGGACATCAAGCAATTGCCCACGCCCTCGCGAATCAATTCACTCCTTTAGCGCCGAATAATGTTTCACAATCAAACACACCCGACAAATCACGGAAGTCTCTTTAAAGGGGGCGTGACAACTCTATTTGGGGAGTTGCGTGAAAATAAAGTCCCAGTAAAAGGCAGTGGATGGGTGGATGGGTGGATGGGATTTTATTTATCCGCAGATCCCTTGACTGACAAAAGATCCCGCGTAGTAGACGTCGTTGCTGAATATCGGGATGAACCGCCCTCATCACCAACCCTTCTCCCTGAGGGAGAAGGGAGCCAGAATCAAAGTCCCTCTCCCGGGGGAGAGGGATTTAGCGTGTAGAGCTTGCTCTTCTCGTAGAGTGGGCGATTACGTCACCGCAATTAATTAAGCTGAATTAAATCGGCCCATTCACTTGGCTCTTTCACAACAGTGGATTTGAACTCTTGGCAATTGAGTTCAACCCCTAGCCAAGTACCTAGTACTGATAAATCTTCATCGAAGATAGTTTGCAAATAGTCCTGCTGTACCGGTTCAAGCTCGGGCCTTTTTTTCATCTGCCACCAACTTCTAACCCAGGTGCGCACGCCTTTGGGAACTAAGGTTCGGCGCAGCAAGCTTAATATCGGCGCATCCACCAAGAAATCGCGCCAAGCGCTCTTCTTCATCCGTTCATTGGATAAATGCTGTTGGGTAATTTCCTCCACCCACGTTGGTTTAGCAGAGTACCCGATAAACCGACAAATCCTTTCGAGCTCTTCTTGGGGATGACTGCGAAATCGCTCCATAAAAACTGGCAGCACATTTTGAGGCCCAAATTTATCGAGATAGGGCTTTAGCTGCATACTGTATTGACTATATTGAATGAGTTCTGGATGGCTATAGATTGCCTGATTAATGTCAACGGTGATATTACATTGAGACCATTCGTGAATATATTGTGAGACCAACCGATCAACCGGATGCCGCATCATATAGATGAATTTCATCCCCTCAGGAAGATGAGACTGAATTCGCTCAATGGTTTGGGGGTAAGTCGGCAGCTTTGTGTAATGGGTGCTCGATTCGCCACATAAATCATCCGCGTCAGCAGACTGAAATAAGGCTTTGTACCACTCGATTCCTTGTTCATACTCAGGCGAATCACTAAAGAAATTAGGCTCTTTAGGCTCACTCATGAAAATTCCAGACTGTGCGGCCAGTTGTTCGTGCAGTGTTGTGGTCGCACATTTCATCGCCCCAATAATAATAAAATCTGGATAGTTATTCATAGGATATATCGTTTATTTGACAAATCGCCCTCACCCCCAGCCCCTCTCCCCAGCTTGGGAGAGGGGAGAAGGACAGTTAAGGAAATATGGTGTGAGATTGGAACAATCACATCAAGGTTCTGTTGTATCAACAGTATCTCTTTCCGTTCGAACCCAGCGTTTTTGTGGCTGGATCAGGAATCTGAGGTAAAGAGGAATTTTCCAGAGAATATAGAGAGGAATTTCTAATAGTCTTCGTAAGGATAATTCAGCTCTGCCAAACTTAAGCCAGACTCCAAATATGGCGGTAAAGAGCATGCTTCCTGAAACCGCTAAGAGAATAGATGGCAACCAGGAAGTCCCTAAAATTCCTGCTAAGCAAGCGACAATGGTCAAACCTAGCCAGATACTCACTAGTAAAGAAAGGGGGGGGATCGCTAAGTCTAGCGCCATGATCAACAAATCGAAGCGCTTCTGTTGAATTGAGGCTTTGAGTAAGACAGGAAGATAGGCTGATATTGTTTGCAGATGGCCATGCTCCCAACGGGTTCTCTGGCTGTTGGCGGCCTGTTCCTGTTGAGGTAGACAACCCACCACAAGAGCCGTGGCGCATAGGGTTGGCGGGTAGCCTGCGATCGCCAAATCTAACCCCAACTTCATATCTTCCACAATATGGCCGCTGGCCAAATCCGCTGACCGAATGGCGGCCCAAGGAAACGCCATGCCAGACCCCGTCAAAGGACAGGGAAAGTCTAATTGGGTTAACCCCAGCGGTCGCACCAGATTCTTGACCTTAAAGGCAAAGGCGGAAATCGCATCTTTAACGCTAGGATTCTCCGGTTGCTCCATTAGGTACACCGCCTGGACTGGTCGCCCGGTTGCGATCGCTTTTTGGAAAATAGACTGCAGGGCGCTGGCCTGAACTCGACAATCGGCATCCACCAATATCACCCCATCGGGGGGATCAGCCTCTAGACACTGCAGACCATAGTCCAAGGCGAATCCCTTCCCGCGACGCTCAGCATCCTGCCGTTCGATCACCGTCGCTCCAGCCATCCGCGCGATCGCCGCCGTCTCATCACTGCAGTTGTCAGCCACCACCACCAATCGATCGGATGCCTGGAGCTGCGGCGTAATGGTTTCCAACGTTGCGCGAATGCAGACGGCTTCATCATGGGCAGGCATCAAAACCGCCAAATTGGGATGTTCATCTAATTCAGATTCAACAGCCTCTGCCGATCGCCAAAAGAGGGCGGCGACACATTCAATCAACAGGACAACATTCGGGATCAACAATCCCAAAGCGCCCATTAAGAGAAGCTTGTCCAGGCAGCGGATCAAAACGTCTTGATATGTCAACAATGGGATAACACCTTATGTTGCGCCCTAGAAGGAGAAGCAGTCCAAGATGCGGCCCCAATCAGAAAAAAATGCGCTGGTGCGAATGTCGAGAGAGAACCTCTGGCGTTTAGGAAAACGCATCAACCATCCAAATTTTATCGGGTAGCCGTAGATGAATAGGCCCCCCGTCATCGTCATCGCCCTATAGAAATCGACAACTACAGCCTAAGAATTTGCAGAATCAGGTTGATCGGCGAGATGAACGCCCCAGCGAAGCGACGCACCCCATCCAATAACGCGGGCGTTCCTGCTTTAGGGACAAAGACCACGTCGCCATCTTGAATCTGATACTCATCCACCAAATTACGGAGATCAATCACCTGTTCTTCCACTTGGCCGCCTTCCCGCATCCGCACCAAAGCCACTTCTTTGAGTTGGGCGTCTTCAGTGGGACCGCCGGCAATGGCGACGGCGCTGGATATGGAACTATTCGGTGGTACTTCGACTTGTCCCGGTCGGGTCACTTCACCCACAACCCGAACCCGAACGGTATTGGGGGCCAGCGTCGAGGACGCCACTAACTGGGGATCAATTTCAGCGCCGTCAACCGCTTGGGGGACAAAAATCGTGTCTCCCGCCCGGAGTACTATCTCGTGATCTGGGGCATTAGAGCTGGTTATGGCATTCCAAAGATTCACATTGAACGTTTCAGTCCGACCGCCGGGCAGCATCCGTTTCACTGAAATATGGCGAATATCGGCCTGCCGTTTAATACCGCCAGCCGCCAATAGAGCAGCGCTGAGAGTCGGCAAATTAATTCTTGAGTTGGAGTCGACCCGGTTATTAGTGTTCGACAGACTATTGAGTTGAATCGGCCCTGGCCGATAAACTTCCCCAGCCACATTGACAATCACCGGACGTAGGGTCGTGAGTCTGACACTGACCACAGGCTCAATCAAAAATTGACTGAGCCGAATGGTCAAGTCCCTAGAAAGGGAGTCAATTGTCTGCCCTGTCGCGGTCACTGAGCCAATCAGGGGCAAGGTAATGGAGCCGTCTGGCAGAACAGCGTAGGAGCCGTCAAACTCTTCAAAGCCAATGACAGTGATATTAACTTCATCTCCTGGCCCCAATATATAGTTGGCGTAAGGAGAACGATTCACATCCAAAGCCCCCGTAGGCAAGAGGAGCGAAGGCTGCGATCGCGATGGGGGTAGGGTGGGCAGGGGAGTTTGTTGGGCCGCCCCAGGAGCCTGAGGAACCGCCACCCCTATCAGGAGGGCGGCGGCAATGGATTGGGACAGCTTTTGGGGCAGATATCGACAACTTTTAGAAAACATATCTATGCTGACAACAAATTCAACCAGGCAACTGCTGAGACCCACCATCTAGAGTGATTCGCTGGAGGAGAAAGCAGCCTCATTCACCCAATCGGCTGACTCTTCAGGGCCTTGGTCAAGCTGGGTTTGGGTGTAGTAGTTGTAACGATCATGCTCGTTATTCAGTTCCACCCCATTGGCGATCAGCCCGAGAACACGGGCGCCCGACCGTGAGAGGAGAGAATCAGCGGAGATGGCGCTAATGGAGTCAACTAGCCTGGGACGAGTCACAAGCAATACGCCATCCGTGGCTTTACCCAAAATCGCTGCTTCCGCAGCCCCGACTAAGGGAGGCGTGTCAAAAATAACGTAATCAAATTGTTGAGAAAACAATTCGATCAGCGAAACCATGCGTTCAGAATCCAGCAGCGCTAGCGGATTAGGAGGGACAACTCCGGCCGTTAAGATGGTCAGATTACCGGCGACCTTTTTAGCGGCTTGGTTCAGCTTTCCTTCCCCCACCAGAACATGGGTCAAGCCAACGGTGTTCATCACATTCCAGAGATGATGCTGACAGGGCGATCGCAAATCAGCATCCACCAATAACACCCGCTGTCCAACCTGGGCTAATGTGGCAGCCAAATTAGCACAAACCTCAGATTTACCCTCTTTAGGCACAGAACTGGTAATCACCAAGGTCTTGAATTTCTTATCTGAACTCATAAACTTCAGATTGGCCTGAAGCATCTGGTAAGAACCGCTGATCAAAGGGTGGGTGTAGCTAAATGCAACAATGCGCGGGGATATCTGACTGGAACTGTCCGAGAACTCTTCTAGCGTTTCCTCCGCAATCTGGGTGTCAAATTTTGGAATCACCCCCAGTAGGGTATATCCAAACAGCGCCTCCGCATCTTTCGCAGTTTTAACAGATTTGTCGATCAGATCTAAGAAAAAGGCAGCCGCAACCCCCAGTAAGCCCCCAACAACTGCTCCCCCAAAGAGATACTTATTCTTACCGGTTTCAATCGGATTCTTAGGGGTCGAAGCCGATTCAAGTATTTGGGCGCTACCGACGTTTTGATTCTCCGCCAATCGTATTTCCTGGAACCGCTTTTGCAGGTCCTGATAGGTAGAACTAGCAGCGCTAAACTGCCTTTCCAAATCAAATTGAGTTTTTTCTAGACTAGGAAACACATCCGCCCAATCAATATAGGCGTCTCGGGTTGCGGATAACGTGTCCAGATTGCTGAGAAGACTGAGACGACTGATTTCAGCCTGCGCTAATTGGGACGTTAGATCCTGCCGGAGACTATCCATCTGCAAATTGCTGACCGGAACATTGACGCCCACCCCAATCACTTCAGCAATGCGAGCTTGCAATAGCTGCTGTTGAGCCGCCTCTTGACGCTGAAGCGCGCGAATAGTGGGATGACTCGACGTATAACGCGCCTGGGCGTCCGCCAACTGACTCTGAACAGCCTGGAGAGCCGCTAAAACATTTTGAACCCCTAGTGATTGGCTTAAACTGCTAACCGTAGCCGCCTGCTCCAAAGGCATACCGAGTTTTTGCCGCAATGTAGCCGCCCGAGTATCGACCTCTGCTAATTGGGATTGAACTTGATTAATCTGCTTATCCAGGTTAGCGATCTCATTGACCGTCGCCCTCGCCTCTTGGTCAAGCGAAATAATGCGATTATCCGCTTTAAATTGGCGTAACGCTTCAGCCGTCTGATTTACCGCCGCCTCAGCTTGAGGCAATTGTTTCTCAATAAACTTTCGGGCGGCGGTGGCTTCAGCTCGATTTGTCTGAATGTTAATCGTAATGTAAGATTTCATCAACTGGTTGACGATCGCCGCCGCCAACTCAGGATTGGGAGATTCATACGAAACTAAAAGAATATCAGTCTGGGCGACAGGACTTACCGTTAACCCTCTTTTGATGGCTTTTGGATTTAAGGGCGCTCCGCTGCCACTCTTCAAATCCAGCTCCACAACCGTTTCCGTCAGCACCGGGAGAGAACTGAAAATAGCGGATTGGGTAACCAACGGATCACTTTTAACAGTGACCCCCTTAGGATCTCCGAGTCCAACGCCGACACCAGTCAGAGCACTGGTTCGATCGGTCCGTATGATCAGTTCTCCAGTGGCTTTGTAAACTGTCTTCTGAGTTAAAGCGAAGTAGGCTGAGGCGGCGACACAAGTGATAAATACACCAGAGGCGACTAGCCAATGTCGCTTCAGAACTAACCAATACTTCTGAAGATCAATTTCTTCTATATAGTCTTTAGGGTCCTTTTGCTCCATGGGGATAGGTGACTAAACTCAAGGGCCGCGCATTTTATCCCGCAAGCAAGAGGTTAATACAATCATCAACCAATAGCCATATAACCGCCAACTCCTCACTTTTAGAGGGTTAGGCAGATAGCTCGCACTGCTGGAATTTATTTCAACTTAAAGCGCTACATTAAACTGAAGCCCGGTCAACCTCAAATCGTTTGGGCGGGCTAGTGCTCAGCAGTCAGGAGCCGATTCTAGGTCGACTCATATCTGTCTGCAGTGGGTGTCGCACGGGGAATCTTTGATTCCGCTTTCTACCTTGGGGATAGGTATCAGCTCGGATCAGGCGACCCTCTAATGTAACTAGGCAATTTTTCAGTGTGATTAACGGGAATCCCGGAATATTTTTGAGAATATCTGAGAACTGAGCCTCTAATCTAAAGCTTGACTCCTCATGAATGTAAGTCTTTTGTGTTGAGTTTGAGATCCAGACACTTGACGATGAAACATCTGCTAAACTCACCGTATATACACTGAGTTGCAAATCAGGCTGAAATCCTTTCTGAGAAAAGATTTCAGCCTGATTCACGCCAATAGATAGATAGAGTCGATTCACAGTGATGAAACTGAACAGTCCAACGTTGGAGGATTCAGATTGTTGTGCAAATTCTACTCAAACCAACATTAAGTAATGATCTCAAATTGGGCAGCCAGCACTTTTTCAACTCTTTTTCTCACCTCTCTTAGTTTTTGCAACATAATCAAACATACAAATGGAGAGGCGTCAAGTAAGTATCGCTTCCAAAGGCGCTTCGGCTCACAACAAAGTCGATAAAGCCACTCCAATCCAGTTTCTCGCATCCATTTCGGAGCCCGCCCTAGGATACCCGCCTCAAAATTAATTGTGGCCCCAACAGCCAAGAAAACCTTAATCTGTGTAAACCGATGTTTATACTTCAAAATCCACTTTTCTTGTTTGGGAGCCCCAACACCTACCGCCAGGACAGTCGCCCCCGATTGATTAATCAAATCGATAATCTTCTCGCACTCTTGTTCGTCGGATTCAAAACCGAATGGGGGACAATAAGAACCTACGACAATTTCTCGATTCACTTTCTGATTAATTCGTTGTCGAGCTTTTTGAGCTGCATTAGGCGGTCCACCCAGCAAAAATATTTTTACTCTGGACTCATTTTTGTAGTGTTGATAAAAAGCGGGAAATAGATCTGAACCCGGGATTTTTTCTTGAATGGGTGTGCCCAAAAATCTGGACGCATAGACTAAAATTTGACTGTCACAAACAATGTAATCAGCTGATTGATAACTCTCAGAAAAATCTCTGTCTTTGTGTAGCTTCATGAGATGATCCACATTGGGCGTAAATACGACGCCGCCCCGAGCCGGATCTAAACGGGCTAACAGTTCAGTCTTAGAGAGATTATCAATTCTTACGTTGAGAAGGTTAACTCTATCCATCGATGGGTACTTAGTTCACGGCTTGGAATTCGGTAGATTCAGCAACCCCGGAACTTTTCAATGAAATTCGCTAGGTTTTCTCAGGTAAGCTTCGGTCTGATTCAAACAGAGGAACAACCTAAAGGATTGTAAAATTAAACTTATTTATTCTTACGGTTCATGAACTTTTAATCAGGAAAGATAGAATCTTTTTTCTAAGTTTACGCCAAATGTATGAATTCTGTTTTACTCGGAATACATGAGCCATTAACCACTTGACAATCACAAAAAACAATGCGTATTTAGGTCCGATTCAAATCTTCCTCGATACCATTAAAATGGAATCTTAAATTTGAAATTTGCTTGAAATACAAGGCTTTATTCAAGTGCATCTAAGCCCACAATTCATCTTATTCCTAGACGATTGGACCTAACATTATCAATATGACAATCCTGTAATCGTGACAGGGTCACTGTAAGGAAATAACCCAAGAGTAAGGATTGGTTTATCCTTTAGTTCCTGCCCATCAAAAAACAAGTGATCCTTTGGACTGACTGACCTGAATTCTGGCAATTTCAAAAGGACCGCATATGAGTCTTCAAATTGCCTTGACTAACATTCAGAGCAGGCGCCTAATGATACATACGTAGGACTAGTAATAAAAAGAATGAAAAAGAGCTGGGAAAAAGATAGCTTGAGCCATTCAACCGATCCAATTTACACAACGCCTACGTAATTCCTTGGACGCCTCAGATGAAATGAGGGTTCCCGGATTGAGCCCTGGCGTGTTTTGAAAAAGCATCCGGTGAATTCTGCATTCATTCTTCTGCAACCCTTCCTGTTAACTGCTAACTCAAGATAAGTAGAACAATGGACTCTAATTTCCCTGTTGCCTGACGCCAAGGCAAACGCTTGTATTGCAATGAACCTTGCAAAGCAATACTGAGTTGATTCGATGAGTCAATATACAGTTTTACCTAAAAACGATGAGCTTGGGCGCCCCCTAACGGCTATCCCAGCCAAGCTGATCAATAGTATCCAGATAACCGAAAAACTAGCCAACTGGCTAACCTGTTGGCTATCCCCTCAAGAAACGACCGTTAACCTTGCATCTCTCTGGCGCGATGAGGACGGCAAGGGGTTCCTAAACAAATTTGATGGCTGGGTAAATCGTTGAAAACACTGCTACGAGATCCAACAACAGTATTGGTGCCAATTGTTACCCCGGGACCTACGAACACATCGGTCGCCAGCCACACGCCATTCTCAATAATAATGGGGGCGGTTTTCAGGCCGAAAGCGGTATCTTGATAATCATGGCTACCGGTACAGAGGTAACTTTTTTGAGAAACAACCGCGTGTTGACCAATTCTGATCCAATCTAGACTGTAAAAAACGACGTCGTCGCCGACCCAACTGTAATCGCCGATTTCTACTTTCCAAGGATAAGTAAATCTAGCCGTGGGGCGGATCACCACTCCCTTGCCGATGCGGGCGCCAAATAAGCGCAATAGACTTCGACGGGGAGCGTGGTGGGCGTGAAGGGTGAGGGGAAATGCGATCGCTTGCGCCAACCACCAAATCATAATCAACCATTTGGGCCTTCCCGGATCAAACCAGGACTGGTCATATCGCCTCAAATCGACAAGCGAGTCTGGTCCCAAATCACCTGCTTGGCTTTCCATCTCCCCACTTTTCCTCTATATGGACCTTAGCCTTAATTAAAACTTCCCTGGGCGTCGGATTGAGGGATTTTTTGAGTTTCCGAGGAAGTTTCAGAACCAGGTTTAACGTTCAGGTGACCGCCAAACTGCTGGAGTTCAAAGAGTTTTACGCCAATTTGATATTCATACTGACTGAGTAGACGACCATATATATAGCCCGCCTTACCATCCAGAAATCCCAAGCGCAAGAAATAGAACAAAACGAACCGGAGGAAAGGCTTAAACGGCAGGCGAACCCAAATCTTCTTGAGGAAACGTTTACGCTGCACGGAATCACCGAACAAATTGGCGCCGATGGTGCCGTCCTCTCCCATCCCCGTGAGCAGATTGTAGTAAACTCTAGCTTCCCAATTGGAGTATCGATTGTGACGCTCTAGCCAGTGAAATAGATCGCGAAAATCTTCGTGCAGCATGTCGTTTTTGAGGTAGCCGACTTGCCCTTTGATCACAACATGCTCATGAACTTCGTTATCCCCAGTATTGCGAATTTCTTCGGTGTTCAGATTTTCATATCGGCCAACGCGATGACGGAAGAGGCGTAAATTCCAGTCAGGATATTTGCCGCCGTAACGAATCCATTTTCCTAGAAAGAAGACACGCCGGTTGAGGTAGTAACCATCATAGTCGGACGCTTGAATCGCCGTCTCAATTTCATCCCAGAGTTCTGGCGTAATGCGCTCGTCACAATCGACAATCAAGACCCACTCGTTGCGAAACTCTAGATTTTCGAGGGACCAGTTTTTCTTTTTCGGCCAACGCCCATTGAAATGGAACTGGACAACATGAGCGCCAAACTGTTCAGAAATTTCGACGGTGCGATCGCGACTCTGAGAGTCCACGACAAAGACTTCATCGGCCCGCGCTACGCTACTGAGACAGGCAGGCAGATTTTCCTCTTCATTTTTAGCGGGAATCAGAACAGAAATTGGAATTTTGGCTAATGAAGGATTGGATGACGAAGCAGTCATGGCTTAGGCGTTTAGAAATGGACTGAATCGGTCTATTGGGAACAACGACGCTGGGATTTTTTCAAGGATATAGCTTGAGGGTCAATCCCATTGACCCCAGTGGATTTTCAATCTAAGGCGTCCTGTGAGGGTTTGGGAGAATTCAAACTAGATTGAGTAGACTGCTTGACAGAGATCAGATTAAACAATAATCCCTGCATTGCACTGCTAAGATAACCTACTTGGCCGTATGCATAGGCAAAATTCTCAAATCGCTGCGCCGGATCATTCAAGTATTTAAGGGTTTTGTACAGTCCGCGCACCAATCTCTCGCCGCCCCGCATCAATTGTCCCGGCCCAGCGCGACCCGCCAACTGTTCTCGATAAGATTCACTAATGCCTTGCCACCAACTCCGACTCAAGAACCAGGCGCGGTGCAGGCGAGCCGGCTCGACGTTGTGGGCGACTAAAGCATTGGGTAGGTAAGCAACTTGCCAAGCAGCTTTCAAGGCTAGCTGGGTCATATGGAGTTCTTCATTAGACAGCAGGTTTTTGCCCACTCTGCCCAAATTCGGATCAAATCCGCCGATCTGCTCCAAAAAGACCTTGCGAATAGAGTAATTCAGTCCGCGCGGCGTTAGACCCGGCTGCGTGATGTAGACCAAGCTATCCCCTAAGTCATAAGCGCCTAAATTACCGGAGAGTTCGGGCGATAACCATGGGGGCGAAGACATGCCCTCGGGCCATATGAGGGTGACTTTACCGCCAGCGATCGCTAATTTGTCGTTAGCCTGATACGCCTGATATAAGGTTTTTAGCCAGCCTCGACTGGCCTCAGCGTCATCATCAAGATAACTGATTAAAGGACTTCTAGCCGCCTCTGCCCCTGTGTTTCGGGCTGTGGATAACCCCAACGACGGTTCATACAAATACCGCAATCTGGGATGGGGTAGACGGGCGTCAACCACGCTGCGGGTGTCGTCAGTGGAGGCATTGTCAACCACCAGCACCTCATAATCCGAAAACTCGTGATCTAATTCCTGGTCTAATAGGCTATCAATCGCCGCCCCCAAATAGCGATCGCGGTTGTGGGTGCAGATAATCGCGGAAATTTTAGGATCAGTCATAAGTTTTAGGGGGTGAGGACGGTTTGAATCATGAAAACAGGCGAAAACCCCCGACACCTATTCTTTTCAAGCCTCTCTTTAAGCATTCCCATCCTATCGACGACATCACTCTTAATCTATGTAACCCCACCCATGTGCTGAGAATTATCAAAATTGCATTAACCTCCAATCAAGCAGGGATGAATCCTTAGCAGCCAAATTTCCTCAAAAGGGTAGATCTCTTCAGACAATGCCGTTATCTTAACTAGATGAGAAGCGGATATCGCTTGTTGCTCTCTAAAACCTGACGCCCACCTCCTATTCAATTAAGATGACCGTGAGCTCCAAGCGCCGACCTGAGACCATCGCTTATGTCCGAATTACTCACCAGTCTTGGCAGCAAGGCAAGATTGAGGGTGAGGTCAGAGCTAATAATTATGAGTGGCAGTTTATGTGGCGGTTCCGGCAAGGAAAATTGATTGTAGAACCGTCCTTGGGGCGGGCCCTGATTCAAGAGCCGCTGGGTCGATTTCTAGAAAGATTCGACTATCAGCTAGAACCCGGCGGCGATTATTCATTTACAATCCGAGCGCAAATTTAAAACTTGATATCGCTATTCAACTGGTTAGCCGACTCAAATAACGTTCAATCAGCAGAATCGCAACGATATCGTCGATTGGCCGAGGCAGACTGCGTAACCCTTTAGGAATCAACTGATTAAGTCCTTTGGGCGGATACATGAGCCAATAGCGATCGCGCGCCTCCAGCGTACTATATCGCTCATCCACCATGATCACCCGAAACGGATCGGGCAAACCTGTCAGCTTTTGCTTCCAGGATTTAGAGGTCGTTTGATCCCCCATGACGACAATTGAGATGGGGTACGTTTGGCGGAGAGTTTGTATACAATGTATGGCGTCGTCAGAGGCGACCACTTGGTGGTAGCGCAAACTCCGGTCTAACCCCATAATGGCTAAACCGCATTTGTGACGACCTGGGTCAAATCCCAAGATCACAGGTTGGTACCGGGCTTCAGCAACTGATGAAGTCACAGAGTTCGAGGTAGTAAGCGACAGGTGGGGGGAAACACCTTTTCCATTATTGACAACAATAACGTAAGGTTTTAAGTCAATTCAGCTCAATCACAATATTTTTCTGCTAGAAATACGACTTAAATGCTACAGTATATAGTACACTTGAACCATCCTAGGGGTCCCGCTAGCTAGTGCATATCAAAAGTGTTGAACTTTCCCACTTTAAATCGTTTGGCGGCACCACCAAGATTCCATTGCTGCCAAGGTTCACAGTGGTTTCCGGACCGAATGGCTCGGGGAAGTCAAATATTCTGGATGCTTTACTATTTGCACTGGGGCTGTCTGGATCTCGGGGAATGCGGGCCGAACGACTCCCCGACTTGGTCAATCAAAATCACAGCAGTCGTCGGGGCACTTCAGAGGCCAATGTCACCGTTGTTTTTGATATCGAGGATATCCCCACTGAATTCTTAACCGATTCAGACATCGCCGAGGATGGCGCAGATAATGGAGAAGACAGCGGCGAATCAGCAAGCAGCGAAGTCGGTGAAGACTCATCGGCGGAAGGGGCCTTAAATGGGACAGGAAGCGCTGGAGACAGCCCGACTAATGTTGTGCCTTTACCCTCCTCGTCTAAGGAATGGAGCGTAACGCGGCGGCTTCGAGTAACGTCCCAGGGAACCTACACTTCGAATTACTACATCAATGGCGAATCCTGCACCATGGGCCAACTCCATGAGCAGCTACAGCGGTTCCGAATTTATCCGGAAGGCTACAACGTGGTGCTTCAGGGGGACGTCACCAGTATTATTTCCATGAATCCCCGCGAGCGCCGGGAAATTATTGATGAACTGGCGGGGGTGGCGGCCTTTGACCGCAAAATTGATCAGGCCAAACAAAAGCTGGATGCGGTCAAAGAGCGGGAAGAACGGTTCCGGATTGTAGAAAAGGAATTGATCGCCCAGCGAGATCGCTTAGCCCAAGACCGGTTAAAAGCTGAGAAATACCAGAAATTAAAAGCGGTCCTACAAACCAAAATTGTTTGGGAACGAGTCTTAGTTTGGCGGGATCATCAACGTCAGGCGCAAACCCTAATCAAGCAAATTGAAAAAGGCGACGCCGATACCACCCGGCTGACCGCCCAAATTGCAGCGCTATCGACAGAAATTCAGCAAACCGCCGCCCAACTAGACGCCCTCAATGCTCGAGTTAAAGCCTTGGGAGAGGATGAGCATCTGGCTCTACAGTCCTCCTTGGCCACCCAAGAGGCTGAGCTACGCCAACTACAGCGCCAAGAAAAAAATCTGACCGCCGCCAGCCGCGCTACCGTCGAGCAAATTCAGCAGGTCCAAACCGCAATTCAAACCAACCTCAAGACTCTGGAAAGAGTAACTGAAGAATCAGAATCATTAAAAACGGGGGAGCTGATTCGGCTACAACAGGCTAAAGATGACGCCCAGCAGGAGTTAGAGGAAGGCCGGGAAGCCGCCAACGCCATTGCCGACGCCTCTCAAGCCTGGGTCCAAGAGCAAACTGAGCTGCGTCATCAGATTGAATCGCTGCTGCAAACCCTAGAGCCGCTTCGAGCTGAGCAGGTGCGCCTGCAGGAACGCAGCAGTCAGCTTCAGTTACAAATCCAAACCCAAACCGAATCGCTCCAGACCTTAGAGGGGGACATCGCCGCCCAACAAACCCGATCCAGCGATTTGGATCAAAACCGCTTGACGGAAGCGCAGGAGGCCGTTCAATCCCTGGCTAAGGCGCTAGCCGAGGCGGAACAGAATCTGCAGCTACAGCAGCAAACCCAAACTCGATTAATTCAAGAACAGCGGGATAAACAACGCCAGCTTGACAAGCTAGAAGCCCAAGCTCAGGCGCTGCAAGAAAGCCAGGGAACCCAAGCCACCAAACTGCTAATTCAAAGCGGAATGTCAGGTATTTGCGGGCTAGTCGCCCAATTAGGGCGGGTGGACCCCCGATTTCAACTCGCCCTTGAGGTGGCCGCTGGCGCTCGACTAGGCTACTTAGTGGTGGAAAATGACCGGGTCGCCGCCAATGGAATTGAGTGGCTGAAGAAACAGCGGGCTGGCCGCGCCACCTTCCTCCCCCTGAATGCCATCCGAGTCCCCCGATTTAACCCCATACCGGAGTGGAAGCGGCCCGATGGCTTAATTGACTACGCCGTTAACCTGATTGACTGCGACTCGGATTATCGAGATGTGTTCGCCTATGTTTTCGGCGGCACTGCGGTCTTTGAAACCTTGACTGAAGCGCGCCGCAACCTCGGCCAATTTCGCATCGTCACTTTGGAGGGGGAAATTCTAGAGACCAGTGGGGCGATGACCGGCGGAAGTTTGTCAAGACGCCAAGGGAGTTTGCATTTTGGCACTGTGGAGGCGTCAGAATCAGCAGAAGCGATCGCGCTGCGGGAACGGTTACAGGAAATTGACCAAATCCTGGGGCGCTGCAATCGGGCGATTGAACAAGCCACATCAGCCATCAAGCAGCATTCCCAAGCCTTGATGGACGCCCGGCAACACCATCGGGAAGTACAACTTCAGGTGGAACAATGCCAAACCCAACAACAACAATTACGGCAACAAAAGGGGCAAATTCAGGCCCAGCATCAGCAATACAGTGAGGAGCTGCAAGCGGCCCAAGCTCGACTACAACAATTGGCGGAGACTGTCCCTGCAGAAGAATCCCAACTGCAAACCAAACGGCAGGTCTTAGCCGAGCTAGAACAATCCCAAACCCATAGCGAGTGGCGCCAAACTCAGGTCAAGGTGAGGGCCCTAGAAGCCCAATTAAATGAGCGTCAGCTGGCGTTGCGGGCCGCTGAAAATCGCCTCCAGGATTTAGCCAATCAGCACCAACGCTTACAAGAAAAAATTCAGCAGGATCAGCATCAGGAAGAGGGACTCCGGGGGCAGCAGCAGCAGCAAATCAATCAACTCGCCGCCCTCGCCTCTCAGCAGGCCGAACTGACGGAGCAGATTACCCAAAGTCAAGCGGCGATCGCTAAATTAGATCAAACCCTAGCCACCGAGAAAGAAGCTAGAAATCGCACCGAACGGGAGCTGAGGGAACGCCAGAACAGCCAGCAGCAAATCGACTGGCAACGTCAGAAACTCCAGGAAACTCAACAGGAGCGGCGGCAGCGTCTGGATGAATTACAGGGACAAGTCGAGACCCAAGCGGCGGAATTACCCGACCCCTTGCCAGAAATACCGGAAGATCTCAGTCTGGAACAGCTCCATAAGGAGCTGAAATCCCTCCAAAGACGGCTAGAGGCCATGGAGCCCGTCAATATGTTGGCGCTGGAGGAATACAACCGAACTCAAACCCGGCTGGAAGAACTGTCCCAGAAACTCAGCACCCTGGAAGAAGAACGCACAGAGTTGCTGCTGCGAATTGAAAACTTCACCACCTTGCGCTTTCGCGCCTTCCAAGAGGCGTTCGACGCCGTCAATAAAAACTTCCAATCAATTTTTGCCGAACTTTCTGATGGAGACGGTTATTTGCAGCTAGACGATCCCCAAGATCCTTTCAACGGCGGCCTCAACTTAGTCGCCCACCCGAAAGGTAAACCCGTGCGACGATTGGCGTCCATGTCCGGGGGCGAAAAATCTTTAACCGCCCTCAGCTTTATTTTTGCCCTCCAACGGTACAGACCCTCGCCATTTTACGCCTTTGATGAGGTGGATATGTTTCTAGACGGGGCAAATGTAGAGCGATTAGCTAGAATGATTAAACATCAGGCGCAGCAAGCCCAGTTTATTGTCGTGAGTCTGCGGCGACCGATGATTGAGTCTGCAGATCGAACAATTGGGGTGACTCAGGCGCGAGGGGCGTATACTCAAGTACTGGGGATTGACTTGCAACCCAAACGAGCTTCTTTGTAGTTCTGTAAATTTGTGCCATTCTATTTGATGTACTTCTGCTTAGACGTACTCGCTTTTATTTGCCATTCGAGATCAGGACTCGGATATGACCTTTGAACAGACCCGCATTCGCTCCGACATCATAGGAACCCAGGTAATTACCCGCAATACAGGCAAACGTCTAGGCGTTATTAGTCAACTATGGGTTGACGTTGATCGAGGCGAAGTAGTAGCACTTGGACTTCGAGAAAATATACTCTCTGGCGTGATCTCAGGGACCGAACAGATCATGCTGCTGAGCAGTATTCGCCAAATTGGGGATGTCATCCTTGTGGATGATGAAACCGCCATCGAAGACGACATCAGCATGGCGCCCTACAGCACTTTAGTTAGATGCGAAGTGATTACTGAAACCGGCGAAATGCTAGGCCGGGTACGGGGCTTCAAGTTTGATGTGGTCAGCGGTCAAGTGGAATCCTTGATTATTGCTTCATTTGGCCTGCCGCAAATTCCCGATCAGGTTATCAGCACCTACGAACTGCCCATTGATGAAATCGTCAGCAGCGGCCCCGATCGGCTGATTGTCTTTGAAGGCGCAGAGGAAAAATTAATCCAGCTTTCAATGGGACTGATGGAGCGTTTGGGGATTTCGGGCGCTCCCTGGGAACGGGATGAGGATGAAAACTATATCATGCCCGTTTCCACCGCCAACCAACTTCCTTCAGGGGTTCAAACCCCCACGCAACCCATCCGTAGTCGCGCTCCTGTCGCCGAAGAGCGATGGAGCGAAGATGACTGGAATCAGCCTGAGCCCATCGTAGAAAGAGAACCTTTGCGCCAGCAGCGAGCTGAACTTGACTTTCCTCAAGCTGATCTAGAGGAAGATAATTGGGCGGAGAAATCGGCTCCAACCGATGGGTCAACCTATTCGGCTGACCACAAAGAAGTCACCGAGGATGTTTGGTCTGACGATCAATCCCCGCCCTATGATGCGCCTCCAGTGAATATTCCCCAGAAGAAGAAGGTTCTGGAATACGAGGAAGAGGCTGACTATTGATTCTGGGTTCCTCTGCGACCTCGACCCCAGTTGAAATCTGGGAAGTTGTTCATTAGTCTAGGCTCTGCATCCAAGGGATAGGTAACGATTCTGGAGGCAGTGTTTCCCATTGGGTTACCCAGGCAGAGCCTAGGTAACTCAAGCTTATGACTTTACAGGTCGCCCTCAGAAAAGCAAAGGATAAATTGCGCACCGCTGTAGAGAAAGAGCTTCTGTAGCAAAATTAACCGAAACATGTGAATACTTACAAACCAAAGCTGCAGTCCTAAGGGCGTCGCTTCACGAGTCCCCCTCAAAACCCTCAAAAACACCTTGTAGGTTTCAGGCGAAGTTTACAGTTGGTTTACCGCTACTTAATGGAAGGCCAGTTATATTTATTACAGCGCCTAAGCGCCCGTTATTTAACTTTTATTCAAAACCGCCCTGGCAGAAATGCCAGGGTTATTTAATGTAGTACATGGATAGAAGAGTTTAAATGAATGAATGCTCCCACGCAGACGTCTGATCAAAACTAGTATTTTCGCCCTAACAGGGATCTTGGGAGCCCTGGTCCATGGCTGCGGTCCCTCCGCCCCCCCGGGGCCGCCTAATAGGTTAGTTGTGGGGTTAGTGAGCTATGACACCGGAGCCAGATCGGTAGAAAAATATGAGCGATTTAAGCAATATTTGGCCGAGAGAACCCAATCAGTTGTTGAATTAGAACCTGTCTATAACGAATTGAGGGCGGTTGAACAAATTGAGCGCAATATCTGGTCGATTGTCTTTGCGCCATCAGGCTTGGCGGCGATCGCAATCTCCGACGCCCAATACCTTCCCATCCATCCACTGCAAGGACCGACCAATCTCCGTTCGGTAATCATTGTGCGAGACGATAGCCCGATTGAGAACCTGATCGACCTTTCAAACGAAGTCATTGCCTTAGGGGATCCGGGTTCAGCGGTAAGATACTACCTTCCCCTTTACGATCTGTATGGCCTAACGCTATCAGAAATTCGATTCGCCCCCACCCCCAGAACCGTCCTGGAATGGTTAAGCGACGAGACGATCGCCGCAGGGGCCCTGGCGGAACATGATTACCAACGACTGCGCAGCGATTTTATCGGGACCAAATTCCGTGTCCTGCACCAGAGTCGCATTATTCCATCCGGAGCAGTCTTGATTGGTCCCACGGTAGACCGAAACCAGCAACGGCTCATTGAAACAGCCCTGCGGGAAGCCACCTCAGACATCACCTCAGACACAGGCTACATTCCTAACGCTCCACCGCCCAAGTTCGAGCAGTTGATCCTATTGGTAGACAAAGTCCGCCCTCTGCAAGCCCGAGTTAGGGAAATCCCCGCTGTACTTACCTTAGAGAAATATGATCCAGATTCTGAGTCCGAATAGGATTCCGATAAGCTTTACAACTCTGTCCAATCTGAAATGCACTGGGCGGAATCGACAGTTCTCGTTTCCCAATTGCTATAATCCACCCAACATGTAACAGAGGTAGTTTATTAAGAAAAATAAAATCCGTTCAGTCGATGGCTTGGCTCCATCGGATTTCCAATATAGGGAATTGCTTTGAACACTCATGCTCACTCGCCAAGTCAGCAAGCTCAGTTTAGGCAAGCTCTCTGTGCAATGTATGTAGAACCGGATTGATTCATGCGCCCCCGCCAAGATATTATCGAGAGCTTTTCAACATTTATTCAGTTTTCTGACGATTGCTTTAGCAGGTGGGTTCCCGACCCAAAACTGCAGCGCAGTATGCGCCAATGCTTGACGAAGTCGCCGGAGTCCCCTGCTTCTGGAAATTTTTGGGCGCTTTACTGGCATAAGCTTTGGCGGGGAAATTCCTCAAAACTGGCCGGTTCCCATCTCAGCGCTTATTTGCAAGAGGCGTGTTACTGGGCGGCGCAAAAGACAATCTCCAGCTTTAAGAGTTTGCAGTACACGGTGTCCGACTGTTTTCAAACCTCGATCATTGAGACGCCAAAAATTCTGCAAGGCTTTCAACCGGTTAAAGGCGTCAGTCTAAACGCTTACGCCAGAGTGGTGTTCAGCAATGTGATCAGAAACGTCTTGCGTCAGCATCAAGAAGTTGACATCTGCAGCAATTGGGCGCTGTTAAGTAAAGTCAGCCAAAAGCGGTTTGTAGAAGCGCTCCAACAAGGAGGGTTAGGGACGGAAACCATCGCTCGCTATCGCTTGGCTTGGTTCTGTTTCAAACAATGCCACAGTCTGCACAAAGCAGCCGGAACCCGTCAACTTCCTAAGCCAGACAAAGCAATCTGGCAGGCCATCTCTGAGCTTTACAATGCTGAACGGCAAACACAACTCACGCCCCCAGATCCAGCCTGTAGTCCAGCGACGTTAGAAACTTGGTTAGCCAAGAGCGCCGAACTAATCCGTAGTTATTTGTATCCCGCTAAAACGTCTCTGAATCTGCCCAAATCTGGTTGGGAGTCCACAGAATTGCAGGATGACCTGCCCAATAATCCAGACAGCACCCTAGATCAATCTTTGCTGGCTGAGTTGATCGCCCAGGAGGAAACCGAAGCGCGACAAAGCCAAAAAGCTCAAATGAACACCGCTTTACGAAAAGCTTTAGTGCGGCTCGATGTCCAGAAACAGCAGATGTTACGGCTTTACTACGCCAAGGGACTCACTCAACAGCAGATCGCCCAACAGCTTGACATCAAGCAGTACACGGTTTCTCGGCGATTGAGGCAAGCGCGGGAGGCATTATTGCTAGCGCTGGCTAACTGGAGTCAGACAACGCTGCATATTTCACCAGACTCAAATGTAATTCGATATATCAGTACAGCTTTAGAGGAATGGTTACAGGGTTACTACGATCACCCTGACCCTGACTTATCGGAGAGGTCATCGTAATGTCGTTTGCTTTTGAGACGCCCCAACAGATAGGCATAGAAATCTCGCTAGAGAATCAAGTTGAGGCATGGCGGCAGAGTCAATCTTTCTCAACCCCCGGCAGTCGACGCAATGCTTATCTCAATCACCTTTGCCTTGGGGCTGTTTTACCCCTACTGCAATCAGAGTATGCATCGAATAGTTCAGTCTGGCCCCAGGTTGACGCACTGCCCAGTATTTGGGAGCTGGTGAACGGCGTCGCCATTAATTTGAATGGCGTTCGGTTAGCGCTGATTCCTAGCCAAGATATTGACACCAGCGAGCTGCGGGCACCGCAAGAATGGGTAGATATCCCGGGTTGGGCGGCCGATTATTATCTGGCGGTGCAAGTGAATCCGGATGATCGGTGGGTGCAAATTTGGGGCTACACCACCCACCACCACCTGAAAACTCACGGCAGTTATGACGCTAATGATCACACCTATTGCCTGGACGCTTACGATTTAGTGCAGGATATGAATGGGTTTTGGGTGGTGCGTCAGCTCTGTCCCAATGAAGTGACCCGAACCGCGATCGCACCGCTGCCCGAAGTCCCAGACGCCCAAGCGGAAACCTTATTGCAACGCCTCAAAAATCCCTCCGTTATTCTGCCTCGCTTGGCTATCCCGTTTGAACTGTGGGGAGCCTTGCTAGAACGAGATGATTGGAGACAGCGCCTGAGTCAACAGCGCCAAGCCAGCCAACGAGAAGAGGCGCAACCTGAGCCCCAGTCTGCATCAGCACCCGTCAATCTCAGTCAATGGTTCCAAGATATTTTTGACGCCGGTTGGCAGTCGCTGGAATCGCTATTTGAGCCCCAAGCCCATGTCGCCTTCAGTCTCAGACAATCCTCCACCTCAACCCCGGCGGATGTGAAGCGGGCCAGGCAGATTAACCTGGAGACGCCAACGTTGAGGCAAACCCTAGCGTTGGTCATCGGACTCAACACAGAACCCGACGGTAGAATCGGGATTCGCATCCAACTCCATCCAGTGGGCGATGAAACTTACCTACCCGCAAACCTAACCTTAACGTTGCGCTCAACCTCTGGCGAAACGCTGCAATCGATTCAAACGCGAGAAAAAGATAATTACATCCGGTTAAAGCGCTTTAAGTGCCTACCGGGTAAACGATTCAGCGTGCAACTTTCGTTAGATGAGGTCAGTCTCACGGAAGAATTTGTTAGCTGAGGTCATTCAGGAAGAAAAATCATTCCCCAAGGACACAATCAAGTTTTGATTCACTGTTCATTTTTTGCGCATCGCCTTAGCAATGCGAATTGCAATAAACCTCCCTGGAGCATGGACAATGATTCCCCCGATAGTCATCAAAGCACAATTGAGTCCAAATCCCAACATTTCAACATTTCGGTCGACTATTGCTTTTCTCTCCCCATATTCTGGAACCAATGGATTGAGAACTATAGTGCAGAGAATAAGTAGTGCTCCTATAGAGGCAAGAATAACAAAATCTTTTAGAACTTCGCCCTCTTTAATGTGCAGTCTCTTCTTGACAAAAGCTTTTCCGATTTCTGTTACAGACAACAGCACTCCGATAGCAAACCCAAATACCAAAGCAAATAACATCGCTTGGTTGAAGGAGGTGGGTGTTACTACTAAATTCTCCACAAAGCATTGTTCCTTTCCTAGTAGGATTGGGGTCAATAGCCGCCTTTAGGATAAGTGATATTCATTAAAAAAACTACCGCTCTCATCCTCCAGCTTCTTCCCCTTGGGAAGAGGAGGCGCCATATTCAAAGTTCCTATCCCTATATACCGATGCTCCTCGATTCCAAGCTCCGGCTTGGAATCGCCAGTAGTATAAGCTCTAGCTTCTTTTCCGCTGGAATCTGGAGCTTCCAGCCTGTATTCTGATTTGTTTTTTTTAGGATGGCAGTCTATATTCTGCAATATAGAAAAAGATATGAAGCCTTGTGATATG
>JASJDH010000099.1 GCA_030065175.1 Leptolyngbyaceae cyanobacterium MO_188.B28 | reverse complement strand
CTCTGAACCTGTCCATCATCTATCTATGTCCGTCAAGCTATTGGAAGGGCGTTCTGAGACCTTCTGTGGAGTCGTATGTCAAATACTTGACAAATCCCATAACTGGGTGGATGGGTATAGGCGATGTTCAGCAATCCTATCAGGTGCGGCTTGGATTGCCGATTGCCTACAAGAAGAGCAAATTGTCTCAAGCAAATTTAGAAAATTTGGTTAGAAGTGAGCAGAATGCTTTGCTTTCCTCAAAGCAGAACAAACTACCCAAGCAACTGGTTGCTGCTTAATGCCTACATTTGAGGACCTTCAAAGGCAAAATTTATAGGAGTTCCCTCCATTCCTGTCCATCCACTCATCCACCCATCCACTCATCCACCCATCCACTCATCCACCCATCCACTCATCCACCCATCCACCCATGTCCCCAAATTTAACCATCACGAATGCCCGTATAAGCAACAAGCCAGGACTGCAATATCTTTCGATTTGTGACGGGATAATTACTGCGATTTCGCCGATGTCCTCTACTTTGCCCAAACCCCAAGGGGGAGAGTCCACTCAGCTTGATGTGAAGGGGGATTGGGTTTCGCTAGGGGGGGTGGATCTTCAGATTAATGGGGCGCTGGGGTTGGCGTTTCCAGATTTAGGGCCAGAGGATCAGGAGACCCTGGCTAAAATTTGTGAATTTCTTTGGGATCAGGGCATTGACGCCTTTATGCCTACCCTTGTCACTACAGCGGTTGAAAAGATTCACCAAGCGCTCACTCTCATTCAAAAATTCAGCGCCCAGCCAACCCATCGGCAGAGTGCTCAAATTTTAGGGGTTCACTTGGAGGGTCCCTTCCTCAACCCGGAAAAACGGGGGGCTCATCCAGCCGAGTATTTGCTGCCATTGACCCTGGACCAGGTGAAACGAGTGTTAGGAAAGGGGGGAGAGGGGGTGAAAATCATCACCCTGGCGCCGGAGATAGATCTGAAGGGAGACGTTATTCCCTATCTCAAATCCCTGGGCGTCACAGTCAGTTTGGGGCATTCCCAAGCCACCGCCGCTGAAGCAGAGGCGGCATTTGAGCAAGGGGCTTCGATGGTCACCCATGCCTTTAACGCAATGCCAGGGTTGCATCATCGGCAGCCAGGATTATTGGGGGCGGCGATCGCTCACCCAGCCGTTTACTGCGGCCTCATCGCCGATGGCGAACATGTTTGCCCAACCATGCTAAATGTATTCCTGCGGGCCTGTCGGGGAAGCCTATCTCCTGCCAAGCATTGCCCAGGCGTTTTTCTGGTCAGCGACGCTTTATCTCCTTTCGGACTGCCTGATGGCAGTTACCCCTGGGATAGTCGTCAAATTGACGTTCAGCAAGGAACCGCTCGTCTACCCAATGGGGTTCTTGCCGGAACCACCTTATCCCTATTAAGGGGCATTCAAAATTTGGTCGAATGGGATATCTGCGAGGTAGGGGAAGCGATCGCCCTGGCCACGGAAGCCCCCCGAGACGCAATTGGTTTACCTGGCCTGTCTCCCGGGAGACCAGCCCACTTGTTACGCTGGTCTCTGAATCAATCCTCTAGACAGCTGACTTGGCGTCGCTTGAATATAACTAATGGGTAACCCTCTTCCACCAACCCAAGTTTGGGAGAAAGAGACACAGGTTTTCCCCCCTCTCCCAAACTTGGGAGAGGGGTTGGGGGTGAGGGCGGATGACCAATGACCAATGACTAATGACCAATGACTAATGACTAATGACCCATGACTCCCCAAGTCCCATCCCAACCCTATAATCACTATGTAAGTTGGCGTCCAAATCGTACTAGGATCTAACTTTGAACCTTACAAGACATTACCTTTTCAACCCAATAGTTAAATGACTGCAATTGATGACAAGACCGTTGTTCGGGAATATTTCAATGCTACCGGGTTTGACCGCTGGCGTCGGATCTACGGAGAGAGTGATGACGTTAACAAGGTGCAATTGGATATCCGTAAGGGCCATCAGCAAACGGTTGATACGGTGATGAACTGGTTGACCGCAGAGGGCGGCCTGGGCGGTTTATCTATTTGCGATGCTGGATGCGGTGTCGGGAGCCTAAGTATTCCCCTGGCTCAAGCTGGAGCGAAGATATACGCCAGTGATATTTCCGAAAAGATGGTTGGGGAAGCCAAAGAGCGAGCCCAGTCAATATTGGCCCCGGAGCAATTGCCTATTTTTGAGGTCAAAGATTTAGAAGGGCTAGAGGGGAATTTTCACAGTGTTGTGTGTTTGGATGTGTTGATTCACTATCCTCAGGAAAAAGCGGCGGCGATGATCGGCCATCTTAGTTCGTTGGCGGATTCTCGTTTGATTCTCAGTTTTGCTCCGAAAACCCTTGCTTATACGTTACTCAAGAAGATTGGCGACTTTTTTCCCGGTCCCAGTAAAGCGACCCGGGCATACCTCCACCGAGAAGCGGATGTGGTGGAGATCCTGAAGAATAATGGGTGGAAAATTGAACGGAATGCGATGACCAAGACCCAGTTCTATTTTTCCCGTATTTTAGAAGCAACTCGGTAATGTGATGATGACCCGTGTTTTTTTAGCTATTGCCGCTGTTTTGGGCGCTTTGTCTGTGGCTGGAGGCTCCTTTGCCGCCCATGCCCTCAAGTCTCAATTGACTGAGCGATCGCTGGCCATTTTTGAAACGGGTGTGCGTTATCAGATGTATCACGCCTTAGCGTTGCTAATGGTGGCTTTGTTGTTAAGTCGAGCTGAAGCTGGCCAACCCTGGTTGATCGCGTCGGGGGTAATGTTCATTGCAGGCGTGGCAATTTTCTCCGGCAGTCTGTACGCCCTAAGCTTATCGGGTATTAAGTGGATGGGCGCGATCGCGCCCATCGGCGGGTTGGCGTTTCTAACGGGGTGGGCCCTTCTTGCGCTCTCGGCTTTGAGTTATAAGTGAGTAGTTAGCAAGCGAATAATTAGCGCGATTGACCAGACGCTAACATTGCTCGAACTTCCTCATTGTGGCGGATAAGGTGAAAGGCAGTTTCTTTTTGGGCTTTGATGCGATAGGTCGACTTCAAGGATATTGCCCGTCGTAGGTGTTCGACGGCCCAGTCCGCCTTGCCCTGCAAAGCATAGCAGCAGGCTTGGTTATAGAAGGCGAAAGGTTCGTCTGGTTGAATGCTAAGGGCTTTATTGTAGCTTTCTATGGCATCCTCATAAGACCCCAAACACTGCAGGGTAGATCCGAGTGCAAGCCAGGCCTGGTAATGATAGGCCTGGGTTTTTAGGGAACGAACTAGGCTGGCGTGAGCTTCTTCGTGTCGGCCTAGGTCCACTAAGGTTATGCCTCGTTGATACCAATAGAAATGGTTGTCGGGTTCTAAATGGGTGGCCCGTTCTAGTTTTTCAAGGGCTTCATGCGGGCGTCCTAGCCTTCTCAGCACAAAGCCTTGATAACTCCAAATATGAGGATTGGTTGGGTCAATCGCCAGAGACTGTTCAAAACTATCCACGGCTTGTTCGTATCGGTCTACTTTCGCCAGAAGGTAGCCTAAGTAATTCCAAGCTTGATAATAATCAGATTGAAGGGCGACAACTTTTTCCAAGCTGGCAATTGCAGGCCCATAGTGCGCCAACTGTAATAGCGCTTTCCCTCGATAGAACCAGGTTTGATAATCGTTCGGACGGAGTTCTAAGGCTTGGTCGTAGCTTGCCAGTGCGTCCGCATAGCGTTTCAGTCGATGTAAGTCTTTGCCGCGATGATAAAACGCTCTAAAGTACTTAGGCGCTAAGGCGATCGCCTGATCATAGGATGCGATGGCCTCTTCAAAGCAGCTCAGTTGATCGAGCGCCATTCCATAATTGCACCAAACTTTGGGATCAGTGGCCTTGAGGGTGAGGGTTGTCTGGTAGCTAGATGCCGCCGCCTGGAAACGACCTAGTTTCGCCAACAAATAGGCTCGGTAGTTCCAAAGGTCGTAATCATTTGGGGATGACTCTATCACCCGATCGCAGAGGATCAATTCTTGCTCCAAAGAGCTGGATTGGTTTTCTTGCTCGAAAAAGCCGGATTGGTTGGTCCCATTGGGTGATTTAGGGAAGGGATTAAGAACTCGACTGTGACTCATAGCAAGATATCTATTCTGTCTAGGGAGCTGTTATAGGCAATGATATTCGGTTGTCGCAAATATGGGCCATAAAATGAGAAATTCCTGCCAGGAAGAGATTTTGCCCAACCTTGGCAGGGTTCACGCTAAGACGAAGTGCTTCGAGAATTGCCTAATTTAAAGAATAGATTTGCCCGTCAACTAACAGATGGGTGATCCCTTTTTCTTGGAGATAGGCGCTTGTTTTTCTCAGAACAGTCCCGTCAGGCACCTTCACGACTCGTTGATTTCGCCTAGAAAACCGGCGGGCGACTCTATGGTTGTCAAATACAGGAAGAGTTCTAGATTGTACTTCGGTTTCTGGGATCTGGCCCAATTCCCCGAATTCCCTCAACGGTCGGGTAATTAATTCAGCTAAGCGATCGACGACTAGATAACAAGGGTTAGGGAGATGGGCTTCCGTCAGAGGAATGACTTGAATCGCCGCCTTATGTTGAAGTTTAGGCGGGGCGATCTCTTCATCCTCTTCCCAATCTTCTAGATCGCCATCCTCTAGCGTGTCATCATCCTCTAGATCATCTTCATCTTCATAGTCATCGTCTGGAACAAGTTGATCAACCTCATCAATCTCCTCAGCTAAAATCGTTTCATCCTCTGCCGCCGCCCCAAAGTCAGCAGAGGTTAAGGAATACTCTCTTGAGTCGTCTAATGTAGAGGCGTCTGCCTTTACTGGAGAAGAAGTCATCTCCAGTAAAGGCAGTTGAGTAGCCGGTTCATTTTCAGCAGTCTGTGGCCGCCGTCGTTTTGACAACCCTCGAATTTTGGGTGGAGGAATGACAGGTTTTTCTGCGGGCGCCTTCTCTGCTTGATGGACCGCCTCATCACTGGGCTGAAAGGGTGTTCCAGAGGATACGGCTGAGGAAGCCGTTCGAGGCGTCTCAACTCCCGGCTGAACTTTACTAAATTTCGGTTGAGGCTTATCTACGGTGAGGCGCTTTTGCTGAATCAGCGCTCCGTATTCTTCATCTGGAAGCGTGCTTTTGAGCACGCGACTAATCGTGCTGCCGCTGACGCCATAGCGTTCGGCAATCGTTGAGGTGGTTTGACCCGGCTGTCGATACAGTTCAATAATGTCCTGTTTATCTTCAGCAGACAACTTACTTGGAGCCATGTCGCCCGTATTCCTGAATTCCCATCACTGCTTATACTTTAACCCCTAAGTTATCCTCTCTTACGTCGGAGACTCCGGCGAGATCGGGTAGAAATCCCATATTCAACCGCAGCGCCTAACGCGAAAAAGACCCCTGAAAACGTCCAAAACACTTCCCAAACACCGCCTCCTTCGTATTCAATGTTGGGATTGTTGGCGATAAAGGCGAAGATCATATCTGCAATGTAGAGACAAAACGCCGCGATCGCAATTAATTTCCAGGATTCGGAAAACCGCCCTCCCCAAAAGGCTACCAGTAGGGTGGCGGCGATCGTGATTAGAATACAATCTCCAATCACATACAAGAATGTGACAATGCCCTCTAAAGGTTCAAGCTGCGCATCTAGCTTAATTACCCAATCTGGCGCTGAACTTGAATTCTCTTCTTCAGCTGGAGGAATCGCCTGATTCAAAACCTCTCCGCTAGAGTCGTCTGTGGCGTTAGGCGGGGCAGGCGCTTGGGCGATGGACTCGGTTGAGACAAAATTGACCTGCTCAATCTTAGGGGGGAACTCTCCCAAAGCCTGAGCGTCTTCCTGCGCGGCATAGTAATTCACAAAGAAGGCGATGACTACGCCCGCTAAGCCTACCCCACCGATAATCCCCCACTGAGTTAGATCCAGATGGAGACGGCGTGGCAGCACTGCTTGCAGCATGCCCCACCCCAAAAAGATATAGGTCAAGATGAAGAAGAGATCGGCGGGAGACACTGCCGGGTCTTGTCCCCAAATAACTTCCCATGTGCCAAAAATCGCGTCCCCCAGGAAGAAGCTTAACATTCCCAGGCCAATCGCCAGCCAGACGCCGCGGCCACTGACAATTTGATGACTTCGCCAATTACGAAAGCAAAGGAGCGCCGCCCCAAGAAAAGCCCCCATTTCAAGTAGATAAATCCCTCTTAGATACCAAAGCGGTCGCTCTGCACCCGGTGGGGACGCACTAAATAAAAGGAAAAATAGTAGGGAGAAAATAGCCCATCCGACACAGAGCAGAATCAATGTCTGGGTGGATATTTGCGGCTTAGTACTGGTAGATTGCCTGCTCACCGGGACATTCCTCGAGGTTCTAAAGGATAAAAGTCAGCGGTCAAAGGTTTATAAACAACCTTCGATTAGCCAAAGGATAGCCGCGACTAATTATGGCGTCAAAGGAAACCCTTTAGCTGAGGCGAAGCGAATTGTTTGGCGAGAGTGTCATAATACCTGCTTATGGGCTGAGTGCGATCAAAAAATCTTAAAGCAAAGACCTATTGCCATAGCTTACCCATAGGGGAATGGCCTAACCAGTTTTCAAATAAACTCCGCTCATTGCTGGGCATATCTTCCAGGGCTTCCAAAGCACGCTCAGCAAAATTGGCGTTGCCAAAATAGTTTTTCCCAATGCGATGCAATTCTTGAAGCAAGGTATTTAAGTGAGCCTCTTGCCAAGGGGGTACCTGTGCGATCGCTAAGGGGTCCACCGTCAGCAGAGCAGTTACCGCTTTAGGCGAGTCAGCTTGAGGGAAATTGCCTTGAGTAAACACCTCAGAGATATCTTTTTCAAACAAAGTGGCCTGTTTACTTCCTAACAAGTCTTCCACATCAATGTAAAGAGCTTGCAAGAGCAGCAAACAGGCTTGAATAAACGGCTGAGCCGCCGAGCCCTTCGCCTCTGACGGGCTGACAGCGGTAAGACCCAGCTGATCAAGACGAACTTTGCCCCAAACGGTGTATCGTTCGGGCTCTTCTAATAGGACACACGCCTTTCCCCGATTGTCCGCTAAGTCTCGCCATAACGCCCTGGCTTCCTCTTCTTGAGCCGCGCTAAATACGCTCAGTAGCCTAAACGTTTGCCCCTGGTAGGAGAGAACCGGTATCTTTTGTTCTTTTGTGGGATGCTGAAAATTCTTGATGTCAACATCTTGCCTCTTTAAGATAAACATGACGCTGCCGATTTACTCCTGTCAGAGTTGAAAGCTTGCAGGGTGGCTTGTCGCAATCTCCATGGTTGAGTTTCCCTGAAGTAGGTGGTTTCATGAGGAGACGCTTGAGGATTTTGGGTAAGCGACCGAGTAAAGGTCCACATCTGAATGAAGAAAAATGCTCACCCAGGGAGTATATTTGCAAAGCACATTTACTAATACCCTACCTTAGTCCTCATCTATCGTTGATTGCGCTGGCAATTTGAATATTAGCCGCTTCGCCTCTCGTAACTCATATTTCATACTTCATTTTATATTTCGTATAGGATAGTTCCCCTAATTTCAGACAGTAGCGAGTAGGATAGGGAGAACTTAAAGTAAATTCTCTTATCTACTACAATCTAAAGCTATGGAGGCGCATGCCTATTCAGAATACCCAATTGATTAGACTCTAATCCAACCGATACAATCTTGAAATATTTATTTTAGGCGTCAATTTAACGTTAGACAGGTCTTTTGCGCTAAGTTCAGTTGAAGATTTTCTTTGGCGCTAGTGAAAAGATCCTGATTTTTGGGCTTAGGCGGTTGCTTTTTTAGACGTCTAGGCATATTAAACAGTTAGGGGCCCTTAGTTCAGTGGATAGAACAACCGACTTCTAATCGGTAGGTCACAGGTTCGAATCCTGTAGGGCCCGTCAGCTACAAATGTTAAAAAAAGTGTTTGGGAAAGGATGGCGGCTAGGGCTATAGGTCTTCTGGTTGTTGGCCCGCAATTACTGGGGCGGTACGGTTTAGCTGTAATTCTGGGTGTTCCCCTTCCACTTGCTGGCAGTTCCACTCATTACGAAATAGCAGCACAGGACGTCCCCAACTATCCTTGACGGTGACGGTATTGAACAGGCGGCCTGCTTTGTCTAGAGCGTCCCAACCCCCTGCGACCCAGCGGGCGACGCTGTAGGGCAATAGTTCTAATTGGGTGTCAACGTTGTACTCGTTTTTCAACCTAAACTGAACCACCTCAAACTGGAGCTGGCCAACAGCCGCCAGGATGGGATCGCGGCGGAATTCGTCAGCTGAGTACATAATTTGTACTGCGCCTTCTTCCCGTAGTTCGGAGACTCCTTTTCGGAACTGTTTGAATTTGGAGGGGTTGGGGTTCTTGAGATAAGCGAATAGTTCTGGGGAGAAGCAAGGAATGCCCTCATACTCCAATTTTTTGCCCTGATAAATGGTGTCGCCAATGGCGAAGACGCCAGGATTGTTCAAGCCGATGACATCGCCGGGAAAGGCTTCTGCGAGAGATTCTCGTCCTTGGGCGAAAAGCTTTTGGGGGTGGGAGAGACGCACGGTTTTACCTAAGCGGGCATGGTTGACCACCATATCTTTTTCAAACTTACCGGAGCAGACGCGAATAAAGGCGACGCGATCGCGGTGTTTGGGGTCCATGTTGGCCTGCAATTTAAATACAAAGCCAGAAAAATTGTTATGGGTGGGAGCGATTTCTCCTTCGCTGCTAGAGCGCGGACTGGGCTTGAGGGCATAGTCCAGAAATGCGTCGAGGAACAACTGCACGCCAAAGTTGGTCATGGCGCTGCCAAAAAATACCGGAGTCATTTGTCCCGCATGGACCAAATCAATATCAAGTTCGGGCCCCAGTTCTTCGATCACCTCTAGCTCTTCTTTGAACTGATAGTAGAGGTCTTGGTCCAATAATTCTTCAATCCGGGGATCGCCTAAATCCACTACGGTGTCCACGGCTTCCCGACTGCCGTGGGCGCTGCGCTCAAAGAGGTGGAACTGACGCATTCGCCGATCAAAGACGCCTTTAAACCGATCGCCCATACCAATCGGCCAATTGACGGCATAGGTGAGCAATCCTAACTCTTTCTCGATCTCGTCCATCAGCTCCAACGGCTCTCTACTAGGCCGATCGAGCTTATTGAAGAAAGTGAAGATGGGCAGCGATCGCATGCGGCACACCTCAAACAACTTCAGGGTCTGAGGCTCTAACCCTTTTGCCGCGTCCTCCAACATCACAGCATTATCCGCCGCCGCCAATGTGCGATAGGTGTCCTCACTAAAATCTTGGTGGCCGGGGGTGTCCAGCAGGTTAATCCAATAGTCGCCGTACAAAAATTGCATCACCGTAGAGGTGATCGAAATTCCCCGCTGCTGCTCCATCTCCATCCAGTCAGAGGTGGCGTGGCGCTGAGCTCGTCGAGCCTTCACCGCCCCCGCCTCATGAATAGCTCCGCCGTAAAGCAAGAGTTTTTCCGTCAGCGTTGTTTTTCCTGCATCAGGGTGAGAAATAATAGCAAAATTGCGACGGTGTTCTACCGCCTCCTGCAAGTTGGTTGGAGCAGCAATGGACATAAGAAAATCGGCGGCTAAAGCTTCTAGCGATTATAAAAACTGTAGCTTGAGCTTAACAGACTCAGCTTCAAAGAGGACCGATTGAGCAGAGCTGTCCTTTGGGGTGGAAAGGGTAAGGAGGCTCGCAAATGATCATTGAGATTATAGCTTGAGAAATTTTATGAAGTAATGTTTAGATTGGTAAGGGTAGAGCATTCCGCCAATCCTTCATTCTTTTCAGTCTGTCCCATCAAGCCTAAAGTCTAGCCTTTCTGATGACCACTACAATCTCCATCCCGACTAAAACTGAATACTGGCAATGGAGAGGATTCCCCATTCGCTATCAATCCGCGGGGACGGTCGGTTCTCCCATTCTTTTGATCCACGGTTTTGGAGCCTCCCTCGATCACTGGCGCAAGAATATATCGGTTCTGGCTGCTGAAAATCGAGTTTTCGCCATTGACCTAATTGGCTTTGGCAAGTCTGCAAAACCTCAACCTAATCAGTCCCTCTCCTACACCTTTGAGACTTGGGGAGAACAGATAATCGCCTTTTGTCGAGAAGTGATTGGCGAGCCTACGTTTTTGGCGGGCAATTCAATTGGGTGTGTTGCGGCCATGCAAGCAGCGGTCACGGCTCCTGATTGGGTGCGGGGCGCAGCCATGTTAGATTGCTCCCTGCGCATGCTACACGAGCGCAAGCGGGCGACTTTACCCTGGCATCAACGGTTTTCGGCTCCCCTACTGCAAGCAATTCTGGCAAACAGGGGGATTGGCCGCTTCTTCTTTTCTCAGGTGGCTCGTCCCCAAACTGTACGAAAAATCCTGCTTCAGGCCTATGGGCGCCAAGAGGCGGTCACGGAGGAACTGATCAGCGCTTTACTTGAACCTGCTGCCGAACCGGGAGCCGCCGATGTGTTTCTGGCCTTTGTCCGTTATTCCCAAGGCCCTTTGCCTGAGGATCTGCTGCCCCAGCTCACTTGCCCGGTCCTCATGCTCTGGGGGGCGGATGACCCGTGGGAGCCAATTGATATGGGACGGGAATTGAGTCATTATCCAGCAGTCGAAGCGTTTATTGCTTTAGACGGTGTTGGACATTGTCCCCAGGATGAAGCGCCTGAGCAAGTCAACCCTATCTTGCGGGATTGGATTGCAAAGCATACGCCCTAAGCATTAGTTCTAGGGCGAAGTTTAGCGGGGCTAGGGGGAATATACTGAAAAAAATGAGGTGGGCAATCGTCTCCTAAGGAAATATACTTAGGAAAACATGCCTAGGAAAATATACCCAAATAAAAAGCCCCGCGACGGCCATCCACGGGGCTTAGAAACAGTTAAACGCTTGTATCAACCCTAAGGTTCGCTTAGATCGCCGCGATAATGCGAGTAGATGTGACGGTTTCCGTATTGTCCTCGGCATGTCACATCATGCCTGTGTCAAAAGTAAGGGCAGCCAGCTGAGTCCTAGCCCAAGTAGAGGGATGATGCATAAGATTAGGAAGCTGAGGGAATTGCTGAGGTCTAGCGTTAAAACGTCGATCCGCACCAGTAGCGATGCGGCGAACATGACCAGAATGTAGGCGGAAATGTGAATCCAAGTTAAAGCTAGGACTGCCAGAGACGCCAGCGTCAACACCATGGCAAAGTACCCTGCCACTGACTTAAAGCCCAGGAGCGCTAATTTTTGAGTGGGTTGCCAAAGCATTGTCATAATGCCTGCAAGCGCGATCACAAACAAACTCGTCATACTCCAGCCAAGGGAAGGCGCTTCCGACCTGTGCAAGTAATGGCCAAAGGCGCTATAAGCCGCTAGCAACAGCACATATGAGAGCCAGGTTAGTTTGGGCATTTTGGTTTAGGCATTGTTTGGGCATTGTCAGGGATTTGCTCAATGCCTAAAGATTCGTTGAAATGGCTTGCACTGGACAGGTGGGAATGCATTGTTCGCAAACGATGCAGCGCGATCGCAGGAAGTTTAGACGATAGGTTTTGGGATCGAGAGTAAGGGCTTCGGTGGGACACACGCCCGTACACAGGCCGCAGTGGACGCAAATGTCATCGTCGATCAAAATTTCCCGACTGGCGAGGGAAACGCCGATACCCTGAGATCTCAGCCAATCCAGCGCTTCATCCAGTTGGTCGATATCCCCGGATAACTCCAACACGAGTTTGCCGATTTGATTCGGCGCCACCTGCGCTCGAATGATATTGGCGGCGACGTTAAATTCCTTTGCCAACCGATAGGTGATGGGCATGTGCACAGTCTGTTTTGGAAAAGTTAGTGTAACCCGCTTCTTCAAGACTGAGGCTCCAATACGAGTTCAGTTAGACTAAAGGGTAGCTTACCTATACAACCCGACAACCCGGAATGGCTTTTCTATGGGATTAGCCTAATCACCAAGTCCCGGTAGAAAACTGCGGATAGAGGAATGGGTGGGCGGGATGTACTCGCAGATCCCTAAAGCCCTTATTCTCAGTGTAAAGGATAGGTTCTCAGTCCTAAACCATGGGACTTGTTTTTAATCATTCAACCCCTTATCCCGAAATTATGACTGCTGATTCTCCTAATTCCCTGAAGCAACCTGACGAAGCCCTATCGGCTCAGACTCCCTCACCCAAATCAATTGGGCAAAAATTACGCAACTTGTTCATTGTCGGGGTGGCGACTGTACTAAGTGTGGCTGTTTTTCTGGGCGTCCAAACGCAAACGTCTTCAACCTCTCTAGCCGCCTTGGCTAAAGAATCGACGCCGCTAGAACAAGCGTTGGCGAATGAGCAGCCGACCCTAATGGAATTTTATGCAAACTGGTGTACCAGTTGCCAGGCGATGGCGGCTGATATGGGTCAGCTCAAGAGTCAATATGGCGACCAGGTCAATTTTGTGATGTTAAACGTTGACAACAGTAAGTGGTTGCCGGAAATGGTTCATTATCGAGTGGACGGCATTCCTCATTTTGTTTTCTTAGATAGGGCTGGAGCGTCTGTCGCCTCTACGATTGGCGAACAACCTCGTCTGATCATGGCGGAAAACTTGGAGGCCTTGCTGAGTGACCAATCGCTTCCCCACGCTCAATTATTGGGTAAAGCATCCGAGTTGGAAATACCCGCTAGCCCAAGACCTCGTTCAGATGATCCCCGCAGTCATGGCGCTCAAGTAGTGAATTAGGGGTTTCCCTCAATCACGCGCTGAACCAGCTCCGCTAATCGTTCGGCGCTATCTGTAATGGCTAAGCCCCCTGCGGCTTTAGCCATTTTTTGCAGGCGATCATCTGATTCCAATAGATTTAATACTTTGTCCCTTAAGATTTCAGGGGTGAGTTCAGATTGGCGGCAAACTTGGGCCGCCCCAGCAGCGGCGAATGCTGCGGCGTTGTAGGCTTGGTGATCTTCGGCGGCGTAAGGATAGGGAATCAGGATAGAAGGGGTTTTGGTGACGGCGAGTTCGGTGAGGGTGCCTGCGCCTGCGCGACTGATGGCCAGGTTCGCCCGCTTCAACAACGCCGCCATATTGTTATAGAAGGGCATGTGAACATATTGGGCGTGTTCGAGGCTGTCTGCATCGGGATCATTCTCTCCAGTCAGGTGAATGATCCAAGCCCCGGCTTTAAACCAAGTTGATGCGCACTGGCGCACTAACTGATTAACCGCCACGGCCCCCTGGCTGCCGCCTACTATGACAATCAGCGGGGCGGAACTAGGAATTTCGAGGTCTTCTAAAGGGGTTTCAGCGGAGGCGAGGAATTGGGCCCGCACAGGGGTTCCGACACAAATACTCTTTGCTTTGGATAAGCGGGGCAATGCTGCCTCAAACCCCAGCGCCACCATACTGCACCAGGGACTTAGCCAGCGGGTGACTTTTCCTGGCAAGGCGTTGGATTCATGCAGAATGCTGGGTAAGCCCAAGCTACGGGCGGCAATAATGGCGGGGGCGGCGATGTATCCTCCAGTGGTGAATACCCCTTGAAACTCGCCCTGTTGAAGTATTTGTCTGACCTGAAGAATAGAGCGGAGCAACTGAACCATCCGACGTACAGTTGATAACCCTAACCGCCCCTGGAGTCCCCCTAAAGGAATCGTATGGAGAAGATACTGCTCTGGCACCAACTGAGTTTCTAAGCGATCAGGCACCCCCAACCATTCTATTTCATAGTCGGATAAGTGCTCGGTGGTTGCGATCGCTGGGAACAGATGTCCCCCTGTCCCGCTGGCGGCGACTAGTAATCGGATTGGGGTTTCGGTCAACACCCTAACCTCTCTGCTTCAGACATCGGAATTTTTGAGAATACAGCATGCATGTAAGGACAATAGCTTATAGCGGGAAATATTCTGTGAAATAGAGTTTGGAATTTAGAATACGGAAACAAAATAGATAAGATTACCCTAGTTCAGGGTAGCTTGGTTTAGATTAGGAGTGTTTGCTGATTTGCCCTAACCGTTTGAGGTTTTCTATGACCATGAGCCACCTTTGGCAATCTTTACCCACTTTACTCCTGGGAATAACCCTGGGGTGGAGTTACGCCCTCAAAGCCGACGCTGCTCCTCCGGAAACCACGCCTAATGAGGTTGTGGCTGCTCTGGAACAGATTGAAACGGCTGCGAACGATCAAGATTTGTCAACGGTGATGGAATTCTACAGTCCGGATTTCACTAATACCGATGGTTTCGATCGCAAAGGTTTGGAAGATGCTTTAGAACAACTGTGGGAGCAATACTCCAATCTGAACTATCGAATAGAGGTGCAGTCTTGGGAGGCTAAAGGCGATGGCGTAATTATCGAAACCCTGACCTATGTTAACGGTGTGCAAGCTAGGGCGGATCGAGCCTTGAATTTAGATTCTGTGATGCGATCGCGTCAGCATTTTGAGAATGGGCAAATCATCTCTCAAGAAATTCTCTCTGAACGTAACCAGTTAACTTCCGGCGATAATCCGCCGACGGTGACGGTGCTATTGCCGGAGCAAATCGCCACAGGTGAAACCTACAACTTTGACGCCATCGTGGAAGAACCCCTGGGGGAACAAATATTATTGGGAGCTGCTTTAGAGGAAGGGGTTACAGATGAGGATTTTTATCGGCCTCGTCCTCCGAATTTCCAAGTTCTATCAGCTGGGGGACTTTTCAAGCTGGGGGACGCCTATAATAAGCCGGATAATCGTTGGGTTTCTGCGGTTCTGATTCGTTCAGATGGATTGGTGGTGGTGACGCGCCGCCTCAGAATTGAGGATTAGGGGCTAGGCGATTGCGGCTACCGTTGCTTCTAACAGCCCTTGAAATAAGATGACGCCGTCCAGATCCCCTAAGACGGGATCTGACGCTCGTTCAGGGTGAGGCATTAGACCTAAAATATTTCCCGCTTGATTGCAGATGCCGGCAATGTTGTTGAGGGAGCCGTTGGGATTGTTTATGTCATCAATAACGCCCTCAGGGCTTGAATATCGGAACAGGATTTGGCGGTTAGCTTCGAGCTCTGACAAAGTTTGTGCATCTGCGTAGTAGCAGCCTTCTCCATGGGCGATGGGGAGAGTGATGACTTGGCCTTGCCGGTATTTCTGAGTCCACGGGAGATGAGTCTGCTCCACTTTGATGGGGACGCGATCGCAAATGAAGTGTAAATCCCGATTCCGCACCAAAGCCCCCGGCAGTAGTCCGGCTTCCGTTAGAATTTGAAAGCCGTTACAAATCCCCAGCACCTTTCCCCCTCGGTTGGCGTGGTCTATTGTCGCCTTCATGGCGGAAGAAAAGCGAGCGATCGCCCCACACCTGAGATAGTCTCCATAGCTAAACCCTCCCGGAATAACCACGACATCAATATCTGAAAGGTCGCTATCTTGGTGCCAAACCATGCGAGTGGGTTGCTGCAGAATTTCACGGGTGACATAGGCGACGTCGCGATCGCAGTTAGACCCCGGAAAAACGATGATGCCAAATTTCATAAAGAAGTCACCTAAGCGCTGAGAGCAACCAGTTCCTTAATGTCAAAGCGATAATTTTCAATGACTGGGTTAGCCAATACTTGGTCGCAAATGCGATCAAGTTGCTGCTTGGCTTCATCTTCATCCTTCGCCGTCAGAGTCAACTCAATATACTTACCAATCCTGAGCTGCTCCACATTGCCATAGCCCATATGTTCGAGACCCGATCGAACAGCCGTACCGGCAGGGTCTAGCACAGAAGGCCGAAGCGTTACATAAATCTGAGCCCGATACTTTTGCGTCACAGTGATAATGGTTAAGAGGTCAACACCCAATTTATCGTATCCTACATCTCCCACACGCGATATCCTGTGTCTCCCTATCCCCTCAATCCTCCAAATTTTGGATTTTAGATTTTGGATTTTCTTCCCCATCCTTCCCATCCCCCCCCATCCTCACCAATGTCCTGTCGAAGATTGATCAGGGCAAAGCATTTGGAGCAAGATTAGCAGAAGTAGCCGAAGAGTTGCCGCCAAATGCTTTGCCCCTACAGTGGCTCTTGAATTTTGAATTTTGAATTTTGAATTCTGCTTCCTCCTCCTCCTCCCTATCTCCCCTTCCTCCCCATCTCCCCAAGACGCAACATGTTGCGTCTCTACATTTCCTCCCCTGCTCCCCCTGCTCCCCTTCCTCCCCATCTCCCCAAGACGCAATAAATTGCGTTACTACATACTTTTCCCCCCTTGCCCCCTCCCTGTCCCCATCCTCCTTTAACCTGAGAAAATAGAGAAAACCAGTCTGATCGAAAGACTATGAAAGCCCGACGTACGCGCAGCCAAGAACAAATTCTGAAGGTATTGAAAAAGTTGAACTGCGCTATTTCTGCTCAGGATCTTTATGTCGATTTACGGAAGCAAAACCAGAGCATGGGACTGGCTACGGTTTACCGTTCTCTGGAAGCGCTAAAGCTGGAGGGGGTGATTCAGGTGCGCACCCTCACCAATGGGGAGTCGCTTTACAGTCTTGTGCAGGAAGACCGTCATCACTTAACTTGTCTTCAATGCGGCCAATCAATTGCAATTGAGGAATGTCCGGTGCATGAATTGGAAGAAAATCTGCACCAGTCTCACCATTTCAAAATTTTTTACCATACGCTAGAGTTTTTTGGGCTTTGCCCCAAATGCCAGAAGGAGAATTCTGTCAGTTCGACGGCGTGATTACCTTTACAGGAGGCAACCCCTATTTACACACGTCCCCTTGCTCGATTAATTGAAGAATTCCAGCGATTACCTGGAGTAGGTCCTAAAACGGCTCAAAGACTGGCGTTACATATCCTCAAACGGCCTGAGTCGGAAGTCAAGGCGTTGGCTCAGGCGTTAATGGAGGCGAAAATTCAAGTAGGACAATGTTCTATTTGCTTCCACCTCTCAGCTGACGCTGTCTGTGACATATGCCGCTCACCCAACCGGGATAATCAGACCCTGTGTGTTGTCGCTGACTCTAGAGATGTAATTGCACTTGAAAAAACTCGAGAGTATAAGGGCAAATATCATGTTCTTGGCGGATTGATATCCCCGATGGATGGTATTGGGCCGGAACAGCTGAATATTTCCCCATTAGTCCATCGGGTTAATAAGGAAAGCATTCAAGAGGTGATCATGGCGATTAGTCCCAGTATTGAAGGAGACACCACCACTCTTTATGTGGGGCAGCTCCTCAAACCCTTCGCCAAAGTTACCCGAATCGCGTTTGGTCTGCCTATGGGCGGCGATCTGGAATACGCCGACGAGGTTACGCTGGCTCGAGCCTTAGAAGGTAGACGAGAACTGGAGTAAGCGAGAAAGGTTTTTTGAATCGGATTACCGCAATTTCTGTTTGACAAACGCGACTACTTGAGAAAGTTGCTTTTTAAGCGTATTGATTTCGGCTTGCATGCTCTCAATCTTTGCATTCAGAGCCTTGATTTCCTCCGCACTCCCTGCGGCGGCGGCGGCAGAGGCGGTTGCTGGGGTTGCTTGAGGTCGTCGGGGTTTGCGGGCCTTCGTCATGGCCCCTTTGATGGCTTCGATGAGTTCTTTCTGCTCAAACGGCTTCTGAATAAACTCGAAATACTCAAAAGGTTCGGTAATCTTTTCGGTGACCTCTTCCTTCCGGCCCGACATCAAGACTAACGGAATGCGTTGCAGTTCAGGGTTGGATTGCACTTCCTGAAATACCTCCCATCCACTCATCCGAGGCAGCAAGAAGTCCAGCATGATGAGATTTGGTCGCTGCTCTCGAATGGAGTTCATGCCCTCAAGTCCATCCTTAGCTTCAAGCACTTCAAAGTTGCCTTCGGGTAGCATGTCTTTAACACGCATTCGAATGACTTTACTATCATCTATGACCAAGATCTTATGACTTGCCACGACTGACTCCTCTAGCAGTGACGGAAGGTAACAACTTAGTAAACCTGATTTAGGGTACCAACTTAAAGCGGGAAATTATCTATGTGATGAAATACTTTGCCAAGAGAACGAAGCCTTAAACAACTCAGAATTCAGAGTTTATACTGGCTCTTGCTTCTTGTAATCCGGATTCTACCCCTGTATCGCGACCTCTACCCAAAGAATATTCCTGTCCAGTCAGGATGCTTTAGTTTAAACAGATGCCTCCTAAATTTATATAGTTTTATAAACAACTCTGTCTTATCTGTAGCAATGGTTCTTTGAGATTAACTATAGATGCAGGGACATTCTCCAAGCATTTTTTAACGAGCCATCGTAATGGAAATGGTAGCGTGCTTTTTTAGACTGATTGAATTCAAGATTAAATTAAATTGACGCGATCCATTGATACAACGCTATATCAGCCCTATTATCAGCTTTGAAGAGACCTATCGCATCGGTTAATTGACTGAAGCATAGCCTATTGAAGTTGAAAATGGAGGGGACCCTTCTGCAATTATGTAGAAATGAGATGAGGTCATTATGGTTGAAGGTCAGCGGAAAGCCCTAAGGTCTCGCCGATACATGGTACGGATGTATTTTATTTATTGTTTTAGTCTCAATGGATAGTCTCAATGCACTCTCGCCAATCTGCTGATCTACATAAGACCGAATCGGGTAGAC
>JASJDH010000098.1 GCA_030065175.1 Leptolyngbyaceae cyanobacterium MO_188.B28 | reverse complement strand
CAACTTGCTCAGTCAAATGAAGTTCAACCGTTTGTTGACGTAAATTCGCTTCCTCAGGTCCAGAGCCAATGATAGTCAGCTGAGGAGAAAGTTGATGCTTTCCTAAAATCGCAAGTCCTTCTAGCAGAATATCTACCCCTTTGTCTGAAACTAATCGCCCTAGAAAAACCAGCTCTTTATGTCTAGAAAGACCAGGAATCAGCCGAAATAGATGGCTACGATAGGGGTTAGGAATAATTTTAGATGGACTATTAAGATGATCTGAGATCGCGGCGCTAATTGAAATTGAAGTGGCAAATTTTGTCAGAAAAAGCTTCAAGTCAGTTTTCCAATAGGAGCGCCGCCTCGTTTTATCCTCCTTAGGTCGGAGAATCCAGGTCTGATGTCGGAGAATCCAAGGCTTATGGTTAAATAGAAGCGGCCAAGCATCTCTCAAGCTAATCCCATTATGGAAATAAATATCGCACCATTGGACCGCTTGGAAAAGCTGAATAGGACTAGGCCTTCGAATAACTTGAAAAGGAAATTCTAAGCCATCCGCAGCTAAACTATCACCTCTCGTTTGAGTCACAACCTTAACAGTGTGCTCTAGTCCAATAAACTCACGAGCCAGAATTTCAGCATCGGTCTCACTGCCTCCTAGACTTGGATAAAATAGACGAGAAGAGATCAGAATATTCATCTCGGAAGAAGTCCTGACTACAAATCGAGTACACCTTTAGATTTTTGAATAAGTAGACATAACGTATCTCCAGGCAATTCATCCTTTAAAACCAGAGATAGAAGGGAAGATACGAATTTTAGGGAGGCGCGGGAAGTAATCGATGTCTTAGAGGGATATGTAGACTTATCTACTATTGTGAGATGGTGATTCTCCAAAATCCTCTCTAGAGGCATCATAAAAACTGGATAAATATGCGTTGGATTACCTTTATTATCAAAGTCTCGTAAGTTTCCTGTCAGCAAAAATCTTAATTTGCAAATTAGGGAGTGAAGATTCGGCGTAGTGAGCAAAAAATATCCGTTAGTCTCTAAAAGTTTCATCACATGGTGAAACAAATGACCTGGGTTTTCTAGATGTTCCACAACTTCAATACAAGTAATTAGATCAAACCTTTGATTTCCCAGTCCTAAATCATCAACGTCTAGATTTATTTGTGAGCAGCTAGCTTTCTGAGTAGCAAAGTTCTGAATATCTTTGTCTATACCATGCAAATTATAAAATCCAGCATTCGCCAAACGGTCTAGCCAAGCCCCTGTGCCACAGCCAATGTCCAAAATCTTGGCGTTCTGCGAGACATTCGGCGGTATCAATTTTTCCAGATGGTCATGCAGACCGCGTATCGTATAGGCTGCTAGTCTCTTCGTTTGCATGATTTTTGCAATTACTTCCGAGAAATTAAAGTGTTTGGTTAGTTAAGTTTGTGACCACATCCAATAATTGATCCCCCGAGTTGATCTGGAAAAACTTTGGTCAGCAGATTCTTGAAACTTCTTAAGAGAAATAAACGACTGCTGAGGTACGGAACTTGAGGAATTACATCAACTTCTACATTGGAAAACCCTGCGTCTTCAAGGCTCTTTCTCAAGCTGCTGCGGGTAAACCATCGTAAATGAGTGCAATCCATTGCCCCATACTGACTATATTCAAACTTGCCTTTCAGTAACCGTCGAACAATAGAAATATGAGCAATGTTAGGAACAATAATGTATATTGAACCACCCATCCGCAAAGCACTTTGAGCCCCTTTAAGAATAGACCAGGGATCGACCAAATGCTCAAGAACACATAAGAACAAGACAACATCGTAATCCTTTAACTGCTTGAATGAATGTTCATCTTCAATTGCTTGCGTAAAAATTTGATGTAATCGATTTTGGGCTATTTCAGCAGCAGGCTGATAAGGTTCAATTCCATCAACAATACACCCCTTCTCAAGGGTCAATGCTTCTCCAAATCGTCCTGTATCACAGCCTACATCTAGAACTTGGCTACCGGATTTTATTTTCCTATAAATATTTCCTCGAGCGCCCAAATCCTCCGTCAAAGCAGGTAAGGGAAAATCGTAGATCGGTCTTAGCGTTTGAGTCTTTTTATCAAAATTCGTTACCATAACCGCTCCATACCTCTCTTAGAAGTTGTCGCCTACCTGAAATCTTGTCTTGTAACTTAGCAGACTCTGTAATCAGCCATCTTCCAATGATGTGCAAGGTACCATACTCACAAAGATGTCGCATCGCCAATCCCAACTTAAAAAAAGCTGGATGCGGAAGACGTTGATGCTTTGCGAGTAAACGCCAGCGGTTTCTGTGATGACGAAGCACTCGGGTAGCGGTTGTTTGAAAACTCCCCCCCCCTTCATGAAAGGCCACCAAAGTGGGATTAACGTGAACTTGCCAACCAGCGGTGTGCAATCTCATTGAGAAATCTGTATCTGCATCCAGAAAATCAAATTCTTCATCAAATCCCCCAATATCATTGAATGCAGACCGCCGCACCGCCATCCCACAGGAGTGAAGACAAAGACGTTCAGATTGCAGGGACTTAAACCAACGTCCATGCAGGGCTTCCATACGTTGTCCTAGAAGTAAGCCAAAGGCATTAGGTTCTATTTGACTTGATCCTGTCGGGCAGCCATCCTGACCAACCAGTCTGAACCCTAAGGCTCCCAGATTGGGAGCAGCGGCAAAGATCTGAGCGATCGGTTTGGCTAAATCCATTAATGGATAGGCGTCACTATCCAGCAAAATCACGACGTCTTCACTCAATTGAGAGAACCCAACATTAACACTGGCAACATAACCAAGGTTGTGCTCATTATGAATAACTCTAACTTTTTCGGACAAATCAACAGGAGGATTCCCAGAAGAAGCGTCATCAACGACTAGAATCTGAACTAAATCCTCACTGGACCAATGGTCCAACGCTTGAGCACAACGCCTTGTTAAGGGCCAGGTGTTGTAATTGGTAATCAGTGCTGATATTTTCATGTTCTTAGCTTCTATCTATGACGAAGTGATAAAGAATAGACAAAAGTATAATTTTTAAATTCTCTGAATAGACTACCTCTTGGCAGTCATAGGTTATGGGGTCAAATGTGAGGCAAATATTCCAGCTTGAATTGACAGGGTGTGAGTCTGATACCAAGCATGGGCATGATTGGCGATCGCTTGCCCTTCCCGATCTAAATCCCAATCGTCAGCTCGGTGTTCTAACGTCCAGTAATGCTTGCCAGCCTCTATCCCATCCTCTGCTTGACTTGTTAATGCATTAGCGCTGACTGGGAGTAAACCATAGGAACAGTAGGCGGCAAAAATCGTTGATTTGGCTAAGAAATCAGTCGGGTAGTCAAAAAAACCAACGATAGAATCTTGCAGCACCTCCTGAATAGCTGAAGTAGAAAGGCAACCCATCCGCATAATTGGAACCCCATTGATTAGCGATAACGCTTGATCGATAGGAGGGCCAATGTCTAGAATCTCCTTAATTCTTAAGAATTGACACACCCCCTTGAGTTGCTGCAAGGAGTGGCGATAGACACGAAAACGACTTTGACGGCCTCCGAATATAACAAGACGAGGAGACCGCTTGGCCAAGGAAGGTACTTGGTCTACTTCACCAACATTGGAAAAGACTGGGAGAGTAGAAATTTGATTCTGCTGGCCGTCACTCAGTTTACGGATGATCTTGGCGTAGAGAGTTTTGCTGGTAATGCAGCCATTGCTCATTTTTACAAGGCGAGCAGCAAGTACCCTTTGCACCGGCGAAAGCCAGAAAGAACTTGTCCAGGGTGGGCCAAAGGCATAGATTTCGTGGAACATCGTTACCAGCTTGCAATTATTGTCCTCAGAGCGCCAACGCTGTAAACCATCTACTAACCAAAGCGGACAACCACGCTTAGCATAACCGTACCCCACATAGTGCAGTAGGACAGTGGTGACGACTGAGGCGCCATCGCTCAACAGCAGAGAGTGTAATTGGTTAGACGATTGGACAGTAACCTGGCTGACAGGACACCCCTGAAGGTGTGGAGCTCCACTCCTGGCTGGATCGCTAACGATAAAGTGTGTTTCAAGGTGGAAATCTTGACGGAGTTGCCGCGCCAAATTGAGTGCATAGTCGCCTACTCCGTCAATTGCGGGGGGAAGTCGAGGGACAATAGAATAAATTATCATCACTACTTTTCGTTAGCGCATATTAATTTTTCAATTCGATCTACAACTTCCATGGATACAGCTTGCCATTAATTCCTTTTCTTTCAATCCAAGTACCTAAGAAAAGAACGATGATATCTTATCCCTTATAAATAGTCTCATCGATTTCAGATGCAGTAACGCCATTTTTGAAGACGAAGATATGGTTTAACTGTTTGCCTTGTAAAGACTCGTTCAATGGTTAAGCGGGGCAGATAATAGTATTCGCTAGCGCAATTTGAACGAGCTAGATTACGATAACCAAGTTCTATATACCTGATGGGCAGGTCAGCCATCGCTTGCATATATGTTTGAACAAGATTTGGGTCAAAATCTCAGTTGGTATAGTAGCCACCATCACGAAGGGCGCAGTCGAGAATACTCCATTCCATAATTATTTTTTGCTTTTATAGCCATGCTCTTATATCTGTGAAATATTTAGAGACAAGTTAGTAAAGTAACCATGCTGTAGTGTAGCTTCCTTTTCAAGAACCAAGGTGCGGAGTTAGTGAGATGTTCAAAAGTATCAACCCAGTGACGAGGTAAGTATTCTAGTAATGGTCTTAGTTTCATGTGACCATTAGTGAGAGAATTGTTAAAAAGTCTAGTTTCTACAACAGCCAGACCCGCTTGTCGTGCGAGTGACTCTACCTCGTCCAGATGTAAGAGAAAGATGTGACCATCTGAGTTGGGCTTAAATTGAATCGATTCAAACTGGCTAGGATCACTACATTCAGAAAACTTTGGCAAACGATTTCGAAAATATTCACCATTAGGGGTACTCATAACTATGTAACCTCCCGGTTTTAGCATCTGAGAAATCTTATTTAGAAAATCATCAGGATGGGCAACATGTTCGATAATTTCTGTAATTAATATGACATCAAAATAGGCATCAAAACAAAGTTCAAAAACATTCCCTGGCGCATAGTTAATAATGCCATACTCCCATTTAAGCCTGACATAATCAGCCAACTCCTCACGCAAGTCATTCCAGGTAACTTCATAGCCTAATTCTGCTAGAGATAGTGTAAAGTTTCCCTGGGCAGCCGCTACATCCAGGATTTTCGCTCCTGGATGCGCAAACTTTTGAACTAGGTCTAAAGTTTGTTGCTGGCGATTTCTGTAGGCATAGGCGTAGCCACGATGAGTCACATCTCCATAGATTTCTATTAGATCATATGGATAACTATATTTCCAACTATCAGGCCAAGTTTCTTGAACACTAATTTTTCGCATAGTAGAGATAGAATTTTAACTGCCTTTTAAAGTAACTCTTTGATTTCTTTTAAATTGATATTTCCAAAGTAAAAATGCCATTTGAAAAAACGATAAATGCTCCAATAATGCATATTTAGCACCAGAAAAATTAAGCTTTAATATTTCTGGAATTGTAGATTTAATGAACCCATATAAAGCCATCTGCAAGTAATAGACAGAGTTTATAATCGCCAATTCTTCTGGATGAATAGATAAGTAAACGAATGTTGATTCTTGATGTTGCTTGAGCTTTTTCCATCCCCCCTTATGTTTCCATGGATGACAAACAGCAGCCGATTTGATAAAAGAGTATTTAAATCCTCTATTTGTAATCCTTAGTCTCAAATCCACATCCTCCATTGCAGCATAGGGAAATCTTTCATCAAAGCCACCGAGCGATTCGAAGAGTTGCCTATTTATTGCAAAGTTACAAGACCAAAGATATCCACCTGATTCATTAGTTGGGGATGTTTCCGCAAGACTTTGTCTAGGACGTTCGACATAAGTCCTGCCTTCAAACACTAAACAAGATACATCGTGAGCAATCGCTCCCTTATATGCTTCTAGCCAATTAGTATCAGGCAGACAATCATCATCAGTAAAGACCAACCACTCGCCTTGAACATGTTTTGCCCCATTATTGCGATTGGCAGCCGGTCCTTTGCATGGTCCCGCCACCCATTTCACCCAAGGATAATTTTGCTGAATCATGGCTTCGGCAGTCGTTTGGGAGCCATCATCGGTGACTATTACTTCGTAGAACTCTTGTCTTAGAGTCTGCACGCCTGGCGCTATACAATCCAGGCACTTCACTAGCAAATCGTCACGATGGTAGGTGGGAATAATGACTGAAAGTAGAGGGGCTATGCTCATGCGTGGAAAATCGTTTGAACTGTATGTTTGACCTTACGAGCTACTGCGCGGAAGGAGTGCTCCTGCTGATGCTGTTTTAGCCGTAACTGCTTGACCTGCTCATTCCAATCTGCTGTTTCCTCCAGAGTCAGAAAACTATAAAAAATTTGATCGATGGGGCGGCGACTGGAATCAGATGGTTTGTTTCCTGCCCAATGGATTAAGTAAGGTTTTCGATGGGGATCTTGCCAATACTGTTCATATTCTGCCGGATAATCTCCTGCCCAGGTGGATTCCATCCGGACTGGCGGGAGCGTTAGGTTGAGAATTTCAACACCCGCTTTCCAGACAAGTAAGTTCATGCCTGGTTGCTCATTATGTTGGAATTGAATACACGTTCTGATAAGGTCTGGATTCCCTGCTGTTGCTTGGAGCTCATCAACTGAGTAAAGGCTGCGATCGCAGGCAAATTGCCCACTATTAAAAACGTTGCGTTGCCAGAGCGTAGTTTTTTGGGAAATCCAGCGCTGTGATTCTGCAGTATAGGTATGTCCTGGATTCTGCCAATGTCCACAGGAGGTAATGAAACCGGAATGAGGTCTTAAAACGTCTTCGGGATTTCTTAAGAAACAAATATCTGAATCAACAAACTGATAGTTATTGACGGTTAAACATTGATATTTCCGCATGACGGGATGTGCATTTTCAGATTCCAGCCATTTAGTGATCTCAGGTACTTCCCACCAGCTAGAGCCTTTCGGAAGTTCAAATATATCCTCATCGTATGGAATCACTAAAATAGGTAATTGACAGCCAACGGCTCTTAGGGATCTCTCCATGGCGAGAAATTGCAGTCGAACTTTAGCATTAGCTAAAGAAATAATCTTATCGATAATCATTAATTTTTCTGTTTCTAACAAATACTGCATATTTTCAAAACTCAAATAAGCAGAGTCTTAATAGAGTTTTTCTAATTTACAAAATTAGCTAAAGAGTGTAGACTTTTTTGGGGACTAACGAAAAGATAGTCTCCAAAAAAACCTTCGTCAATCTTCTGGGTGTCAATAATATTCTTATTTCTTTCGTCGATATAAAAACATCTATATCCAAGTTGCTTAAGTAGTTCATGAGAGAGGCCATGAGCACATGTTTCGACAATTAAAAAATCCACTGAATTCTTTAAAAGTAAAGTCCTCATTCCTTGAAGAACTTGAAACTCTGCTCTTTCCACGTCTATTTTTATTAGATTAATTTTTTCAATATTGTGATCTTCTATATAATCAAAAATTGTGATTGTTTCGACCTCAAGTGATCGTTTTTCATTTAGATATAAGCCATGATTTATCAAAGAAGAGGTTCCTGAATTATTGGGATTTTCTGACAAGTAAAAATTTAATTTCTTTCCACTTTCATCCCACAATGCTTTGTTTTCTACAATAGTGTTATGAAGGTCATTTAATTTTATAGAGTCCTGGATTAAAGAAAAGTAATAGGGCTGAGGCTCAAAGGAAATAACTTTCCCGCTTGAACCAACTATAGAAGCCATGAGAAATGTATAATGTCCCATATTTGCCCCTACATCTATACATACGTCTCCTGAAGAAATTAGGGTAGATGCGAGCCAGGCAAATGGATTTATATGGAAAAAATATGACTGAATACCAATTGGTTCGGCAATGTTAACATACATCTTGTAGTTATCTAGAACAGCCATTCTAATCTCTGGCGCGTTTAGACAGTGCACGCAACCATACGCTAAAGCTCCTAAATGCAGACGTTTTCTTAAACGCTCTTGAGAACAAAAATAACGAAAGCCATTTTCTAGAAATGGTAGTTTCAGCATGGCTGAAGCTGCTATACCCGTAAGTCCTACTTTCATAAACGTCTTCTTCTAAATTCTCAGAAGATTAGAGACCAGTTTCCCAGAATCGAGAATAAATGTAGAAGCTAAATTTTTGATTTTTTGCTTTAAACCAAGTCGATAAAAATAAGGGGATTTAAAGTCTCTATCTGCTAATGCACTTATCGACTCATTGGTAACCATGCTATAAATCTCATACTCTGATAGATCATTTTCTTGAAAAATCTCAGGCTTGCGGACTTTAACGAATATACCGGGTGCTTGATAATCTTTCTCTATCGCTAAAACATCGGAATCGCTAAAGATATTCTTCATGTCCTCTAGACCAAATCGCCAAAAGTCATTGGGATAACCATGGCAAGGATAACCATAGGAACGCGTTGTCAGCACGATGCAACCGTTAGGTTTGCAAATTTGCTTAATATTACTAATCGAGTGCTTCCAGAATCGCGAATGTTCAAGCATTTCGATAGAGACAACAACATCAAAGCTCTCTTTGCCAAACTTCTTAACCAAATCATCGACATTGCAAACGACATCGACACAGTGCCCATTGATGATGTCAACGCCAATATAATCACTGGGTTCCCAAGACTCAATTAAAGGGCGAATGCTGCCATTAAAGTCGCATGCCCCCACGTCAATTACTCGTTTATCTTGAATTTCTTCTTTATAAGATGCTTGGCGCCAAAAACGAGCGCACTTACTCCCGGCATTTTTTACTCCTTTAACTTTAATTATTCGTGGCAGCACATTGATGGATCATTATTCGTGGCAGCACATTGATGGATCATTTGAACATAGGCCGGTGTGAGTTTTTCCCAGCTAAAGCGATCGCACACCGCCTGATGACGATCCCATTTAGCTTTATCATCAACTGAAGCAAGAACCGATTGTATTAACTTGGTTAAAGCACCAGCAGTGGTGAAATTTGAAAAAAAGCCGTGTTCTCCCAAGATATACTGTGTGACCCCGTAATCATGGATAAGGCAGGGCAGCCCATGCCCCATGGCTTCTAGCAATACTCTGCCGAATCCCTCACTCAAGGATGTGAGCACATAGAGATCGGCGACCTTATAGTAACTAGCTACTTCAGTCAAGCTGACTGTCTTTGCTTGAAAGTGTTCTGCTCCCAAAAGTTGATTACCTAATTGAATTATGGCTGTAGATTCCTGATCCATCTGCCCCAACAGCAACAGATAGGGGCGAGGCTCAGACAAATTTGCAATTTCTCGAATGAGATAGTCCATCCGTTTATGGGTTTTGTTGATCGCAGCAACCGAAAGAATTAGAGGCCGATCGATCGGCAGATTGAGTTTTTGCCGTAGGGCATTCTGATCGATTGAGGAAAGCGGAGTAAACTCCCGATTAATCTGAATCCCATAGGGAACCAAGCTGTGCTTATTGGCAGGTTCTCCTGCATCCAGGGCTGTCTGATAGTGAACTGGAGTCAAATGCTGCACATGATCCATACGACTAAAGGGAGGGCCATTTGGGGAGCCATTTGAGAACAAGAGTTTATAGGAAAGTTTGCTGATGCGTCGCCAGCGCCAAAGCATTGTACCCAAAGCAAAATCACTAAAGAGAATCACATCAGGTTTCTTCTGATACAGATAAGATATCAGACTAAAACAAAAGGACGCTTGCTCAAGAAAATAGGGATCGCTGAAAGTGGGATATTTTACAAACCAGTTTCCCAACTGCTTTGTAAATGAATGATTGCGGGGCAGGTTCCAGAGGGTGATTGCGTTACAGATTGAGGTTTCACCTCCTTGTAACAGTGTGATATCTATGGCAGGATCTGCAGCTAATGCCTTAAAACATTCCTGTGAAAAGGACTCATACCCTCGCTGAATATGTCCTAGCCCAGTACAAACAAGGAATAGGCGAATCACATTAAAACCCACGCATTAACAGAAGCAAACGATCCAGTGGAAGAGGCAATCGAGAGAGCCACTCTAACAGACGAGCCTGCTTAATCATTGTAGGAGTCACATCAGAATGTTTAACATATCCATAAACTTGACTACCTCGACGCTCAAAACCATAAAAGCCAAATCCCAAACTCCGAATAATCCAAGGCATTAAACGATTTAAGTGAAAATTTTGAGGTAAATGACACTTGATACAGGGTGCAAAGCTCCAACTAGCAGCAAAACCACCTCCAATTCTCATTAATCCATTAATCTCAACCACAGCTTTAATTGGATCAATTAAATGCTCTAGCACCTCAGTCGAGATAATTGCATCATAAGGTGGCTCAGGGCGATCCAAAACTCGAATATTAGAATAATCTGTTAGATAGCTTTGAATCATGTGGCGAAAATCTGTGATATCCACTAGATCAATCACTTGAATGTCAGGCGACGTGATTGAACACAGCCTTGCTACGGTACCGATACCACCACCAAAGTCTAGAATTTTTTGCGGTTGTGTGTGAGTAATTAACCTTACAGCTGCCAAGCGATCGCGAATAGTATTTTCATCTGATTCAGAGAAGGCGGCATTAATTAACCAAACTGGATGTTGGTAGTATGTGTGCAAAAAATGAGAGAAATCAGACGACTCAGTGCTGGATGCTTGCGTTTCATCCCAAGCCTGATCGAGAATATCCCAAAGTCGCTGAATGGTAATGCCATATTTCTGTTCTTCTGGAGAGAGATAGCGATGTGTTTCCTGCCAGCCAGGGTAAACAGTCAGGCGCTGCACAACCTCTTGCCAGGAATGAATTTCTAGCTGAGTACTCATTTTTGGCTTAAGCATGATAAACAGAGGTAGCTATAAGAAAAATTACACTTTCTTGCGACAAACAATCCTGGACACTTGAACAGTTTCTATTAGAGAATTGGAACTAAGTCTTGTCCCCTTATGATTAAAAAAAATATAATTTAAGTTCGTCAAAAAGCTAAGCACTTGCTCTACAGTTTGACCATTATCTCTTAACTCATCTGGATGAATTTCTAAGAATATTAGAGGAGAATAATCAGACAATAACCGTTTTGCTCCTCGCAAAACATCCATTTCATATCCCTCTACATCAATTTTAATTACATCTGGCTTAATTTTCTGAGTTAATACGAAAGTATCCAGTCTAATTGCATCAACTGTTATGCAAGAATCTGACACGAAAGAATCTCTTTTAGGAGAAACAATACAATGATCGGCTACATCAGGATATAGGTTGAGCTTGTTATCAGAAGAGTTAACAGCAAAAGGATATGGGTGAACAAGATGACCTGGATTAACCATAATATTATGCTTTAATACCTTAAAAGCATCCGGGGAAGGCTCAAATGAATGAGCAACCGAGTCAGGGCGAGCGGAAAACGCTAAACTAAAAATTCCATAATGAGCGCCAACATCAATAAAACACTTAGAGGCCTGGGTTAACTTCAGAAAAGTTCTCATCTCTTCAACCATTTCATCATTTAAGTCGGTAAAATATCGAAATGCATAATACGATTGATCGTGAACTTTCAGATTTATATTCCGAGAAATACTTATTTCATTTCTTCCGTTACCCATATTTAGGGCTTTAAATGTTAAAGAATTTATCGTAAGTATATAAGCCGAGTAAATCCTTTCAATAAAAGGTTTTTCCGCATCATATTTAAGACGTTGGCCCAATGCTTTTAAGATAGTCATATCAGTTATTTTCTTATTTTTTAGGTAATTCTGAAATATAATAATCCCTACACTGGGATGGTCAATCTTCTATCTCTCTAAGCAATTTATCGAGACAACTTGAGTTTCGGCATATTCCTTCTTATATTTCTGGATTGGGAATACTGAGGCATTCAGTGGCTTGACTGAACATACATCTGCATTATAAATTTGTAAAACTTTTGCGTCATCACTTTTTCACTAAAGTTTTCTTCTAAAACATTTGACGCTTTACTTGTCATTTCACATAGTACTTTGGTTTCAGTCATGCACTTAGTAAGTATATGTTTGATTTCAGAAATTGACTGAGTGGAACAAATTAAACCACAGTCCCATTTTTCCAGAAATCTATTGCAGGCTGAATAAATTGGACCGCACGATAAGATGGGTTTACCTGTGGCCATGTAGTCAGTAAGCTTTGTCAACAAAGACGAACGAACTACATGCTGATTTTCTGGAAGAAAAGAAGTACAAACAAGTAATAGGTGAGATTTTGAAAGCGTACTCAAAAGTTGATCATAAGGAATAAGTGAGCCATATTCAACTTCAAATGAAGTCAGAGATTTTTGGTAAGCTTCCCAAAAACCAGGTGCAGTATAAACAATTAGTTCAATACTTATACCTTCTTTTCTCAGGTGATAAATCGCTTCTGCTATGGCTAAAAGAGCATCTGCATGCATAGATTGTATTGAGCCAGCATAGGCAACTCTAAACTTTTCTTCTGAATCATTAGCCGAATCACTACAGATTATTTGAGTCGATATAAAAGCGTTAATAGGATTGTGGGCAACTACAAAAGGCTTTCCATTAATATTGAATCTTTTAGATAGCTCTTCTTGTAAATAGTTGCTAATCATTATCCAACCTTCGGATTCCTTTAAAAGGTAATATGATATGGACTCAACATTTCCCCCAATCCAGGCGGAATGATTTGTAGCGATCCAATCATCCATAAAATAAATTAAAAATGGAAGATTGAACTCTCTTGCAGTCTTATAGCCTACAATCAGGCCAGATAAGGTAATTGGGCAGATTAACAATATCTCAGGCGAAAATCTCTTGATCCTTTCTGTATGGGGCAGTTGTAATGCACTTAATATACTTAGATTCAAAAAATCGGACCACCGATTAGTTATTAAGCCGATTCTATTGCGCATCGTGGGGATAAAAGAATCAGCATAAGAAATCGCTTCTTGATGTAGTGCTATGGGTGGAGATAATTTTTCTGTACTTTTTGGAATAAACTGAAGAATTAATTCTGGTGGATAACTCTTAAAGAGGTTGTATAGCGTAGGGTTCGCGCTTTTCCCTTGCTGACTTTTAGATAGAGATAACTCACTAACTAGCAGTACTCTTGGCAAATTCAAGAAATTCATGCTGTTTCGAAAATTTTGCTGTTTTATCTTTAAATTTAACGTCACCTAGGGTATACGCTTCACCACTACGCGGAACTTGAATAAACGCCTCGATAAATCGAGCAACGTTATAGAAGTGAATGTTATCCCTTACCTGCATTCCCTTATAGCCAAAAATTTTATAGGTGTCGTCCTCAAGCTTGGACTTGACCAAATAACTAAGAAAACCATGCAGTTCAACACCAAAATGATTGGGAGCAGCCAGACATCCTCCGCGCAAACAACAAGAATTAGGACCAAAATAGCGCCCATATCTTGCGCCATGATGTCTGCGACAACTTTGGAGGCTCCAAACAAAGAATGATTCGATTAGTCAATACGGAAGGTTTCGGGAATACCATCCTCGTAAGATGGGTCAGCATAACCCCAACGGGTGTCTAGCTCTGTTAGAGGAATTTCACTAGGCGCATTTACCATACACCTTATTGATAGACATGTGGATCAATGGAGCGCTACTCGTTTCACGCTTAGTGGCTTCTAGTAAGTTGAGAGTGCCAACAGCATTTGTATCAAAGTCATAAAGGGAATCGCGGCAGCTCGATCATGGCTGGGTTGTGCGGCCGTATGGACGATCGCATCAGGCATCAGGCTTTCGATGAGGTTGAGGATAACTATCGATCTCGAATATCCAGCTCGTGGTGGACAAACCCCTTTAGGGTCTGACTTTTCCCGCTAAGTCTGGCTAGCCAATCGCCATCCTTCAACCAAGTCCTGTAATTTGGCCCAGCCTCGCCAGAGCACCTGAATACCAATAGGCGTTTTACGACGATGCTCCAGATACCCCCCTAACCGAGCAATCGCTTCAACCGCCCAAGCGATTGTCAAGGTCTTGGGTAACCGAGAAGATTTAGCTTTGAGGACTTGAATTTGGGCTGAATCGAGCACCTCTTCCGCTGGTGTCTCTGGCTGAGTTCGTTGCAAATAAGTCAACTGCAATAAATCGGCTGCAATGACGCTCAGGAAGCCCAATAAGGATTTCATCCCTTCAGCCGCCAAGCGATAGCGCTCAGCCTGGCAACCAGATTTTAATATTTTGTGATATTCTTCCACACGCCAGCGATAACTGTACCATCTTAGAATCATCAACGCCTGTTCAACCGTGGTCACTGCTTCACTGGTGAGCAACATCCAAGAAACCGGTTCTTCTCCCTCCGGACAATTGACTTCATGGGCATAGACCGCATAAACCTGAAGTTGGCTGTTGGAGCCTAAACGAGTCGGTGGACGTAACTGCACTGGACAAAACCGGACCGCGAGTTTGGCCGTGCGTGCTTTACGATTTTTCGTCTCACTCAATTCAACTTCGTGATAAGTCCGAATGGGCTGGACCTCAAGTTTTTCCCATAAGCGATGGGGGTCATGCTCTAGACTGCGATTATGGGCGGCGCGCACCACGACTCCCGTATGAATGAGTTGATTTACTTTTTCGAAGACTTCAGCAATATCCCCTTCACGGTCAAACACATGAATAACCCGAGTCGACAGGGCGACCTGTTGTTCGAGCGTGTTCATTGCTTCTACCCATCGATAGGATTCTTTTGCTTCAAAGGGGCGAGCCCGTTTGACCTGGCGAGTCTTGGCGCGTCGTTGCTTTTTCTGCTCCGGGGTTTCATCAGCAGGAGGCTTAGCCTGATGCTGTCGATTCCACAACTTTTGCCAAAGCAGTCCCATGGGTTGGCCGTGCTCTGGGTCAACCGCCAAGGCGCTGTGGAGAAGCAACCCATTCCCACCATTGCCTTGAGGACCATAGCCCTCTCGTTTGGCTAAAATCCCGCCATAGTCAAGATAAGTGGTGTCCCCAACACTTAGCATTACAGCCTGTATACCTACACTCATGACGGTCATCGCGCAGTGCGGACTGATTATCTTTTCAAAGGTGGTTTTGAGATTAGTGAAAACTCGTAAGCCCGTTTTAGCTCCTTGGCGTCCTCGAAGATAGTGGATAGCGCCTGACCAAATTTTTGACTCAGGGCTTTACCAATACTCAGAGCGCGGCGATTCAACCGTAGATCGCCCAACTGACACCCACCAAAATTCTTCACATGGTTAGCTGATTCCATTGTCTACCCTGATATCGTTGCAGTTACTTTAACCTAATGCTGACTCACAGGCTAATTAAGGGTTGTACGACTTAGCAGGAAAAGTCAGGTCGGCGGAAGAGGTAGAACTGCCTGGCGTTTTGAAGAGTCTGTTAAACTTTACCGACCCGGATTCCGCTCCCGGTAAAATTGCCGCCGCCACCGTCGCCCCCGCCGTAGAGACCCTGGCCTACCGCTACATCTCCGGGGAAACCATGGAAAGGGCGATCAAGGCGATCGAGCGCATGCGCAAGAACCAGCTGACCTTTACCATGGACCTGCTGGGGGAAGCCGTGATCACGGAGGAAGAAGCTCAAGCATATCTGCAGCGTTACTTGCATCTTATGGAGCAGCTCTCGAACGCCGCTCAGCATTGGAAGGGGGTGGACGCGATCGACGACGCCGATGGCCAGCCTCTCCCCAAAGTGCAGGTATCGGTGAAACTCACCGCTTTCTATTCCCAGTTCGACCCGCTTGACGCCGAGGGTAGCCGACAAGCGGTGAGTCAGGCCATTCGCGTCCTGCTGCGCCGCGCCGCCGAACTCGGCGTTATGGTCCACTTCGACATGGAGCAGTACACCTATAAAGACCTGACCCTGGCGATCCTCAAAGAGATTCTGATGGAGGCGGAATTTCGCCAGCGGAACGATATTGGCGTAACCCTACAGGCGTACCTGCGGGACAGCTATGACGATCTTCAGGATCTCGCAATTTGGGCGAAAAACCGGGGGACCCCTGTCACCGTTCGACTGGTGAAAGGCGCCTACTGGGACCAGGAAACGATTACCGCCCGCCAAAATGATTGGCCCAGCCCAGTCTATAGCCAGAAGGTCTCCACCGATGCTAACTTTGAGCGCATGACCCGATTGCTGCTGGAGAACCATCCCTATCTCTATGCGGCCATTGGCAGTCACAATGTCAGATCGCAAGCCTATGCCATGGCGATCGCGGAAGCCCTGAACATCCCCAAACGCAATATTGAGCTGCAGGTGCTCTACGGCATGGCGGACAAACTGGCCAAAACCCTGGCGGAGAGGGGCTATCGCGTGCGGGTATACACCCCCTTCGGCGAGCTGATTCCAGGCATGTCCTATCTGATTCGCCGGTTGTTGGAAAACACCGCAAACAGTTCTTTCTTGCGGCAAAACCTGGAGGATCGGCCGGTGGAGGAACTGCTGGCGGCTCCAGAATTTGCGCCGGAGGATTTGACCGGGGAGCCGGGGAGTCGGGGAGCCTGGACGCCGCCGTTCCAGAATGCTGCGAATACGGACTACGCCATTGCGGATAAGCGCACGGAAGCCTTCGCCGCGCTGAAGGCGGTGCGTCAGCAACTGGGGCGGCGCTATTCTCCCCTGATCAACGGCGAGCCCGTGAACACTGAGGTCAGCATTGACTCGGTGAATCCGTCCAACCCTTCGGAGCTGGTGGGTAAGGTGGGGCTGGCGAGTCAGGCGCAGGCGGATCAGGCGATCGCGGTCGCCAAAGCGGCGTCCCCTGACTGGGCGGCTACTCCTGTGCCGGAACGGGCCGCTATCCTGCGCCGGGCCGCCGATATCATGGAAGCGCGCCGCCATGAACTCAGCGCCTGGGTTGTGCTGGAGGTGGGCAAGCCGTTAGGACAAGCCGATCCGGAAGTGTCAGAGGCGATCGATTTTTGCCGCTTCTATGCCGACGAAATGGAGCGTCTGGACCAGGGCTACGCCTATGACTACCCGGGCGAGACTAACCGCTATCGCTACTTCCCCCGGGGCGTCGCCGTGGTGATTTCGCCGTGGAACTTTCCCATCGCCATTTCCACCGGCATGATCGCCGCCGCCCTGGTGACGGGCAACTGCACGATCCTTAAGCCCGCCGAAAACTCAGCCGTCATCGCCGCTAAGATCGCCGAAATTTTGACCGCAGCCGGAATGCCCAAGGGGGTGTTCCAGTACCTCCCGGCTAAAGGCTCCACGGTCGGGGCGTACATGGTGGAGCATGCCGATGTCCACCTGATCGCCTTTACGGGCTCGCGGGAGGTGGGGTGTCGGATCTATGCCGAGGCGGCCCAGTGGCGGCCTGGCCAGAAGCATATGAAGCGAGTGGTGGCTGAAATGGGCGGTAAAAACGCCATCATCATTGACGAGAGCGCTGACTTGGATCAGGCGGTCCAGGGGGTGGTCTACTCCGCCTTTGGCTACAGCGGCCAGAAGTGCTCGGCTTGCTCCCGCGTCATTGTTGTCGCGTCAGTGTACGACGCCTTTGTGCATCGGCTGATTGAGGCGACGCGCTCTCTGCACGTGGGTGTCGCCGAGGAGCCCAGCACCAAAGTCGGGCCTGTGATCGACGCGCCCGCCCAGGCCAAGATTCAGGAATACATCGAAACCGGTAAGCAGGAGGCGACGCTAGCCCTGCAAACGTCTGCGCCCGATGGCGGCTACTTCGTCGGCCCCACGGTGTTTACCGATGTGGCCCCCGACGCGGTTATTGCGCAGGAAGAAATCTTTGGGCCGGTGCTAGCGGTCATCAAGGTTGACGATTTTGACGCTGCGCTGGAGGCGGCTAATAACACCGAGTATGGTTTAACGGGCGGCCTTTATTCTCGCACCCCTTCTCACATTGAGCGAGTGAAGACGGAGTTCGCCATCGGCAACTTGTATATCAACCGGGGAATTACCGGCGCGATCGCTTCCCGCCAGCCTTTTGGGGGCTTCAAGATGTCTGGAGTTGGGTCAAAAGCGGGTGGGCCAGACTACTTGTTGCAGTTTCTAGAACCTCGCCATGTTTGTGAAAATATCCAGCGGCAGGGCTTTGCGCCTATTGAAGGGGCGGATTAATCTCTGATTGGTGGTTTGCGGCCAGGAAAGGGATACGTCAACAGTTGGGTATAAGTTCTGTAAATCGGGGTGTTATCACGCAAAAGTGATACTGGTGGCGAAATATTTGTGAATGTCTAGAACACTCATTCCGCCGTTGATGTCATTACAAAACTACAAGTTACTTTCATAGCTGATAACGCAATATCAGGGCTTTTAGCATGTTGGTAGTGACCTGAAGGAAAGGATGAATGAAGTTCCCTCCTAGTCTTGGATGCATTGATTGATGACTGGATGAAAAGGTCAAAGTATCTTCGAAAAGCAGGAGCTACA
>JASJDH010000097.1 GCA_030065175.1 Leptolyngbyaceae cyanobacterium MO_188.B28 | reverse complement strand
AAAGAGCGGTATTCAATATTGCCCGAATTATATTAACCATTTGCTATACCGGTATGGCCCTGATGGGATTTCTGATCCCAGGGGTCAACCCACTCTTTCTAGTGGCGACCCATCTCCTTATACTGAGCTACTGTTGGCTCTTGAGCTTCCGGGTTGCATTGCCTATCCCCGTCAGCTCTTCTGCAGCCAAGATTTACCCTTTCCAAAAAACTGATCTGCTCCGCACTCTGATTTCCCGCTATCTACCACCCCCCGCAGGAACCGCCAAACCAATGACCTATCCGACGTTCTATCAGTTCATCTGGAAATTGTTTTTTGTGGAATATCTGATTTTTCCACTGGCTTGCTGGTTGAGCTAAGGTTCAAGTGTTACAGAGAAAAATCAATGTTTACAACACTCCATCCCTAAAAACTCAATTCTCTTAAAATGAGATCGAACCCCCTCAATCAGAGCATCCAGAAGGAATTAAGTGAGATTGCGGGGAACCCAAGTTGGTTAAATCACCTCGTTAAACATAGGATTACTGCTCAAGCAGGCTAAACCCTCTGTCTTGATAGCCCAAACTGATGTCATCATCTGTTTTTTTATACCGCCCTCAATCACCCAATATCCAATCTTGAGAGTCAGGTTTTGATGCTCTCAATTTGGCCGTAAAGTCCCACTTTCAAATGAGGTCTATCGTCAAGTGCTGCTTCTACACCTTGTAACCCCCTTCAATTCCCAAATCGATACTCAGTCTGGGAAGCTCATGATGAGGAAAGACCATGATTTTACTCAGCAAGAACCCGGATATGACTACATCCTTGAAGTGGCTGATGAAGAGTATGAGAACAAGGGATTTTACATGACTGGCCAAAGGTTAGGGATCAAACCTCAAGACTACATTATTTTGCGGCACGATTCCGATACGGTTAGATACCGGGTAGATTCGATTGATTACTATATTGATCCCCCAGACATGTGGCTTGCTTTTCTGGTGAAAGAAGCTTAGAGGGGGATATTAATACTCCAGGCATGTAGCTTACTTTTCTGATAAAAGAAGCTAGAGAAGAATATTTTTCATAGCCCTACGCTCGCCAACGGAGCTGTTCGCTCTTAACAGGATTGACAAACTCTCGATTTTCCTCCATCGCCTGAGCATATTCTCGTTTGAGTTGGTAATACCAGCGAGCCGGGGTATCTGAATCTTTAATAAACCGCAAAATGGGATTGGTTTTCAGACCAATTTGCTGTTTAGCGACAACGTCTCTATCTTGTCCTAAAAACGCCGAAATCAAATATCGCATGAGTGGTTTGAGCATCCATCCCCAGGGTAAGGTCCAATAGAAGGCAAACGTCACATCGGTCTCAGTTTCAGAGATGGGAGTCACTGCAGTTAAATTACAAACCCGATGTCTAGAAGTTGCATTTTCTTCAATCCGGATACTGGGGAGATGAAACTGAATTTCAGCCTCGGGCGCTCCGCCAATTAGCCAGTAAATTCGCCCCATGCTATCCGCCATTTTGTGACGCCGCATCGTAAACCCATAGGCGGATGGGTCATACCATTTGATCTCATCATTTAACTGACTGGACCGCCACCACCAAACTCGATGCACATAGGGCGAATGGGCTGGATCCATCAGACCGACAACCGCGTGGTCAATAAAACAGGGAAAGCGAATGGTTGTGACCAGATTTGGAGGCTGGTCGGCAAAACCAGGAATTGTAGGGATATCGAACTGAGGCGGTTTAGCCTTGGATTTATCCTGCTCTGGGATATATATCCAAATATTGCCTTGGGTTTCCCGAATCTCATATTGGGGCACATCAAAACGACTCAAGGCCATTTCCTGATCCGCCATGAGTGAGGGAATTTCAGTACAACGGCCTGCCGAATTGAAGCGCCAGCCATGGTAACAGCACTGAACTTCCTCTCCATCAAACCATCCACAGCTTAGGGGAATAGCACGATGGGGGCAAATATCGTGGAGGGCGAAAACCTTACCACTCCGAGTACGAGCCAGCAAGACAGGCTGCCCCAAATAGGTTTGAGTCAGCATCTGACCAGGTTTAAGTTGATGACTGGGCAACGCATAGTACCAGACGTTGCGGAGGAAGGTGTTTTCGTTTGCCTGCACGGTTTTAAAACTAGTGAAACGGTTTTCTCAGAAGGATCGGTATATTATACTGACCAACTTAAATCTTCTTAACACAGAGATGCGCCGTTTTTGAAGGTGCGGATCGCCACTTTATGGACTTCACCATCGCCTCTCCCCCCAACTCCATCCACCGGATCACCTTAATCACTGGCCCATCCCGTTCCGGTAAGAGTGAATGGGCTGAACAGCTCGCCATCCAATCTGACAAACCGGTCACCTATGTGGCGACCGCCCAAAATAGGGAGGAGGATGCAGAGTGGCGATCGCGCATTCAACAGCATCAACAGCGCCGTCCAGCCTCTTGGCGCACAGTGGAGGCCCCCTCTGATTTGGCGTGCGTGATTGAATCGGCCCATCCAGACCACTGCCTGCTGATTGATTCTTTAGGAACCTGGCTGGCAAATTACTGGGAACACAGCGAAGAGGACTGGCAAACCATTCAAACTGCCTTTCTCGCCAGCCTTATCCAAACGGCCAATCAGATTATTCTAGTGGCGGAAGAGACGGGCTGGGGAGTTGTCCCCGCCTATCCCTCGGGGCGCATATTTCGGGATCGCTTAGGCGGCCTGATCCGGTCAGTGGGCGCGATCGCAGATCCAGTTTATTTAGTAACTGGCGGCTATGCCCTAAATTTGAGAGAGCTTGGAACACCTATTTGATCAATGACCAATGACCAATGACCAATAACCAATGACCAATGAACATCTCCCCAAAGGTTAAAACTATCTTTGAATCTCCATTTTTAGCGCTTGGCTATTCTGACTGAGAGCTAGGATGGTAACAGTGACGTTAAAGGATAGGTATCCTCCAATCTCGAGTTCAATGCCCAGACTGCTTATAGACCAGTCCTTTTGGATACATCAACCAAAGACTTATGGCATCTAAACAAGACGTTAGAGAGTATCTAGCCTACTGGTTTCAGTTAGGGAAGAAGATAGTGCTGCGAAATAGGCGATCGCCTTTCTTACCCTCCCCTGTGATTCAAGGCGATCGCTATAGCCAAGAATTTGAAGACTGCTGGAGAGATATTCTTGCCGTTGACGGTCAGGATTGTTATTTAGAAGGAACCGACTACACGATTGCAGAGTTGCTGTCCCCTAGTTGGCAGCTAGAAGACTGTGCTCGCTGCGAAATGCCGGTTCCACTGCCGACTTCTGGTATGCCCGCTGAAGTTTGTCCCTGCTACGACCTGGCCCTCTGGCCTAACCATGAAGTTCCAAGGCCGAGATCGCCCGTTTCTAGCGCCTCCCATTTAACCGGGATTCGGGAACGACTAGAGAGCGTAGAGAGTTCAACCGAAGACGAAATTGACGAAGACTCTCCCCAAACCACGGATTCCTTCAGCAACCAAGCTATTGAAGAAAACAACCATACCAACTCTTTAGTGAGTAACTAACTCTGCGGATTGTTTTCTCGGGACGTCATAGGTAAAAAAGTCATAGGCTAGGAGCGTCGCAGGAAAAATAGCCTGCGCTTCACTCAGTAAATCTTCGAGTCGGATGGAATTACCCGGAGCGTAACGGGGACTGAAATGAGTTAGGATGAGCCGCTTTGCTTGAGCCGTTAAGGCCACTTGGGCCGCCATAGTCGATGTGGAATGAAGCCGCTGGTAGGCCAAGTCTGCATCTTGGTGGGCAAAGGTAGACTCATGAATCACCACATTGGCGCCACGAGCCAGCTCAATGGCGCTTTCACAATAGATGGTGTCAGTGCAATAAGCCACTTTTCGGCCGATTAGAGGGGGACCGCAAAGATCGGAGCCATTGATCCGACGACCATCTGGCAGCGTAATCACTTCTCCACGCTTAAGTTTGCCGTAAAGGGGCCCCGAGGGAATGCCCAAGGCAGTCGCCCGTTTCACATCAAACCGTCCAGGCCGATCCTTTTCGGCGACTCGGTATCCATAGGCGGGGACCCGATGCTCTAAGAGATTGCAGTGGACGGAAAATTCGGCGTCCTCGTACACCAATCCGGGTTGCACCGTATGCACTTTAATCGGAAAAGAAAAGTGAGTTTGGGAATATCGGCGGCAAGCCTGCAAATACTCATTTAACTTGGGCGGACCGTAAATATCCACTTGTTGCTGAGGGTTGCCGGCCAACCCACAACTGGCGAGGAGCCCCATCAGCCCAAAAATATGGTCCCCATGCATATGGGTAATGAAAATGCGCCGAATTTGGCTGGCTTTGAATTCACTCCTGAGAAATTGATGCTGGGTTCCTTCACCGCAGTCGAATAACCAAATTTCGGCTCGCTGGGGGAGACGTAACGCCCAACTAGACACGTTCCGCGATCGCGTAGGAACGCCTGAACTGGTTCCGAGGAATGTGATTTGCAAAGGTCAACCCACCTCACTTAACCATTTGACTCCTAACCTATCTTGACACGACAAATTCGGTTATGAGGTTTCGGGTTTGGGGTTTAGAAATGGGGGGTGAGAGTTTAGAGTTTGCAGTTTGGAGTTTCGATTTGGGGGCGTTAGATTTGGGATTGACGAATTATTCCCAGGTTGTAAAGATTGATTGCCTAAATGCTCTGGGTGGGGAATTATTGGGATTTCCAGACTTTCTCACTTGGTAGCATCTAAATACGGGACGCGCCATGTGGAGAGGAGGGGCAATGCTGACCAATCGCCAGATTATCCGAGGTCTGCGATACTTTCTAGTCGGGCTCGCGATCGCCCTCGGAATCGCCGCCTGCAATAATCTGAAACTTCCCTCCGTAAAGGCTCCGGAGCCCTTCCCAGACGTGGCGGCCATCCCCACCCCAGATTTACCGGACTGGATTGAGCAGATTAGCCCCATCGACGAAACGGGGACGCTGGCTCAGATCCGAATTCGCTTCAAAGACCCGCTGATTCCGTTAGAAAGTCTGGAAAGCCCTCAACAACAGGACATTCTGAAGCAATTTGAGCTACAGCCCAACCTACCGGGGCGTTTCCGCTTTTTAACTCCGCGGATGGTGGGCTTCCAGGCTGATCAAGCGATTCCTAAGGCGACCCGCTGCCAAGTCACCCTCAAATCCGGACTGGCGGACCTGGAAAATCATCAGCTGGCGGAGGATCTGGCTTGGACCTTCAATACTGAACCCATTAAGCTGACTGGCTTGCCGGGCATGGAGGGGCGACGCGGCTCGGAGTCCAATCCCATTGATTTAGAGCCTACGCTGGAATTCAGATCAAACGTGGAGCTGGATTTGACGTCTTTAAAGGAACATGTGGCGTTCAAGCAGGCGGACCAGGAAGCAAGTCTGCCAATCGCGATCGCCCTCAAAGAAGATAAAGACGACTCCCCTTCTGACTACTTCTACCCCCAGGAGCAATTTGATCCGTCGGCGCGGTCCTGGCTGTATACCGTAACGCCGCAGCGATCGCTGCAAAAAGCCGCGCGGTACCAATTAACCATTACCCCTGGATTGCGTCCCGCCGTTGGCAACCTGATTAGCGAAGAGTCCCAAGAGAATGACATCTTCACCTACAGTCCTCTGAAATTCAATAAACTCCTGCGCATTGGTCAGCCCGATGGAGGCGGCGCCTATGGACGATTTGTTAACGGCGCCGCTCAATTGGAATTCAATAATGGGCTCGTGGCGGAGTCCGCAGTCGAGAACATTACGATTGAGCCCGCCGCCAAAGAAGCGCCCCAATTGGTTCAAAGCTATGACGGCAGCAACTTCATCCGCCTGAATCCCTGGTCATTGGATCCAGACACCCAGTACACCATCACCCTGGGGGCTGATCTTGAAGACGAGTTCGGCCAGACTTTAGGGGAGCCCGTCACGATGGAGTATGACACGGGCGATGTGGCGGCAAATTTATGGGTTCCCTCAGGGTTAAATATCTTTCCAGCGGAGCAAGATTTACAGCTCAATATTTCAACGGTGAATTTGCCGGACGAGGAGTATCAGGCCGCTTTCGCTGTGGTGCAGCCGACGGACTTGGTCTACACAGACTCAGCCTACCCCCAAGGCGGCGGACGAAATCTACTGCCTGACACCGGACAATGGAAACCCTTCCCCTTGTCCGCCGCAAAGAATCAACCGGCGGAGTCCGCTATCCCACTGAAGGAACAGCTCAAAGCCGACACAGGCATGGTGGCCTACGGCGTCCAAGCCCGCACCAATTCTTACCAGGACAACGGTGAGAAAAAATGGCGGGAGCCCACTTACTACGGGCTGGTGCAGTTGACCAATCTGGGGGTGTTCGCCCAGTGGTTCCCCGAGTCGGGCCTGGTGCGGGTCCATCATCTCTCAGATGGCTCCGCCGTCGCCGCCGCTCAAGTTGAAATTTACCCGTCGAAGTTAGACGAAAACCTGGGGAATGTGGCCCCAAAGCCTTGCGCCACAGGTCAGACAGATGCCCTGGGGACACTGCTCCTCAGTAAAGAAGATTTACAGCAATGCCATACAAATGGGGATCAGGGGTTCGCCGAACCGCCCAAGTTACTGGTGATCGCCCGGGAAAAGCAAGACTGGGCCTTTGTCCGAACCCTGTACTATAGCGGCTCCTATCGCTACGGCATTTATGCCGACTGGGAAGGCGAGGAACCCCTATCACGGGGCGAAGTCTTCTCAGATCGCCAGCTTTATCAACCCGGAGAAACCGCCTGGTTTACCGGGACTGCATACTACCTCCAAAACGGTGCGCTGAAGCAGGACAAAAACGTTCCTTATACCGTCACGATTAACGACCCAGAGGGAACTGAGACGGATCTCGGGACTCAGACCACTAATGACTTTGGCACCTTCTCCCTGGAGTGGTCCATCCCACCCAACCCGCCGTTAGGAACCTATTCCATCCAGGCCAAGGGAGAGAATGGGGTGATCATTAACGGCGCATTTCGGGTAGCAGAGTTCAAACCCCCTAATTTCAAGGTGGATTTGACGCTGGATAAAAAATTCGCCCTAATCAATCAAACCGTTGACGCCCAAGCCCAGAGTAATTATCTGTTTGGCCCGCCGGTGGAAGGCGGCAAAGCCGCCTACTATGTCACCCGCACCCCAGCCTGGTTCATCCCATCGGGATGGGACCAATTTAACTTCGGACGCCGGTGGTATTGGCCGGAGGAAAGACCGAGGGTGTCCAGCGATGTGCTGCAGGTCAGCAAGCCGCTGGATGATCAAGGCGCAGGTCAGGAAACGGTGACGGTGGCGGATGATTTACCCTACCCCATGACCTATCGGGTGGATGTGGAGGTCTCCGATGTCTCCAATCTTTCCGTGGCCAATTCCCAAACCTTTACCGCCTTACCCAGCGATCGCTTAATTGGCCTCGACAATGATTTCGTCGCCGATGCGGGCGAACCCTTTTCCACCCAAGTCATCGTCACCGACCCCACCGGCAAAGCCCTTGCAGGTCAACGGATCAACCTAGAGCTGCAACAAATCATCTACAGCAGCGTCACCCAGGTGGTGGAAGGCAGCCGCACCCCTAAGGATCAGGTGGAGTACAAAACTGTAGATCAGGCGGAAATCCGCTCCGGCAATGAAGCCAAAGCCATTGAACTGACCCCGCCTGAAGCGGGCGCCTACCGAATTCGCGCCAACTTTGTCGATGCTAAGGATGAGTTGACAGCCACAGATAGCCGCATTTGGGCGACGGGAGCCGAGCCGGTGTATTGGGGCGGACGGTACACCAATAATCGGTTGGAAATCAAACTCGACAAACCCCGCTATAAAGTTGGCGAGACCGCAACCGCCTTAATTGAATCGCCCTATCCAGAGGCCGAACTCTACTTTGCGGTGATTCGCCACGACACCCTCTACAGAGACATTGCCAAAGTCGAGGGCGGCGCGCCCCAGATTCAATTCAAAGTGACCCCAGAGATGCTGCCGAATGCCGCCGTCGAAGCCGTGCTAGTGCGTCAAGGCGAGCCTTTGGATCAAGTGGAGCCGGGCAGCCTGGAAAATCTGGTCCGAATTGGCTTGGCGCCGTTTGAAACCAGCTTGGAGGATCAATACCTATCGGTGGACGTCTCGCTGACCGCGCCCGACAATAATCAGCTCCGGCAGCCCGGGGAGGAACAAACGGTGCAATTGGCGCTGAAAGATAATCAAGGGCAGCCGATTAAGGGACAGTTCACGGTGATGGTGGTGAACGAAGCCGTGCTGCAGTTGACAGGCTATCGCCCCCCAGATTTGGTGGAGACGGTATACGCTGACCAACCCATTTCGACTCGGTTTGCCGATAACCGGCCCGATGTCACACTGGCTCCCCTCTATTCACCGTTGGAAAAAGGCTGGGGCTATGGCGGCGGCGACTCCGCTGGGGCCGCCAGCACCCGTGTTCGAGAGGACTTCAAGCCGCTGGCCTACTACAATGGCTCCGTTCTGACGGATGATCAGGGCCAAGCAGAGATTACTTTTACCTTGCCGGATGACCTCACCACCTGGCGGGTGATGGCCGTCGCCACTGACGGCGACCTCCATTTCGGCAACGGAGACGCCACGTTCATTACCAGCAAACCGCTGATTTCGAATCCCTTGTTGCCCCAATTCGCCCGCCCCGGCGATCTCATTGAGGCCGGTGTCGCCGTCGTGAACACCACCGATCAACCCGGCGACTTAACGATTACCGGCGAACTCGGGGAAGGCCTGCAGTTTGTGGACAATGATCAGCGGTCTCAGACCAAGGAATACCAAACCCAGGCGAAGTCAGGGACTCAGGCCCATCGTTTCCCCGTTATCGCTGATGGCGCTGAACAGGCGACCGTGCAGTTCAACACTCAACTGGCGGACGAAACCGACGCCTTCCGCATCTCTTTGCCCATCAAGCCGTTGGAGATTACCGAGCAAGTGGTTGAGAGCGGCGTCACGACTGACCAGGTGACCATTCCCGTAAATGTCGCTGAGACTGTCGCAACGGACGCTGGAGGCTTAGAAGTGTCCCTGGCCAGCACCCTGATCACCGACATCAAGGCCCCAGCTGAGCACGTGCTGCGGCGGGTGCTGTTGCCGTGTTTGGAACCCGCGGCGAGTCAACTGGCGATCGCTGCCAACCTGGAAATTCTGAGTGAACAGTACGATCAAACCTTCGCCGACTTCGATCCGGCTGACCATGCCGCTAAAGCCCTGAAGCGGATCCAAAAACTGCAGCGCCCCGACGGCGGCTTTGCCGCCTGGCCTGGCTTTAGCCGCTCGGATCCCTTCCTCTCCGCTTATGCGGCGGAAGCGATCGCCCAAGCCGAAGCCGCAGGCTTTAATCCCGACGCGGAAATGGTCAAGCGCCTGCAGGAATACCTCACAACCCTATTAGCGAATCCGGGGCGATACGATTATTGCCAGAGCGCCCTCTGCAAGAATCAGGTGAGACTAGAGACGCTAATAGCGCTAGCCGCCCTGGGAGACACCCGCAATGAATTCCTGCCTGACCTCTATCAACAACGGGATCAGTTCGATCAGGCGGATCAAATTCGGTTGGCTCGTTATCTCTCCCAATTTCCCGATTGGGAAACCGAGGCGACGGACATGGCCGAGCAAATCCAGGAAACCATTTACGAAACGGGACGCACCGCAACGGTGAACTTGCCCCCCCGCTGGAGCTGGTTCAATTCCACCACCACAGCCCAGGCCCAAGCCCTACAGCTTTTTGTCGATCGTGAGAGTGACCCGGAAGTGTTGGCCCGTTTGCTGCAGGGACTCTTGGGGTTGCGGCGTGATGGCGACTGGCGGACCAGTTATGACAACGCCCAAGCGTTGAGGGCGTTAGTGGCCTACAGCCAGCGCCAACCCACCCCGCCCAACTTCGAAGCCACGGTGCAACTGGCGGGTAAAACAATAGCATCCGAACAGTTCGAAGGCTACCGCAATCCCAGTCTGGACGTGCAAGTGCCGATGGCGGAGTTGCCGAAGGGGGACAGCGAGTTGCTGCTGCAGAAATCGGGTGAGGGCGACCTCCACTATCTCGCCGCCTATCGCTATCGCTTAGAGGGCGATCAACCCGGTCGCTTGAATGGACTGCGGGTTACCCGAGACGTGCACCCGGCCAATCAAGAAGAAAGCCTCTATCGCCTGGGACTGGCCCCCAACAAGGAGCCGTTAACGGTAAAAGCGGGCCAAGTCTTTGATATTGGCCTGGAAATCATCACCGATCATCCCGTCGATCACCTGATCATCACGGACCCGCTGCCCGCCGGTTTTGAAGCCGTTGACACCAGCTTCCAAACCTCAACGCCCTACTTCCAGGCGCAACAAGATAGTTGGCGAATTGGGTATCAGACGATCTATCGCGATCGCGTTTTGGCCTATGGCGACCACCTGGAGGCGGGAGTTTATAGTTTCCACTACTTGGTGCGATCGGTGACGCCGGGGACGTTTTTGTGGCCGGGGGCGAATGTTTATTTACAGTATGCGCCTGAGGAGTTTGGTCGGTCGGCGTCGGCTGAGCTGCAGGTTTCTGGTGGATGATGGGGATTGCGAGGCTGCTGTGTATGCGCAAGAATGTGTCATATCTTGCAAGCCCTCATCCCCCAACCCCTTCTCCCAAATTGGGAGAAGGGGAGCCGGATTCAAAGTCCCTCTTCCCTAGGGAGAGGGATTTAGGGTGAGGGCCAAAACTACGGGCCCCAACCTCGATGAGATTTAGTATCGAACTCAATCTGACTCAACAATCCCAGTAAGTTAAACTAGCAAATGATCCAGAAACTCGCACAAAAGGCCCTTCCAGCGTAACCCCGCCACCTCGCTTCGATGTTTTCCTGTGCCACAACAGTGAGGATAAACCCGCCGTCATCGAAATCGCTGAGCACCTCAAGCAGCAAGGAATTAAACCGTGGCTGGATATCTGGGAATTACCCCCTGGTAAATCCTGGCAATCGATATTAGAGGCGCAGATTGAACAAATTGGTGCAGCCGCAGTATTTGTCGGCAAAACAGGACTCGGCCCCTGGCGAAGTACAGAAATCGACGCTTTTCTGCGGGAATTCGTCAATAGACGCTGTCGAGTAATTCCCATCCTGTTGTCAGATGCGCCCCAAGCACCCGAACTGCCGTTATTTCTCAAAGGGTTGATGTGGGTTAACTTTCGACAGTCGGCTCCTGACCCGCTGGAGAAACTCATTTGGGGTTTGTGCGGTATCAGGCGGGATGGGTCAAAATCAGTTGTTAGTCGGACCTCAAGCCCTATAGTTTCGGTAGAGAATCCTTCCTCACCGACTGATCTCGATCGCGCTCAGTACTTCCCTACTGACCAATCAGCCTATCAAGAAAAAGGAGATTCCCCTTACATTTTTATCAGTTATAGCCAAGAAGATAGAGCTTATGTGGACAAACTTGTAGAAGGACTTTCGAAACAACAATTGAAAGTTTGGATTGAGAAAAAGCAAATCGGCTATGGTGACAATTTGCATCATGTAATTGAAGAAGCTCTAGATAACTGCCAGGTATTCATCGTCGTTATGACGCCAAATTCCCGCAAGGCTAAATGGGTCATGAACGAACTCTCTCGTGCCACGCGACTTGACAAGTTTATTGTTGGCATACTGCTTAAGGGCAAAGAACCTTGGCTAGGAGTTGAATCCACTCTATGGGTCGATGTAAGAAATGGAAAACCACTGCCAGACGAATTTTACACGCATATCAGGAGAAAGTTAACAGGTCAGTAGCCAGTACCAAAAGCCTCAAAACTAGAGAGTCATGTCGATAATCTGAGTCCTGAAAAAGGCTTACACTACACTGCGAGATCTGCTGAAGGTCAAGAAATGGAAAGAGGCAGACTACGAAACCTATCTGGTCATGCTGAAGGTGGTCGGTCGTGAAGAAGGCGATTGGATTCTACCCGAAGAATTGCTGAACTTTCCATGCGCTGATCTCCGCACGATTGACCAACTGTGGTTCAAATACAGCAACAGGCGATTCGGTTTCAGCATCCAAAAGAAAATCTATCTGGAATGCGGTGGTAAGGCGGATGACGAATCTTATTATAAAGAGGCTTTTGAAAAATTTGGCTATCGCGTTGGATGGAGAGTGGACAGCCGCTGGATAGGCTATTTTGAACTAACATATGACACCTCTGCTCCAATTGGGCACCTCCCGTTTCCGGCTGGTATTTTTTTTTCGCAGCGGGAATCGCCCATGTTCGAGCTTGTTGTTTTAAATACCGGTTATACAGTTCTCTTCTCTCGCATCCAGACTTGTAAACTGTAGTGCGATTCGTTCAGCCATCCATGAGTATTTCTACTCTTGGATAACTGACATAAGGTCAAGATATCAACATGCTTTGATCTTATGACAACTTAGCCATCATGAGAGTGTAAGCCCAGTAGGATGGGCAAAGCAGAGCGTGCCCATCAACCAGATCAGCCCCGTTATATCCGGCCTGGTTTCAGTCGACCAAGATGGGCGCGGGCTATGGCCCTTTGCCCCATCCTACAGATCCCTTTTCCCTGAAGTAAATTATCCTTTCAACCAAGCAAATATCTCGCCCGCCGTAAGCTGAACCGCCTGAGCACACGCTGGGGTTGGCAATATCGCCTCTGTATCCTCAAATACTTGCACCCAGTTGTTTGCACTCAAATAAGCAAGATTCCTCTGGATCCAACAGCCAACCCATTACAACACCGTTTTCGAGGCAAAGACGCCCAAACATGACAAAACATGAAAAAAATGACATTTAGAGACTTGAAATTCAAAGAGTTATATAGAATAAAAAAGAGTAAAACAAAATTTGAGTAAGTAGCCCAACTTAACATCGTAAGGAATTGAATCATGTATCCCTCCTGTAATGCCTCAACCCCTTTTGAGGACTGCATGGCTACCTTAAAGAACCTCACTCATAGATATCAGAGCACCGGTAAAGGAAAGCTTTTAGTTGATGTCAAGCAGGACGGAGAGGGATTTAGTGTTAATGTTCCCAATGTACAAGAAGGGCTCTTTAACTTTACGCGTAAACATGTAGAGAGCTATGTATCCCAACATGAATCGCCGATTTTAACGAATGCATTAATCAATACACTCAAGAGAAGAAGTGTAGATCGACCTAGCGATTTTCTGGAGCATTCTCTAGTCAGTATTGTAGGCGTAACAGGCCATGGGGGAGTCATGATTGAGGTTCAGAATCCTCGTAGGTTCATTGGCGCTGTAACAATTTCCTACCTTGGCCTGAGACGCGGAACCCATTAACTAAGAATCAGGCACTGATCATTTACCTTGGATTTACTAAGCAGTTTTAAGACTGATAGAGCCCAAGGAACAAACAATTGAATAATCTTTAAAGCTAGCCATTGGAGAGTTATCAAGTAGCTACCGGCTGGGAGTGAACACCACTTTCCAGCTTTTTTAATTCCTAATTTTTTTTAGGAATTCCATACATTCTAAATAGACTAGGAGACTCTTATGTATCCATCTGCATCTACCCAATCTCAGATGTTTCAATTTATGCCTAATCAACCTGAGATGTTTCCTTCCCCTGTTAAAGGCACCGTTGAAAAGACCATTTTGGGAAATCAGTTAGGTAGAATAAAATGCCTTGGCTCATTCTGGTTCGCCAAACTTTACCAAGCCAATGACATTAACAATATTCCTGTCGGCAAAACGGTAGATGTTATTGGCCGGGTAGGAAATACATTACTAGTAATGGCGAATTAGACAGATGAAACTAGCATCCAGTTGAAACTGCGCTCAATTTGACACCTGGAGTTTGTCTGTGGAATTCCATATGCAACAAACAAACTTCAGGCTATCCAAAAAACAGCTGAAGCAGCCTATTGGTTCAAGATTACCGCTCTTGGGGCATCCCCCCTATGCTTTAAGGGGATACCCCAAGTTGATATATCAGGACAGACTCAGACTGAGTTCCGCCCCATCCAAGTAGTCGCCTACTTTAAAGACATACAACATAATTTAGTCATGGATAAAGTCATGTTTTAACATGGTAATGAGATCCAAATTATCATCGCTATCTCATGGATTATCATGAAGCACTTGGAATTGTTGAATCAGCCGTTTACGCCGCCAAGGGTAGGAAGTTAACGGACCTTGAACTCACCATACTAGAGGGCTCGTGGAAGAATCTGACCTATGACGAGATAGCAACCGGCTCAAACTACACAGCTAACTATCTGAAAGGAGACGTCAGTCACAAGTTCTGGAAGTTGCTCTCAGAAGTCCTGGGAGAACAGGTCAGTAAAAAAAATTTTCGGGCGGCGCTCACCCGATCATCATTTAGGCATAGCATAGCTTTGCAGACTCAAGTTGGAGAGAGAGAAGGAGAGAATATTCCCTCTTCTGCGGTGCGATCGCCCCAACTAAATTTGACCCAACTCTCTACTCGATCAGACCAATTCAACATCAGTATTGATCAGTCGTTGCAACCCCCAGACTCTACTCTTCAAAACAATGGGGCTGGAACCGCCGCCGATGTTGATTCAAATATTATTCAGAGAAGTCACAGACCATCTGACCTTGAAGCCAGAATGAGAGATTGGTTCACTGCCCTGGGCTACGAATTAATGCCCCATGAGTGTAAAAGAGAAAACTATTTCGAACTCATTATCCATATCCCCCAGCGTCGAGGATACGATCGCATCTTGGCCTGTGGGGTTGTAGGTGAAGCTAACCTGCAAGACTTTCATAATCTGCGCCAAGCGGTAGAGCAACAGTGCGCTGACGAAGGATGGCTAATTGCTGACCGCCGCATTAGCCCTGCGGCCCGCATAACGGCTAAAGAATACAACAAAAGCCAAAAAGAGCGTAAACACCCTGAAATATTTTGCTATACCTTTGATGAACTGCTCGACGAAGAGGCCGACTTCACCAACTATTTCCAATGGTTGGAGCAAGAAATCGAGCACATGGGAATTAGTGATGAAACCTATATCCCTTTAGCGTGTAACAAAAAAGAAGGAACCGATTCAGTCGGTCGGCCAATATTCAGTCATTACGCTGAAGCAGAGGGTTGGATCGATGGTTACATCGATCGCTGGCTAGACGACCCCGCCAAGAAACATATCTCCCTGCTAGGCGAATTCGGTACAGGTAAGACCTGGTTTGTCTTTCACTACGCTTGGACGACCCTGCAACGCTATCAAGAAGCTAAGAAACGAGGCACTCAAAGACCTCGGCTACCCCTGCTTATCCTATTGCGAGACTATACCAAAGCGCTGAATTTGGAACATGTTCTAGCTGGGTTCTTCTACAGCAAACACAACATTCGTCTCACCAGCTTAGTCTTTAAGCAACTCAATCGCATGGGCAAGCTGCTGCTCATTTTCGACGGCTTCGACGAAATGGCCTCTAAGGTCGATCATCAAAAGATGATCGATAACTTTTGGGAACTCGCTAAAGTGGTCGAGGCAGACGCCAAGGCCATCCTCACCTGTCGGACCGAATACTTTCGCAAAGCAGAAGAAAGCCGCGCTCTACTCAATGCAGAGTTGACAGCTTCTACCTGCAAGGGAGCTTGCGACCCTCCCCAATTCGAAGTCTTAGGACTGGAGAAATTCAACCACGACCAAATCCACAAAGTCTTATTATCGCGTCTTCAAAATAAATCTCCCAAAACCCGGGAAATCACCTTAGAAAAGATCATGAGCAATCCCAAACTCCGGGATTTAGCTCAACGTCCCGTGATGATCAACTTGATTCTGGATGCATTGCCTGAAATTGAAGCCGGTAAGCCAGTTGACTTGTCCCGTGTTTACCTTTACGCCGTACGGCTCAAAATGGAGCGAGATATCAGAGCGGAACGCACCTTCACTTCTCTTGCCGACAAGCTCTACTTTCTATGTGAACTGTCCTGGGAAATGCTGATCACGGATCAAATGCGGCTTAATTATCGGGCTTTCCCCGATCGAATTCGCAACTTGTTTGGTCTGGTGGTTCAGAAAGAGATAGAACTTGACCACTGGCGCTACGACATGATGAGTCAGTCTATGCTGACTCGCAACGCAGATGGCGACTACGCTCCTGCTCATCGCTCCTTATTAGAGTTCTTTATCGCCTATAAATTGGCTGCGGAATTAGGCGTCTTGGCTCCAGATTTCACGGAGTTAGCTAAAAAACAGGCGTATTTGGATACCAGCGCCACCCCCAAGGAATACACCTGGTCCGCCTATTTTCAGCATCGGGTGAATAAAAAGGGTGACGCCATCCCAATTCCAATGCTCAAGGAATTTTCTAGTGAGTCTCTGGCCTATTTACACAATACTGTTGGCCAGAGAAAGCTGACGAAAGCGGTGCTCGATCTATTGGAACCGATGCTGGCGCCGACAAAAACAACTCGTGAGCGTCTATTGAACATCATTAAATCGACGCGAGGTAAATCGCCAAAAGAAGTTAAGTATGTCGGCGGCAATGCCGTCACACTTCTCCTGCAAGCCGATGCAGAAGCGCTGAAAGGTAAAGATCTGAGCCAGACCGTGATTCAAGGCGCCGATTTGACCCACGCCATCCTACAAAACACTAATCTGTCGGGCGCCTATCTGGAGGATTCTCTTGCTATGCAAACGTTCGGCAGCATTTTATCTGTTGTCTATAGCAACGATTTTTTGGCGATCGGCTCCTCTAATGGCGAGATCTGCCTGCTGCAGCTGAAAGACGGTCAGAAGCGTTGGGTTTGCGAAAAGCACGACCATTGGGTGCGCTCGATCACCTTTAGCCCAGATCATCAAAGGTTCGCCAGCGGTAGCGACGACCAAACCGTAAAGATATGGGACACTTCAACGGGGCAATGTCTCAGTACGTTAGAAGAGCATGGGAACTGTGTCCGTTCAGTCGCCTTTAGTCCCGATGGAAAGCTTCTTGCCAGCGGTAGCGAAGACAGAACGATAAAGATCTGGGATGTCCAGACTGGAAAGTGTCTCCGTACCCTTAATGAGCACAATGGCAAGGTTTTTTCAGTCGTTTTTCATCCGACTGATAGCCGACATTTGGGCCAAGGCGCAAGCCCATTATTGGCCAGTGGGAGTGAAGACAAAACGATCAAGTTATGGAATGTCACAACGGGCGAATGCCTCAATACGCTTAAAGGTCATGACCATTGGATCAGGTCTTTGGCTTTCAACTCGGATGGTCAACTCCTGGTGAGTGGCGGTGATGATCAAACCGTCAGAATGTGGGATGTCAGAACTGGTAAATGCCTCAATACGCTCGAAGGTCATGACCACTGGGTCAGGTCAGTCGCTTTCAGCCCAGATGGGCAAATGATTGTTAGCGGCAGCGATGACCAAACCGTTAGAACCTGGGATGCTGAAACGGGTCAATGCCTGAGCATTTTGTATGGGCATGAAAATCGGGTTTGGTCCGTGGCTTTTAGCGAAGATAGCAAAGCGATCGCCAGTGGTAGTGATGATCAAACGGTTAGAACCTGGGATGCTGAAACGGGTCAATGTCTGACCACAGTGCAAGGACATTCGAATTGGATTCTGTCAGTTGCTTTCAGTCCAAGCGGACACCAACTGGCCAGTGGTAGTGAGGACACAGTTTTAAGAGTATGGGATATCGGTAATCGTGAGTACCGAACTTTAATTGGGCACACTAGCCGCATTTGGGCAGTGACGTTCAGCCCAGATGGGCAACTGCTCGCCAGTGGCAGCGATGACCAAACGATTCGGATCTGGGATCTCGAAACTGGCAAGGGCAAACAATGTCTTCGCACCTTAACAGAACATGAACATTGGGTCAGGTCAGTCGCTTTCAGCCCAGATAGTCAGCTAATCGCCAGTGGCAGTGATGATAAAAGTATCAGAATATGGGATGTTCACACTGGCAAGTGTCTAACCATATTGCAAGGTCACAAACACTGGATCAGGTCAGTGGCGTTTAGTCCTAATGGTCAACTCATTGCTAGCGGCAGCGATGACCACACCATCAAACTATGGAATGTTAAGACAGGAAAGAGCGTCGCAACCCTAGCGCAACACAATAATTTAGTCAGGTCAGTTACGTTCAGCCCAGACGGCAAACTACTTGTTAGCGGTAGTGATGACCACACCGTCAAAGTATGGGAAGTTCAGACAGGTGAATGTCTTAATACCTTACAAGAACATATAAGTTGGGTGCACTCAGTTGTGTTTAGCCCCGATGGAAAATTGATCGCCAGTGGCAGCCAGGATGGAACCACCAGGCTATGGAACGTTGGCGATGGAAAACTGATAAATTTCTTTAAGAAACACACCGATAGCGTATTGACAGTCGCCTTTAGTCCTGATGGAAAGTTGATAGCTAGCGGCGGTCAAGATGAGACTATTCAGCTTT
>JASJDH010000096.1 GCA_030065175.1 Leptolyngbyaceae cyanobacterium MO_188.B28 | reverse complement strand
CCAAACCTTTGAAGGTCATTCGGATAGGGTCTATAGTGTGAGTTTTTCCCCGGATGGCCAGATGCTTGCGTCAGCCAGCGCTGATGGAACGTTGAAGCTGTGGCGCCTTAGCGGACGGGAACTCCAAACCTTTGAAGGTCATTCGGATAGGGTCTATAGTGTGAGTTTTTCCCCGGATGGCCAGATGCTTGCGTCAGCCAGCGCTGACGGAACGGTGAAGCTGTGGAACCGCAACGGACGGGAACCTCGAACCCTGGAAGGCCATTCCGGGGAGGTTAACAGCGTGAGTTTTTCCCCAGATGGCCAAATGCTTGCGTCAGCCAGCGCCGATGGAACGGTGAAGCTGTGGAATCTCAGTGGCCGGGAACTTCAAACCCTCGAAGGCCATTCGAATTGGGTCGGGAGCATAAGTTTTTCCCCGGATAGCCAAACCCTTGTGTCAGCTAGCAGCGATGGAACAGTGAAGCTGTGGAATCTCAGTGGCCGGGAACTTCAAACCTTCGAAGGTCATTCGGATAGGGTTCTAAGTGTGAGTTTTGCACCAGATGGCCAAACCCTTGTGTCAGCTAGCTACGATGGAACGGTGAAGCTATGGGATCTCAGCGGTGGAGAACTTCAAACTCTCGAAGATAATTCGCGTTGGGTCAATAGCGTAAATTTTTCCCCGGATGGTCAGATGATTGCGTCAGCCAGCGATGATGGAACCATCGTCCTTTGGAATTTTAACTTGGACGACTTGATGAAAAAAGCTTGTACATGGCAACAAGACTATTTGCTCTATGGCAACCCTACCGATGAACAACGGGAACTTTGCCAAGAGTTCATTAAAGAAAGTTGAAACTTTCTTTAATCGCCTCACCTAACTGTACTTAGCTGAGTAAGGAATGTAGCAGTTCCTACTCGCTTAAGGTTTCCTTAAACTACGTATAAGCTTTTTTGTCTGAAATAAACTAAACTGTATGGCCCGACTTAAATGTACTTCCTAAACTGGCCTATGGCCACGACCCTGGCGAAAATGGGTCATTAGCTTGCCAAGCAAAGTGTAAACACGTAAATAAAAGTATATTCGGCAACTAAAAAACTGAAAACCTAAAGCGTTTTGGCTGAAATTATCAAAATAGCCTTATCGCTTAAAATTGATTTGGAAAAGGCTTTCAGTTTAATTTCTCCATAGTCGAGGCCATATCCCCTTAACGGAGTTACAGACGTAGCGAAGTTAAACTTGGCAGGACAGTCACCCATCCTGCAGGTCTTTCAACTCATGAAGATCGAAGGGTCGAATAGTAACGGGTTCTGCAATAGAGGGGCAAATTCAGGAGAAATAGCAATCCATACGCCCATGGCCCATAAGAAGACAGCAATGGGGATTGCCAGTTTAGGGCCAAAAGGGAATATCTTTTCAGCGAACATGAGCAGCGTCAGCAGCCCCATCCAAATCAGGTTCATGGCGCCAACAGCAAACATCACAGCCATCAGCGCCCAACAACATCCCACACAGACGAATCCATGCGATAGGCCCATGCGCAGGCCGCCAAGACATCCATCGCGCCAGTTGCGGGCGAAATAACTGAGTGGTGAACGACAGTGCGTTAGGCAAGCGTGCTTCAGCGAAGAAACTTGATAGACGCCCGCCAGAAACAGAACTGAACCAGCGAGCATCGGCCCCGCCTGAATCAAAGCGATGAATTCGAACAGGTTCGCTCGAATGATTGCATCTAGGATGAAGGCGATCATCCCGTATCCGATCCAGGCAATCCCATAGCCAGCGATGAAAAAAGTAACGCAATTGAATTGGCTGACCCGCCCGTCCCGCTTATCTATGGTGTCTTCAAGCAGAGTGGCGTAGACCTTCACATAAAGAATTTCCGAAGGCAGCATCATTGCGGTCAGCATGATCACCCAGCCGATCAGAAATGTCGGAAAATCGTGAAGCGGAGTCCTTGGCCCCTGATCCATACCCCCCATCACAATCAAGCAGGCGATCCATGCCAGGATACTCAGTGCGACGATCCCCACACCCCAAGCGATTGAGGCGTCGATCCGCCTAATCGGAGTGAGGACTCCAAAGAGCCGCTGCAATGGGTTGCTTAATGTCGTCGTCATGTGTCGGGTCCGCTCCACTCAAAGGGGATATGCTTACTGTTCTGCCCCGGTGGAATGTCCTGGGAAAATCCGAATGCCTGCCAACGCCCCTCTACACTTTTACCCCAAGTAACCGCTCCGGTAGTCGGGCCAACCTCGCTGCCAGGGGGATTGATTGTCTGCACCCGTTTGGTGGGATCTGCAGTCGGTCCAGTTAGCGCTTCACCTTCGGCTTGAAGGATCTGCGGGATTTCAACCCGCCAATTTTCGAGCGACTCATTGATGTCAACTGAGATGTTGGCGAATTCAACCCCCTTTAGACTGCCCAGAATTGGCTGGATAAACTGTTTCATCCAGCCCCCAGCTTGACCTGTGAAGATCAACTCGAGGGCGCGCCTTTGGGCTGGATTAGCGGCTGCATCGAAAAACACACCCGCGTCTATTTTGTCGCCATGCCAGATGCTGCCGGTAAAACCAGCGATGATCACGACATTTAGCCCTGCCATGCTAGTTTCGCCGAAATGGCCGGCCCTGATCTTGTATCCGAAAACAACATCACAGACGTTCCCTGTGGGAGGTTGGGCAAAGGTGCAAGGACACGGAACATTGCACGAACAGATATCAATCCAGTCACCCGCGATCCGCCAGTCGGGGATTACTTCGCCGCCCTGAAGTACTTGATTAGCCATTATTTTTCCTCTGGTTACCTTTCTGGTGTGGGTCCAGCTAACTACTATGCAGAGTCACTATAATTTTGTACTGATTCGCATTTTATTAGATTAAAATGGTCAAAATAGTTAATATTTTTATGCGAATCAGTACAAAATGATCAAGAAAAGACGGGGTAGACCCCGAACCTATAATCCAGACGATGCTCTCAGCGCTGCGCTCAATGTGTTCTGGAGCCATGGGTTTTCAGGCAGTAGTTTGGACGACATTAGCGCCGCCGCTGGGATGAACCGGCCAAGCCTGTATGCTGCCTTCGGCGACAAAAAGTCGATCTATAGAAAATCTCTCGACAAATTTAGCCGGGAGTTTTTAAGTGGACTCGAAGCAGCTCTGTTTGCCGGAGTGAGCCTCGAAGATGATCTGGTCAATTTTTATTTGGCCGCCTTATCGGTATACCAGTCAGGCAAGCACGCGGCGCGGGGGTGTCCGATGATTTGCACCGCAATCACTGAGGCGGCTTTAGATGATGATATCCAATCCGATCTAGCGAGTTCGCTAGATCGGATCGATTGGGTCCTGGTAACGCGTTTCGAGCGAGCCCGAGAACAGGGGCGACTCAGACAGTCAGCCGAACCCAAGGAACTTGGGCAACTGGCGGCGGCGATCCTTCACAGCCTTGCCGTGCGCGTGCGCGCCAAACAAACGGGGTTTGACCCCGAAGCCTTCATCAGGGCCTCCGTTGCAGCGATCTTATAGGTCTAGGCTTAAGTCCTTTCCCTGGATATTGTCATCATGGTTTGGGAAGTTGAGAATGAATCTTTTACGTTGCGATTATCGAATGCCTAGCAGAAAGAAGTGATTGCTGAAACTGATTCTAGATAAGGGTTTCAGATCAAATGGCCCATTTTGGATCGAATCGTTGCCAAACCCCATACAGGAGTCACGGCGAAACGAGTGGTTCGGCTTTGTAGGCTCGGTGAAGCAATTCTAGGAAGGCCGGTGCTTCTGGCAGGAGTACCGAGCCAATCTGGCTTACTGCTACACCAGGCGTCCATGAGTTCATGACCACCCCCCCGGATAATGCTGGCAGGTCGGTCAGCGTAATCTCTTTAACGCGCTGGGGAACCCCGAGGCGATCCAGTTGCCGACGGACAGTTCCCATCATGGTTCCGGTGAGCATCTCAGCTAGAGGCCAGATCGCCGAGCTGCCGTCCCAAAAGGCTAGATTCCAGATCGTTGCCTCACTAAGCCGACCTTGACGGTCAACGAAGACTACGTCATCTAATCCTTGTTCAGCAGCCTGTCTGAGGAAATAGGTTTTGGCCATCTCGCCAACATGTTTGACTTGAGGCAGGAACCGTTCGTGATTGACAGTCGCCAGAGTTAGCGGTCCCTCTGGACCCGACGCGGCTGGTCCGGTCCGGATTAATACTTCTGGCTCGGTGTTTGTCGCAGCAACTGTGAACTCACCTGTTGGCGAGTACATCGTAGCCGTCAGAGAGAGGTCAGACGGTCCAGCCTGGATCGCTGCCCTCAAATAGGCCTGCACTTGATCATCGGGCAATGCCTGGCCGAACAACTTTACAGAGGTAAACTTTAGTCGCTCCAAATGGAGGTCAAGTCCTCGGACCTTGCCGCCACGTATCTGCATGGCTGTGAAGTGAGCATAGCCGGTGAAGGCTAGCGGTCTAAGTTCCATAACAGTCGCGTTCTGGCCGTTACGTTGAACGACGAAAGAGGTCGAGCTGGCTAACATTGCTTCACTCCTTTCTTGGCTGGTTTTTCTTGATGTAGAGGTTGTCATGTCAGGCACTGAGCCTGCATGGGGTAATTGAAGGGTTCGTGTCACCAGGTGAAATAAGGAAAATAGAAACCCTGAAACAACGCAAATTTGTTGCTCACAACCATGAACCGCGAGGAATTGTTAACTTATGTCGCAAAGCCATAGTTCTGAAAGCCTTGCCCTAAAAGTATTTCAGCCTTATTGCACTTCGTGACAGCAACCCTTCAATTACCCCATGCAGGTCAAGACATGAGCCGACTCTAGGCGATCAATCAATCGCCCATCTGGCTTAACCACTGCGACAGGTCTTTCTTGTTGATATAAGTGAAAGGTCCGATCGAGGGCTGTGTTGCAAGAATGTTTCAAAGCACTATATCTAGAACTGCCTGCCTATCTTGAGTCCATCATACCGACAGAAAACCTATCTCTAAATACACAAACCTTTCAGGTTATTGCCTAATCTTCTCAAGTAAGACTTTGTGAAAATCAATAGCTTCCCTATACTGGACCAATAGGAACCATTAAATCAGTCTGCAAGCAGTCATAGCGATTGAAAGGACTAGGAGCAGTGCAACCCATCAATAGACGCCAAGAATTGGCGGCGCTGGTGACCCGATACACCAACGGTAAGGGCGATGGCGCTCATAAGACAGCGATCGCTCAACTGGAATTTATGCGCGAATCTTCTGTTTCTGCTGGACTCTGCGATGTCTTTGAACCCATTCTTTGCATTGTTATTCAGGGCAAGAAGGAAACCTTGTTGGGTGGGGAAACCTATCGCTATAGCGCAGCTCAATACATCGTTATCTCAGTGGATTTACCACTCAATGGATCGGTTGTTGAAGCCACCCCAGACCAACCTTATTTAGGATTGAAGCTGAACTTGGATTCGACCGAGCTCTGCGACATCGTTACCCAAATTCCATACAACTCTGATAAAAAAGAAAGCTCCGTGCGGGGCGTGTTTGTCAGCGACGCCGATGAACCGCTGATTGATTGCGCCCTTAGGCTGACCCAGCTTCTGGATGCCCCACGAGATATTCCTTTTCTGGCTTCAATGATTATCCGCGAAATCTATTACCGCCTTCTAATCGGCGAACAAGGTGAAGCAGTTCGCCAAATTGCAACTTCTGGAAGTAACATGCAACGAATTGCGAAGGTAATCAAGCAGATCAAGGCCGACTTTAAGGAACCGATGCGGGTTGAAGATTTGGCGGAGCAAGCCAATATGTCTCCTGCCTCATTCTATCGCCACTTTAAGGAAATGACCTCAATGAGTCCGCTGCAATATCAAAAGCAAATCAGATTATTGGAAGCTCGTCGTCTCTTGCTTATCAAAGACATCGATGCGACTCATGCGGCCTATCAAGTTGGGTATGAAAGTCCCTCGCAATTTAGCCGTGAATATTCCCGCATGTTTGGAGCGCCGCCCATGAGGGATATTGAACGGTTACGGTTCTCGTCTGAAGCCTGATTATCAAATGGCCCTTTTCGTCAGAATCTTGCCCGTTACCGAGCCCCCCCCAGCACATCAGTTGGCAGCGAGGATCTTATTGCCGGGCCGTTCCTTTGTTGGTTCGTCGTGATCGAAGACAACTCGACCGTTGACGATGATGTAGTCCCAACCGGTCGATTTTTGATAGGGATCGGTGTAGGTGGCGTGGTCCTGGAGGTTTTCGAGATCAAAGACCAGAAGATCAGCATCGGCTCCTACCTGGATGCGTCCCTTCTTTGCGAACGCAGGCGCAAAGGGCTCGAGACGTCTCGCCGGAAAGTAGCTGCCCTTGGCGATCGCTTCCTCCAGGGAGAGAACCTTCTCGTCGCGTACATACTTGGCGAGAAGGCGGGTGTAGTTCCCGGCGCCGTTGGGGACAGCTTTCTGCTGGGCGTTGAGAGCGGGCATTGCGTCGGTGGCGACAATCATGCCAGGATACTGGAGGCCGATCTTCAACCAGTCTTCGTTCATATAGTGGTGGATGACTATGCCGTCCGGTCGATTCTTCCGCTTTTCCTCCCAGGTCTCCTGAGTGAGGTATTCGCCTGTCTCCGCCCACTGCACATCCTCGTAAGTGATGCCAAAGATGGTTTGCCAATCGCGGTTGAAGACATCCGCCGAAATCGAGGTGGACCCCGCAGTGTAAAGGAAGAGTTCGGTGGTGACATCGGCGCCCAATTTGTTGGCCTCGTCGATGGCCTTCAGCCAGTCATCGATTTCACCCATCGCATTGGCGTTGATGTGGCAAATGTGCAGAGAGGCTCCCGTTTCGCGGGAGAGGTTGAGGATGTCCATCAAGGGCTGGATGTCCCCGTTGACGCCGCGGCGGATGTGAGCCCAGATGACGACATCTCGTTCCTTGGCGACTTCGAATATCATCCGCAGCTCCGCGTCGCTAATGGCGGAGGACATGTAGTCTAGGAGCAGGCCAATCCCGATTCCCCCTTGATCGATACCCTCATGCAGCATTTTGCGTATCTGGTCGATCTGCTCGGGAGTGGCCTGCTCGGAGAAGGCTGGCCCCGGCACAAGACTGCCCTGCTCGGTGATGAGGTAGGGTTGCTCCTTGCCTTCAATCACCTTCATCCGGATAGCGTAGTGGCCGACCGAAGAACCATAGTTGGCGTGGGCCTTGTTGCGAATGAAGCCGCCGTAGGCTGATATCGGGAAAGCGCCCGCTTCGAGGTCGAGGGCGGTTGTCACACCGTCCCTTGCCTGGAGTTCTTCCCCGAAGGGGAATGGGGAATGAGTGTGAAGGTCAATAAATCCGGGCGCCACAGTCTTGCCTGCCGCGTTGATGCTGATTGCCCCAGAGAGCGGCTTGGTGGAGAGGTTGGTGATGGTTCCGTCCTTGATCCCAATGTTCATAACGGCATTGGTATTGGAAGCGGGATCAATGACTCGACCGCCTGTGATGACCAGATCGAATGACTGGCCGAATGGCTGGCCGAAGAACTGGTAGAGGAGCAAGGCGAGAAACAGGAAGAGGAAAAGAAGTGCGAGTTTTTTCATAGCGAGGACTGGGCCAATCAGCTGCTTTTATTTTTGCAAACGGTGGTCAATCGTCCGTCTATTTTAGTGGTGCAAGGAGCATTGTTTCCATTTGCTCGCCAAGCCAATCAACATTACCCAGAGGATTTCATCTTGGAGTTTATGGGGCAATGGAGTTAAACTCCATTGCCCCATAAACCCTAGGGACAGCTCATTACAAGGCACAACCGTTATCTATTGCGCACGTCTCGGTTGTAGCGCTTCAATTCGCTGAGTGTGACTTTGCCGTCACCGTTTGCATCCGCCGCCAGATCAGAAAAATCTGTCTGTGTCTTAGCAAATGCAGCTGGTGAAGCAATTGCGGCCATCAGGAGGATCGCCACACTAGAAAGTAAAAGACGGTTCATATGCACCTCCTTTGAAATTAAAGTCGAATATTCAATTCATTTCTCAACAGTCTCTATAAGTAGATCGGTGAGATTAAAATAAACCATGTGAAAACTCTTTAAATTGCCGCCAATGCAACATCTGAATGCTTCTGCAATTTATTCTCTTTCACATAAATATTTTATTCATGCCTCTCTACTTAAATGAGCCATGTTGTTGATTTTTAGGTTATGCCTTAATCGAGAAGATCTAGAGATTAAAAAAATGTGTTTGTATTGCAGGCGTGCAATTTAAGCCGAGACAATCCAGTGAGGATGGGAGACAGAATACAGAAGCCAGAATCCATTTCCTGAATGAGTTCTGGCTTCTGCGTTCTGTCTTCTCCCTTAGGAAAAATTTACCGCTTTAAGTTAAAAGTTGTATTGCACAAAATACAGCCTTTTCTCACTCTAAAGCACTGTCAATCGCATCGGTTGTGCTGTAAAAAAATGGGTTGTGTTGCAACACAACCCTCAGACCCATTGAAAAGAATTAAGCGGTTTCCACCATTGGAAACACCTCTCCCTTTAAATAGGATTCAAAGTACTTCTTAAAATAAAGAATACTGGTCATATTGGGCTCATCACACTGATCGGGCGTGAACTCATACATCGGCAGTCGTTGCCGCACAAGTTTGACTAAGTTGGGATGGAGGTCTTCGAAGGTCTCCACCCGAGCGATCGCGGTTTCAAACCTCAACCTGGCAGGATGTCCATACCCAAGCCGCATCCAGGGCATCCAGGGGCAATCCCGCGCCCATTGAGCTGGGGGAACTTCCGTCGCCTCAGGCCGCGCCACATGAGAAGTAAAATACTCAATGCCCTTGAATTTCTCACCGGGACAGTACTCCTTATACTGACTATCTTTAGCTAAAGGATGCGGGTATTCCAAAGGAATCTCAGTGACTTTTGCGACATACGCCTGCCCCGAGGGAATCACTATCTGTCGAGCGCGCACGGATCCCTGCACCATCCGATTGGCAATATGGACAACAGGTCTCTCGGGTTGATCGTCAGCAGGCTTCCAGTATCGCAATACTTCCTGGGTGATCGGATCGCAAAATAATCCAATTTCCCGGTTGAGCCGATAGCCGCATTCTCCTTGCTCAGGATCGGCTTTGAGAAACACCTTGGTGGCGTTCATACCAATAATTGAGAACAATTTTTCCTTGGGTTTACCCGGTTCTTCTATCCACCAGATATCTCCGGCCCAGTTGTAATAAAGCTGTCTACCATGATGCTCTCGGTAAAAATCCAGGTTGCTGTATTCGTATTCCTCTGAGTGTTCCATGATTGATACCTTGGTTGGAGTGAGTGGGATGGGGGAGATGGGGAGGATGGGGAGATGGGGGAGATGGGGAGGCAAGGGGAAGGGGGGAAGGGGAAGACACCAAATCTAAAATCCAAAGCCTAAAATCTGCGGAAGATAAAATCCAAAATCCAAAATCTAAAATTCTTAATGACCAATGACCAATAACCAATAACCAATAACCAATGACCAATGACAAGTGACCAATAACCAAAATCCCCTGGAGGAGATAGGTTACTAACCTACACACCTCCTCATCAGGATTCCATTGAATTGTAAATAAGTTAGGTTACAGTTGAAAGCAAATCCCTATCCTGCTGTGGAGATTGCGCCATGTCGGCAGATGCACACCATACGCTTGAAGTTGGCAAACGGGCCTTCGCCCGCTTTGCTCACGCCTTAGAAACAGGGGAATGGCAGCCGTTTGTGGATATGCTCGCTGACGATTTCACCTTTTGGTTTCCGGTGGGCAAATTTCATGGTCTCAACGAAGGCAAAGACCGGGCAATCGAATTTTTCGACTATGTGACGGAAACCTTCAGCCCGGGGCTAACCCTGACGCTGGATCGGGTGACCAGTAGTGAAACAACGGTTGTTTTTGAGTTTCGAGACGAGGGATTTATGTGGGGCGACCCCTATAAGAATCGGATCGCGGTTTCTTTCGATATTGAGGGTGATAAAATCATCGCTTACCGCGAGTACATGGGCAGTGACGGCAAGTCGAATTAGGAGTGCGATCGCAATGTCTCAACCCCAGCCCTCCCCCATTGAAGGTATCTACGAAGTCTGCATCGGTGTAGAAGACGCCATTCCCCAAATTCAGTATTGGGAACAATTTGGCTATCGCATTGGGCGAATAGGCAGGCTCACTCAAAACGAAGCCAACTGCTTGTACGGGGTTGATTCAGCGGTGCAGTCCATCCGCATGTTTCATCAGGATGCCGATCATGGTCTGATCCGTCTCATGGTTTGGGATACCCCCATCAATCAGGGGTTACAGATGGACTCCATGAAGGTGAAGGGAAACCGCTGGGCCACTAGCCTGACGGAAGACGTGTTGAACATTCTCAACCATGCGGAAGGAGCTGACGCTACGGGCTGTCCCATCCGGTACACCCCTTCGTATTGGGAAGTGATTTATCAACAGGACGGGAAAACGGCGCCCTTTGTGGATCCGACTGTGGGGGTTCGGGAAATGCTGTTGTTGCAACCGCTGACGCGGCAAGTCTTCTTTGAGCGGTTCAATTACACCATGCCAAACTACGGCGAAATCAATCCAAGCTCTCTATTGAGAACCAGTCAAATCACCCATATGGGCATGATTGTTCAAGACGACAGTAAAGAAACTCTGGGTTTTTACGATCAAGTTTTAGGGTTGCTGCGCGTCCGTGATGACGCTGTCACCACCTATGATAGCTCTAAAGCCGCTAGAGATTTTTTTGACCTTCAACCGGGCGAACAAATCATCGTAACCGCCTTTGATGATCCGCGCTCATCAGTATCTGACTTTCAGGCCGCCCGTTCGGGTAGGCTTTACATCGTGCGGCTGCCCGAGTCTATTTCTTTGGCGGATCGACATAAAAACGCCCGACCCGGTAGTTTGGGGCTATCGCTGTATACCTATCGCGTTCGCAGTCTTGAGACGTATTTTGAGCGGGTAATGGCGAGTATGGCAAGAGAGGTGACAGATATCGAACCCAACGAGTTTGGCGAACGAAGTTTTTCCTTCATGGCGCCTGACGGCTATTTTTGGACTCTGATAGAAAGATAGCCTGTGCAATGACGTTTACAGACTGGATGTAGGTATTCAGGAGGTTTCAGGGTTTTTTCTCTGTAATTAATTTTGCCTACCTACTTATCTATTGTCGTTCATTAATACTCTCAACTGCGGTTTCAGCCAAGATACTGAGAGCGGGTTCACGTTTTGCTGCATCTAAAATGGGATCAATTGCCTCGGCATTGCCTACGTAACCCAACCCACGAATGGCATTCTCTTGATAACGCAAGTTTGTCACCCGTAGGGTTTCATCAATGTAGTCCTCCTGAGTTTGAGCCAGTAATCGCCTGACAGTTTCAGGATCAAACAGCTCATTCCCATTTTCTTTAAGCCATCGCTGACGAGCATCAAAAACTTGCTGAGCTTCAGATGTCATATTTCTTTGCACAGAGACTGGCGCACCTTCCCGCAGAGTCAGGAAAAGTAACGGTGATATATCAACGTCTAGTTCCGTAATTAAATCTTGGAACCTTTGTAGCTCTCCATTTACGCCGCAATCTAGCGACAGCAATGTAAAAACCTGTTGCGAAACAGTATTGGGAAACTGCTCGATAATGTCGCTATTGTTAGATGAAGGTTGAGGTTGGGTTGAGCCTGGGATCAATAGGCTTAACAAACAGGCGATAACCCAAGCAGACAAAAACTTACGAATATTCATATTACCCTCCTTCTTCAATTGGCGGGAAAGGCCCCATCATCCCAGATCCTCTTTTCAAGTGCGGGACATTCTGCTGTATTGGCTGCTCCACTACAGCTGACTGTTGGTTCACCTGTTCGGGCGTTGTAAAGATCATTGATGGATGAAGCACTATTAAAGTGGGATCTAAATATCTGTCCCTCTGTCAGAAATTCCCGAATGCTTGAGCATGGCCACATCACATTGGTAGTGTCAAAGTTTGGATTTGTATCGCCACAGCTATCTGGATGGAAAAGGCTGACGGCATGTCCAAGTTCGTGAGATAAGAGTTCGTCTCCAGTGTTTCGCCCCATGACAATTCTTCCACCAAAATCGGACCATCCTGTAGTTGTACTCCCTTCAACTGTATTGATCCAGTAAATATTGACGCGATCAGCCTCAAAACCAATATCATTTGAGAAGTCATCCCAATTGCGGCTATCGCCTCCAGTAGAATTTAAGATGTCGTTGTCGATATCTGGGTCGCTTGTGGCATCGCGTATTTTGAATTCGCTGAAGCGAATGCCCATTCTTTCACTGTCCCAAATTGTGGAAGTTCGAATACATGCATCGATGGCATGATCCCGTTGATCAGCAAATGGTCCTTGTACAATCCAAACCGTAACTGGAACGGATAGTCTATTTCCCAGGGCTATGGTGAATTCATCTTGATCGCTTGTCCAAGGAGTTGACTCTCGTCGCGGTGCACGGTCTTCGCCAAATACGATCACTTCATTGCGATTAGGGGCGCTAGCACTTTCTAAATTGTCGAGGGTGAATGAAACCTGGCCAGATCCATTGCCACTTTCACTTTGGTCGTTAACAACATTGCCTGAATCTTCACCATCTACAAGGGCGCCGACTTCACCTGCACTGTTATCTACTCGAAGGGTGTCGCAACCCAAAATAAGCAAGGGAAGCGCCAGCAGAAAGAGCAATCGTTTTAAGCGGTTGTAAATATTATTCGATGAGGGAAGCGATACATTTAAAGGAAAATTTCTTCGAAAATTGGTTGTCATGGATACCTCCTTTAATCTCCTCTAGTAGAGTGAAGGGATCTGCAACAATGCCAAGGCGTCATATCAAGAGTTTTGAAGACTTTAGCTAAAGTGCTGTGCAGAGGTCTGGCACAACATAAGGCTGCAGTGAACAAGGGATATATTACTCCGGCAATCCAAGGGAGGGATAATGGAGATAGAGGCAACAGGAGGTTTGTGATGGATAAACCAGATGCCCGACATTTACCAATAGAGACCCAAAATTACTTGAGGCGACAAGCGATTCGACTGCGCATACGGGGGAAACGGATCTGTGATATTAGCGAATATTTAGGGGTGCATGCGAATACGGTTTGCGAGTGGTGGAGTGAATATATCGATGTAGGAGAAGCCGCTCTAAATCAGCAGAAACGAGGTCGGCAGCTAGGCGAGGGACGCACCTTAAGTCCGGCTGAGGAAGCTAGGGTTGAGGCCAGCATCCGGGGACATTTCCCTGAAGAGTATGGCATTGAGAGTGCATTGTGGACCCGAAAAGCGGTTCGAGCCCTGATTGAGCAGTTGTGTGGGGTAAAGATGCCCATTCGCACGGTTGGAGAGTATCTCAAACGCTGGGGATATAGTCCACAGAAACCCTTACAACGAGCCTATGAACAAGACCCAAAAGCCGTGGAGCAATGGCTAAATGAGACGTTTCCCGCCATTCAGCGACGGGCTGAACAAGAGGGGGCGGAGATCCAATGGGGAGATGAAGCTGGGCTGCGTTCTGATGACTATGGGGGACGAGGGTATTCCCTGATTGGCCATACGCCTGAGATTCGTCCGAGTAAACGGAAACGGGAACGGGTTAATTACATTGCCTCTATGAGCAACCAGGGGTCAGTCAGGTTTATGCTCTATACCTGCAAGTTCACTGGCGAAGTTCTGCTCCGATTTCTCAAACGCTTAATCAAGTCGCATTCGGGTAAATTGTTTTGGATTGTGGATTGTCATCCAGTCCATCGTAAGCATCGGATAAAGGAGTGGTTGGAAAAGCATTCAGAGCAAATTGAGATATTTGAATTGCCTTCGTATTCACCAGAGTTGAATCCAGTGGAATATTTCAATGGGGGTATTAAGCAAGGGGTACACGACAAACCGCCTACTCGAAATTTGGATCAGTTAAAACGGAGAGTCCTTTCTCAACTACGGAAACTGCAGAAATTGCCAGCTCGTATTAGGAGTTACTTTCAACATCCATCCGTTGCTTATGCTGCATCGTAAAATGCACTCTCTTTAATTACCGGAGTAATAGATCATTTTGATACGTTGAGAAAAGCAATGGAGCATGTTCTTCACTTGGCGTCCTAACCAGAGTGGCGACCGCTATAATTGCGATCGCACCCTATCTGTGCGTTATCCTATCCCCCACAGCTAAGGGATCTACAGGTAAATCACATCTCATCCATCCACCCTTCGACAAGCTCAGGGCAAGCCCATCCACCCATCCACTCTTCGACAAGCTCAGGGCAAGCCCATCCACCCATCCACCCATCCACCCATCTACTCCCCCTCACACGTCAACAACCACACCCGTAAAACTTCAGCCACTGTCCAGGCTTGGGCAAATGCCCCGCGCGGCGTTATAGGGACGTCTCCGTCAAAAATTTCGCTGAGGGAGCCAATGCAGCCTGCCTGCAGTTGATTGGCGGCGGGTTCTAGAAAACTCCGGGCTATGGCGGGGTTCCTGTACACCTTTAGGTGGGCTTGGACAAAGGGACCTAGGAGCCACCCCCAAACCGTGCCTTGATGATAAGCGCCGTCTCGCTGGAGGGGGCTGCCGCCATACTGTCCTTGATATTGGGGATGATCTGGGGCTAGGGAACGAAGCCCGTAAGAGGTCAGTAATGATTTAGCGCAAATGTCCACGACCGCTTTCTGTTGTTCGGGGGAGAGTAAGGGCGGTAGCTGTGCGGTTGTGATGACTCCCCCGGTAATCGGTCTTCCCGTAGGCAACGACACGGCAAAAATTTGGTTGGGCCGCAAGGAGGCGTCATCCCCGCCCGGTCCATCTAGCACGTCATAGCAATATCCTAAATCAGGATTCCAGAACTGTTGAAATCCCTCAGCAGCCTTTCGAGCGAGTTCTTCATATTCCGTATGGGATTTGCCTAGATGTTGGGCAAAATTCACCATGATGATTAAGGCGTTATACCAGAGTGCATTTATCTCTACAGGTTTACCAATGCGAGGGGTGACCACCCAGTCGCCAATCTTAGCGTCCATCCAGGTCAGCTGAACTCCCGATTCACCTGCGTAAATGAGGCCATCTCTAGAGTCGAGGTGAATGTTATAGCGAGTCCCCTGTTGATGCCAGGAAATGACTTCCGCCAGCGCTGGAAATAATTCTTGCAATAGAGCATCATCCACCGTTACGGTGTGATAGGCTCGAATCGCTTCGAAGTACCACAGAATGGCGTCAACGGTGTTGTAATGGGGGCTTTCCCCAGCTTCTGGAAACACGTTGGGTAACATTCCCTGGTCTAGATAACGGGCAAAGGTGCGGAGAATGGGACGGGCGATTTCAGGGCGTCCGGTTGCGATCGCTAATCCCGGCAGACTAATCATGGTATCCCGGCCCCAATCTCCAAACCAGGGATACCCAGCAATCACCGTCTTGCCTGACAAGGTTTGATTTTCTTCGACCTCTCTTGTCGGAGCCACAATAGATCTCTCATCACACTCCTGTTGAAACGTAGATGGGGACGGTTCACCCTGGGGTAAAGACCGATCCACAATAAATTGGTCAGCGGCGAGAACCAACTGTTCTAACCAAGCAGGCGTATTCTGGGTCGGGAGATAATCCGCTGCATACCATTGACCCACCAAACGTTGCTCATAGGCTCGCCTAGCCTTCAAAGCGGCCTTTCCATCTAGTTTTGGATTAGCTTCAGTGCTAGCAATTATCGTGAGGGACTCGCCCGGCTCCAATCTGGATTGAAACGTCGCAGCATGAAGATGATCATCCGTGGCGTCAATGCCCCGGTAGCGTTCGATGGCTAGGTCATAATCAACGTACCAAGTGTTTTCTATTGATACCTCCCCTTGGTCCGTCAGTAAGAAGAAGGGAACTGCATTTGCAAAAGCAATGACCTGAACCCCGTGCTCTGTCGGTTGTATCTGCATTCGCCAATCCTTAGAGCGAGTACTGTGGTGGTGATCGCGATAGTTGACCAAAGCCTTTAGGGAAAGATTCAAGGGCTCACTGGCGCGACGCAATGTGTATCGAACATAAGTGGTGTTGGCCCCCGTCTGCATCCAGATTCGCTTTTCCAGCAATGCATCCCCACAGGCAAAAGTCCACACTGGAATTGCGCCTTCCAGGTGAAACCGTTCAATATTCCGATAGCCTTCAGGTGAAACGACGCCATCTCTCCAGCGATTAGTATGCAACTCGAAAATCTGCGAACTATAGTGAACTGTTTCATCTATCTTTGTCAACAACAACGTGCGACCCAACGGAGGCTTGAGCGCCGCGACTAATAACCCGTGATAATGACGACTCAGCAACCCAGGAATCGTGCCACAAGCATAGCCGCCAGCGCCGTTGGCCACCAACCACTCCCGCTGCTCAGCTATAGTCAGATCGCCACAAATTTCGCGCCCGAATTGAATATCCATACGTATATCGATTTTGAATTTTAGATTTTAGATTTTGGATTTTCTCCCCCTGCTCCCAGACGTGACATGTCACGTCTCTACACCTTCCCCATCCTCCCCATCTTCCCCTGCTCCCCCACTCACCTGCTCCCTTTCTCATCCCGAAACTTCTTCCATGGCGGAATCAATAAATAGGGCGGCTGTCCACGAGAAGTCATTCGTTCCATATCCTGTGCCCAGGTAAGGATCGAAATATTCGTGAAATCCCCATCGTTTCACGAGTTCAATAATATCGTGACGGACGGAGACCACTTTTTCTGTAAACCCATAGCGCTCTAGTCCTTTCATTAAGAGCCAATTGGTGTTGATCCATACTGGACCGCGCCAGTAATTCTTGGTGTCAAGATATTCGCCTTGCAAATCATAGTTGGGAATTGAGAAGCAGTGGTGGTGATGCATGGGGCAAAAGCTGTTGGAGTCCAGATATTGATAGACAACCTGAGCGTCCTCAGCTGTTGGCGCGCCGCAGAGTAGCGGCAAAAAGGTGGATGCTGTCAAAACTTCTGTCCGCTTGCCAGTGCGTAAATCAAAGGCGTCGAATCCACCATGATGTGCATGCCACATCTTTTCCCGCAAGGCTTTGTTGGTTTGGTGACTCCATGCTAGTAGCTGATGGGTGTCTTGCCCCAAAATCTGGCCGATTTCAGCCAGGTCTTCATTAGCTTTAGAGAGGATGCTATTAAAGAGGGGATCCTGAATTAAGAACGGACATTCCTGATAAATTGCCTGTTCATCATATCGCAGTCGTCGGAATAGATTGACGAGAAACACATAGCGGTCATAATCATCATCGCTGGGGCGTTGGGATTTTGGGACGCCTTTTTTTAAGTCTCTTCTTTCATAGGCGGGAAGCGTGGCTTTGTCGATGGCGATCGCTTTCAATGCAGCATCCCAAGTGGGCGAATTATCTAAGCCTGATTCCCACGGGTGTCGAATATAAACCAGTCCTTCTTGATTGGGATCTCGTTCACGATAAAAATATTCGTGGGAGGCGTAAATTTGAGGATAGATATCCGCCAGCCAATCCCGGGCTAATTCTTTATCGGTCGCGTGTTGATAGACCCGAAGCGCCGCGATCGCCTGCACTGGCGGCATCGTAATGCCTGAGGTCAGAATACCCGTTGGGTAGTGGGGCGATCGCTCCCCTTGCCAAAAATCTGGCTCTGGGAAGTAGTTTCCCAGAGCTGAGGGATTAAACACAATTTGGGGCAACATGCCATTGGACCACTGGGCTTCAAATAGGGTGGAAAGTTCCTGTTGCGCCCGCGTCTGGTTGTATCGAGCATAGCCCATAGCGATGAAACCAGAGTCCCAATTCCATTGGTGGGGATAGAGATGGGGAGCTGGTTTAGTGGATCGACCCAGCCAATTACTGGCTAGGATAGCTTTGGCTTGTTCAATCAAGGGGGCGAGTTCTGCTTTTTGGAAGGGCATAATCAGCAGTTGAGTTTAAGAATTGGGTCAAGGCAACATTGGGAGTAGATGTCATCAGCATAGGGGACCGGATTTAATTTTGTCTGCTGGAAAAAATCAGATTTTTTCAGAGCGGCAAACTGAAGTTTGGTAAAGGATGTTTTGGAAAATCAGAATGTTCTACCGCAGCGCCCTCCTCCAGAGCCATTTTCTACCCATTGTTCTCGGGTCGGTAGGCGTTAGGCGGTAGGCAGGGAGAATTGCCCTGTTGACTGCGTGTTCTCTACTGTCTACCCCCTGAACTGCAAATTAGATGCATATCAGTGTGCAAGACTATGTTTTTAACAGTAAATAGTGAGAGAGGCGGTGCGATCGCACCGCCTCTC
>JASJDH010000095.1 GCA_030065175.1 Leptolyngbyaceae cyanobacterium MO_188.B28 | reverse complement strand
CTTTATGTGTTCACGTGGCGGCTAAGATGGCGAGCCATACCCTAAGAATCCTGTTACGAAAGCGTTTTGATATTGATGTGCTGACCTTTAAGCAGCAAACTCCTCAACTCAGCTAGAGATAACTCACATAATGCGTATAAATATCTTGAGATCAACAGGTTGCCCAGTGAAAAAACGCCAAATTGGCTGTCGGGTCTTTAAGTTCACCTCCCCTGCCAGATTTGTCTGAGTCCACCCCTTGAGGGCAAACGCTCGCTTAGCCTGTTGAATTCCAGGCAACGATGGCCGGAGCGATCGCTTGACCATAAAATAAACAGCTCATATTAAACTCAGAATTCAAACGTTTATAAACATCAAACAATTGACGAACGCTCTTAAGTAGCAAACCCCAATTAAACCCGTCACAGTGTAATGCTAATGGCGCAGCCGCGCTTGAGGAGTAACTGGTCGCTACACATAAGGGCATGCCTATTAGCGCAGCTATGCCTGTTAGGGTTTAGGGCTTTAGCATCTCGGCAAAAGCGATATATCGAGAGAGCCCTCGCATCCGCGTCCTGCGGGAAGCACGCTACGGGATGACGTACACCCAAAAAGTTACGGCCACCTACTTATATTGTATGATTTTTATTTCAGTGAAATTATACAAAATCCAAGGACATTTCTTACATACCCTTCAAGCTGAAATCAAATCAAACATTTTTGTTAGAAAAAACAGATCCTATATACTCGGGGAAAGTCTCTTAAAACAACTCCGGGTATTAGGTTTCAGCGTTTCCACGTCAGTTCAATATCTGAGTGAGGCGAGAAATTGAGCTAACGCTAGATTTTCAATTTTTTGTAACGAATTAAAACATAAGCACCTATCTTATACATCCGCTTGACTGACCAAAGTTCTGAAACCCTATATCTTTCATGGTTGGAGCTGGCGACCATAGGTCGCACCAACAAGACCGCTAGCGCAGTGAAACGTAGTCTTAACGCAGCCATTATCGCTAGCGCAGCCATGACTGAAAGGCTTTAGGGTTGATGATTTGAGGGGGATTCTGTAATTAGCTAACCTTATTCCAGACTAAACCCAAGTTCAGGGGGGAGGCGTAGACATTATCCAACTCCATCTTCTTGGGTGACTGCCTCCCTCAGTTTTCTACTCTCTGTTCATCTTTTTCATTAAATCTTTGAGCTTTTTTTCCTCCCACTCTGAACCTAGGAAACCCGCGATTCCGAACACAGTAAATGTATGGGCAATAATCCCGATTCCCCATACTAGTAGGGGCCAGTAGAACCACCAACCTCCACCCGTCAGAAAATCAATCAGGAATAACAGCACCATCACCCCGATATAGGTAAGTGGGTAGGCAGAATTAATTACAGGGAAAAGTCTCTGAAACCCCCTGAATACCTGAATCCAGTTTGTAAACGTCATTGCACAGGTACTTCATCCCTCTAAATCGAGCCGATCAAACAAGGAATTGAATTTAACCTGAAGTGGATGGAAAGGAAGGGAAAACCACGGTAGCGGAACGGAAAGTTTAGTCTATCTCTTCATCTAACATAGCGGCTTCACTATCCTGGACCAGGCCTTCTAGATCCTCTAGTAGTTGGGGAAGGTGTTCTTGCTTTTCAGCCGCAACAGAGGTTTCTTCCAACCCGATGTCTTCCGAAGCGTCTGCATCTGACACCTCTTCTGCTTCCGCCATTGCGTCTTCAACCTGCTGCAACACCTGCTGCAACTTCTCAGCTTGTTCAGGCGTTGTCGTATCAGCCTCTAAAAGACTATAGGCTTGGTCTAAAAGCTCCGCCTGACTGAAGCTGATTTTCTCGTCAATCTCATCATCCAATTCAAACAACGATTCAATCTCAGCCCTGGCCGCTTTCAACTCATGGCTGGAAAGGCGGCTGGTGTCGGCGTCATTCACCACCAGCGAACTCTGTTGCCCTTTGCCCTTTTCGGTGGCGGTTACGGTCAAAATGCCATTGTGGTCAAAGTCAAAGTGGACTTCAAGATCCACACCGCCAGCGGGACGCGGAGGTAAGTTTTCAATTCGGAACGCCCCCAATGGGACATTCTCTTTAGCGATTGGATTCTCCCCTTGAAACACCTCAATCTCAACGGCTTCCTGGTTATCCACCATGGTGGAATACACCTCAGACCGGGACACGGGGATGACGCTGTTGCGAGGAATGATAGTGCTGAACAAACCCGGTAGCGGGCCTAACGGCGTTTCCATCGCCGCTGCAATTCCCAAAGAGTGAGGAATCACATCCACCAAGATCGAATCTACCGACTCACCCGCTAACACGCCCGCCTGGAGCGCCGCCCCTAAAGCGACGCAGAGATCGGGTTGAATACTGTCGACCGGGGATTGCCCCAAATGCTCCTGCACCAGGTGTTGCACTAAGGGGATCCGAGTTGAGCCCCCGACTAAAATCACCCGATCCAGATCGCTGGCCTGCAACTCTGCATCCTCTAGGGCCCGGTCAATCGCCTCCAAGGTTTCCTTCAGCATGGGCTCAAGCAGTTCTTCAAAGGTTTGCCGCGACAATTCAACCTCTAAGTGCAGCGCCGTTTTCCCTTTGCTGGCCAAAAAGGGTTCGCGAACTGTGGTGAACGCATGCTCACTCAGGGCGATCTTGGCTTGTTCCGCCGCCCGTAGGAGCCGCACCTGAGTGCTATCGTCATCCGGTACGAGCGTATCATGGGTCTGGCGAAACACATCGCTCAAGTGTCGTTGCAGCCGCCGATCAAAATCATCGCCGCCGAGACGGTTATTGCCATGGCTCGCCAAGACCTCCGTCACCTCTCCGGTAATTTCCACAATGGAGACATCAAAGGTGCCGCCGCCTAAATCGTAGACCAAGACTTTTTCGGTTTCGTCGGTGCGAAAATCATAGGTGAGGGCGGCGGCGGTAGGTTCGTTCAGAATTTGTAAGACTTCGAAGCCGGCAATTTCCCCGGCTTCCTTCGTCGCTTGTCGCTGGGCGTCAGTAAAGTAGGCAGGTACGGTGATCACAGCCTGGGCGACTGCTTCCCCCAAGGACTCCTCGGCCCGCTGCTTTAGGGTTCGTAGGATAATCGCTGAAATTTCCTGGGGTAGGTATTCTTTTTCTCCTAGGGAGGTCTTATGGTCAGCTCCCATCTGGCGCTTAATCGACTTCGCTGTTCGCTCTGGAGCGGCGGCATACTGCCGCAGGGCGTCCCAGCCCACCAAGAGTTTACCTTCTGCGTTTAAGCCGACACAGGACGGTAGAATCTCTTCCCCCATCTCATCGGGGATCACCCATGGCTGGCCCTCATCAATGGCTGCAACCACGGAATTTGTGGTGCCTAAATCAATTCCCACTGCTTTCGCCATGCCTTTTTTCCTCCCCAGATGTAAAATCAACCCTGTGAAATAATGATTCTACCCTTGCTTGTCCTCAACGTCGGAAGGTTTTGTCGCCACAATCACCTGCGCCTCACGTAAAATTCGATTTTGCCAGCGATATCCCCGCACCACTTCTTGCAGGACTGTATTTTCCGCCGCCGCTTCATCTTCCTGCCGCCCCAAGGCATACATTTGTTCTGGATCAAAGGGTTTACCGACCGCCTCTAGAGGGTTAACTTGGCGTTGGCTTAAAATTTCCAACAGCGATTTTTGAATCAACTCCACCCCCTCCCGCGCACTGGCCAAAACGTCAGCCATCGAGTCAATGGGGACATCTTCCGTTGTTGGATCCGTCCCGATTGACGTTGTTTTTTTGGGGGGGATTCCTATCAGATCCAAAAGGTGTTGTCCCCACTGAAAGAGTCGCTGGGGTAATGACAGCGTTGTCTCTGGCGCTGATGGGGACGCTGAAGCCTTTAGCGCCGAATCATGCTCCTGTTCAGCCGTTCGCCAATGGTCACAGGCGTGATCCAGCGCATCCATAACACCCAATAGATCTTGGAACAGTCGTTCCTGTTCACGCTGCAATTTCACCTTCTGCGCAGCTAATTCTCGGGGAGATCTAGTCATGGGTGTTTTTTTTGAGGTGGGTAGATAGATGATTTTAGGCAAGTATGAGGTAAATTGACAAATGACAAGTGACCAATGACCTACTTCAAAAGGTAAGTTTGATTAACTCCTCCAAACTGAGGTCTATTTGAGCGATCGCGTTTTGTTTGAGCTGCTGGAGGAGTTGGGGATCTAGGCTGGCTTGGATGGGTTGCACAGCGAAGAAGTCTTCGAACTGCTTCTGCCCGCCTTTGCGTAGGGCTTCATAAGCCGCCCGCACTGCTTTGAATTCCTGGGGGTGGGTATGGGCTGGAAACTCGCGTAACTTCGTATGGTACGCGGTTTTTATCTGAGCAGGGGTGGCGTCGGGGGTAAGGCCTAAGCGTTCGTAATGATCGGTCATGGGTTGCATAGTGTGGGGGAATTGGGGGGATATTGGACTGATGCGTCAGATCTAAAATTGGAGAAATTTGAGAGTTGGCCCTAAATTTCAAATCGACGGCGACGCTTGGAGGTTTTTTTTGACCGGGAGGGAGGCTTGCCGAAAGGCGGGCTAAAGGTAAAGGGATCAAAGTCGAAAAAATCCCCTTCATCAAAGTCTTCATCCAGGTCAAAATCAGGACCTTCGCCAGCCATCATCCGTTCAAATTCTGGCAACATGCGCTCCATTACTTCTGGCGGAACGTTTTCGCCTAAAAATTCCTGCGCCAGCCGCTGTAATAGATTTTCCATGTCTAAGCCCCCGGGACCTACAAAATCAAACAGTTCGGAGAGTGCTGGCGGCATTGGCATAGCCAACCCGTTTTGGAACGCCTCTTCCTCTCGGAAGGCTTTGAGGGCGGGGGCGTCTTGTAGCCGTCGGGCCAACTCAAATCCTTGTTCCTTAAATTTCTCATAAGCAGGACTCTCGGCGGGGAAGGTGGTTGCTTTAGCCAGCAATAGCTGGGGGTTTTGCGGCTCTCGCTTTATCGCCTCATCGATCAGGGGGCGCATGGCGTCGGTTTGGGCGAAGCGACGAGCCTGCAGTTGGATCTGAGCCAGGGCTGTTCCGGGTTGGTCAACGGTTTGCAGGTAAAAGCCCACCGCCAACTTTAACCGGTCTGGCTTGAGTCCCTTGACCACCACTAGGACGATATGGGCGGCCCTGGCGCTTGGCTCCTGTTCTGCTAGCGCGAAGAGTTGCTGTTGATATTGGGTCTGGAGGGCGGCAATCCCTTTCTTGCGCTTAGCGAATAACTGAATGGACAGAAAGATTGCCTGCAGCACCGGCACTTTATCTTTGGGGGTTAGCTTCTGCAGCAGTTGATCCCACTGTTTGACGGCAGTGGTTTGATCTAGCGTCACCCGTTCATTGGTATTGGGATCATCCTCAGCGGCCTTGACAAAGATACGGCAAGCTTGGAGGGCAGACTCTTTAGCGTCCCTCGCTCCGGCTCGGGTTAATTGCTCAAATACTCGATATTTTCGGCTGGATAAAGCGTCAATCCAGGCTGGGGTGTCGATTTCTAGATCAACGCTGAGATCGCCAAAATGCTTACCAAAGCGGCGGCGAATCTCCTTGCGGGCGTCATCCTCCCCGAAGGATTCCAGGCTTTCAAGGAGAGCGATATAAACCTCATCATGGCGACAGCCGACTTCGAGGGCTTTAGTTAATAGAGGGATCGCCTCACGGTGATGCCCGTTCATTCTGGCTCTCAACCCTTGTCGACCGATAACATCTGGGGCTTCAGGGCAGAGACGCTCTGCTTCCTTCAGCGCCCGCAGCCCTTTCTGATACTGGCCGGTGGCCATATAGTCGTCCGCTAACATGCAATGAAGCTTGGCCAAGGTTGGATTTAATCGGCTATCTGGCCAGCCTGACGGATTTTGCTTTGCGTCTTGCTTCAGCCACTTTTGCAATTGGCAGAGGATATCCAGTCTTTCGTGATAAGACCCTTCGTCTCGCAGAATGGGCAACAAATTAACCGCCAGTTTAGGATCAAAGGATGGCTGATTAACCACCTCACTCCAAAAATTTTCAGCACACTCTGGCTGGTTGTCTTTGATGGCTTGTTCACCCGCTAGAAGCATAAGGGGACGATAGAGGGCGTCCAATTCTGGGAAGGCGTCACAGGGGGAGTCTACTTCTTCGGCCCTATGGCCGGCTTCATGGATGTTGCCCTCTTCAATCAAACTGAGCATTTCTAGGATTAGGGCGGCTTCACACTGAGGCGACTCTATTTCATCTAGGTCTAGCGCCTCTGAGAGCGATTTCCCTGTCGCCACAACCTGCGCCATGATTAACCGCTGCCTGACGGGATGGTGGGGAAACTTCGAACTCAGCGAGAACATTGACGAATTGCTGAAGGGATCCAAGCGCAGCTCTTTCCCTGCTTTATCCCAGTTTCCGGCTTGCTGATGGGCATAGATGACCCAATCCGTTGGCCGATCCCCTGGAGTTGCCGCCCGTCCCATTTTCTTGAGATGAGTAACGGCGTCTTCGAACTGCTCCGCCTGCAGCGCCAAAATTCCGCGCGCCCAGTGGAGTTGAGGGGCGTAGAACCGCTTGGATTGATTGCTGATGAGTTCCTCAACTTTGGCTGTATCCTCCTTGAGGAATAACAGTTTCAGATAGCACCCCGCATAATCTTTAGGAAGAACTTGACTGTTATAGGCGGCTTCAATCAGCTTTAAGGCCTCTTCAAGTTGCTCTAACGCCAATAGACACTTTGCTAGCCAATAGTGGCCCTCCCCCACAAGACCAAGCTCCAGCGTCTGGCGAAAGGTTCTCTCCGCCTGTAGATAATTCGCCTGGGCAAACTCCTGCTGTCCTCGAAGGGACAAAATGGTCGCTTCTGAGGGCGTGATCTCAGCCGCTGGGTCAGCCCTGCGAATTTGCTTCAGTTTGTCTAAGGCCTGACGGTATTTCTTTTGCTTAACTAGCGTTTCCAGCTGTTTCTGCAGTAACTCTACAGAAAGGGGCTGTTTCCCAAACTTTTGCTTTTGACGCCCTCGACGCTTTGCCACAATGACTCCTTGGCAGAATTATCAGCCCACCCTCATTTCTTCCAGGATAGTAAGCGCTTTAACTTTTCGTCTTTCTGGTCAACTAGCAACACAGACTGGAACTTAAAGTCATCATCTACCTACTACTAGCCTACTATGAGGCGAAATTCGCCTTCACTGCGACTCTAGAAGAACTTTAGCGAGTAATCTTACCATGGGCGATCGCGCCTGATTGATCGGAAGCCGCTTTGTTAAAGCAACTACACTAAGTAACGAAATATTCTGACTACTTGCAGTCTTATCTAGCGACCCTAATTGTATGTGTCCCTATAACGTTATAGGAGGGACGGGGAAGAGGGGAGGCGGGAGAGGATAGGGAGCAGGTAGGTTTAATTTTATAGTTAAGAGAAAAACCCTGAAGGTCAACCTTTTCCGGATGCAATCATGAGCTAAGGTAATTGCAGTTGGATAATCCCCTAGGCTGACTAATCGGATAGTGCTTGAACAGTCCTGTCGAGAATTGGTAGGGGCGAAGCATTTGGAGCGAAATTGACAGAAGTGTCTGAAGATTTACAGCCAAATGCTTCGCCCCTACAGTGGTCCCCTGCTTATCCTCAACCTAGCGACTTGAAGATTATTCTTCTACAAGAAAATCAAATCTATATGCCTCCTCTGCCTCCCCATCTCTCCCCCAAATCACGTTCCCAAAACAATCATCAAGGGCCAGAGAAATAGCCCAAACAGAGCCAAGAATGACAGACTGAGGGTAATCAAAAGGGAGAGTGTCGCCAGAACCCAACTGAGTTGATGGGTGCGGCGGATAGCGCTAACCAGCGTGATCAAGATTCCAACATTGATGGCCAAGGAGAATAGGGCGCCCAGCCCAACCGACCAACCAGTCGACGCGGCGGCGGGGCCCGCTAACAGGAGTGGCCAAAGGGCTTGGACTGTGGCCTGCATAGTCGCGGATCCATCGCCTTGGCCGCCCAACAACTGAGCGATCAGGTTGATTGAAGCAGAAAACCAGTACCAACCCAGCCCGCCCGCCAAGAGAAACAGGATAATGAAGCCGATGAGACCGCCGACGCCTGAGTGGGTAGCGCCGGCGGCATTCAGCGCCAGGATAATGATAATTAACAGGGCGATGGCCAGAGTAGCCTGCGCGGAACGTCTCGCCTCAGCAGGTCTAAAAATGGCATTGTAAAGCGAATCCAGCATCTCCTATCGCCTCAAAGCCAGCGGAATATTGTTCCAGCGAGTGATCTTCACCTCTTGATAATAGGGAATCAGATGTTCTAAGGAGCTGGATAAGAAGATTCCCAAAGACTGGCGTAAGCTTGTGATGGAGGAGTAGTTGCGGACACTGGGTTCACCCTCTATATTGGCTAACTCAGCCGCCTTCTGGATCGCATCATAAGTATTGCCCAATGAATCCACGAGTTGAACTTCGAGGGCTTGCTCACCAGTAAAGATACGCCCATCCGCAAGCGGTCGCAGCGCCTCCATTGCGATCCCGCGCCCCGCTACTATGGCGTCTAGAAATTGCTGATAGGACTGCGCCACAATTTCTTGGAGCAGCGCCTGCTCATCCTCAGTCCTACCCCGAAACGGGGAAAGAATATCTTTGTATTGACCGCTCTGAATGGTATTAGTCTGAACCCCAATCTTGTCGAACAGGTCAGAAATATTTTGGGTTTGGATAATCACCCCTATTGAACCGGTTAAGGTGCCTGGATTGGCGACAATATGATCAGCGGCGCTAGCGATATAGTAGCCCCCTGAGGCGGCGACATCCCCCAAGTTAGCCACAATTTTTATGTCTGTTTCCTGGCGGATTCGCATCAGTTCATCGTAGACAGTCTGACTGGCGGCCAGGGTGCCGCCAGGACTATTGATTTGCAATAAAATTGCCTTCACACCGTCCTTACGCGCTTGGCGACAGATTTTGACGATGGTGTTCGAGTTAGACCGATTAGCCCCAGCAAACGGGCCCGTTGTCGCCTCATCACTAATCAGGCCATAAATCTCTATTAAGGCGATATCGCTAGCCCCAACAATGGGGCCCACCCCTTTGCCAGCGGTTTCGACTCGCGGCGCATCGCTGCCCAGCCAATTACCGAGGGCGGCAATGAGGCAAACGAAAATTAGCCCTATGGCCAGAATGCGATCCAGACGCACTAGACGCCCCTCCCTTAAAGAATCCTTGTATTTAAGAGTTCTTTAGCGATCGTGACACGAAAAAGAAACTCAACCCAATGATTTGTCTTCCTTTGTAACAAATGGACAATATTCAGAGACTTATCAATACCCTAATCAGCCTGCATAACGTAGAAGACGTATCCATAAAAGTCAGCGTATTGGCGATAGAGATCGATTTCCTGCTGATGCAGTTCTATCACTGTGAGCGCTTCTGGATTTTCTTGATACTTTTCTTGCAGGGTTTGGAGCCTTGCTTGAAGCGGTGTATAGTAATGCTCCCACCAGGCTGACTGGGGCAAGATGAAATGCCCGATGGGGCGGAATCCCGTCCGTCGAATAGCGGTTAGATTGGCGTCGATATCCTGTATCGCCGGATATTCCTTAGCCCAGAACATCTTCACGGCCTCTGGCGGATTGGCCTTTATCCAAGCGACCTCCGTGGCTGCGAGGCAGCCAGACTTCTTCAAAAGGGGTTTCCATTGGCGCAGGGCTTGCTCAAAGCCGATGATGTAAGCAGATCCTTCCGCCCAGATCACATCAAAGGTGTTTGCCTGAAAGTCGAGAGCCGCCATGTCGCCGTTCACAACAGAGATCCGATCGGAAACGCCCTGTTGCGCCGCTCGCTCCCTCAACTGATCCAGGTAAGGTTGGTGATTGTCAACGGCCACAATATTGCCGTCTGTAAGACTAATCAGGTCTAGAGTCTGCATGCCCGGACCGCAGCCAAGGTCGAGGATCAGCGGTTGTTTGGGCAACTCAGGCAACATCAGGAATGCCTTTTGGGTCGACTCAAAAGCACCGGGCCCCTCTCGGGGAAGATCTTGGTGAATCTCAAAAAAAATTTGTAACGTTTGCTCCTCATCCATGGCTTTCTATTGATTGGGTTGCCTGGGACACCCAATTTTTACTCTAACGCTCTAATACCTCGGGGACTGCAGTATCAGTCGCTTGCAAAAAGGATTGTTTCTCGAAACCTAGAATTTTAGCTAGCAGCGAGTTAGGAAATGCTCGAATCGTTTGGCTATACCCTTGAACTGCTTGGTTATAGCGCATTCGTTCGACGGCTAAGCGATTTTCAGTACCTGCGAGTTCATACTGCAGGTTGATAAATAACTGACTGGACTGTAACTGGGGATGGGCCAATGCATAATCCTGAAAATACCCAATAGCCTGATCCACTTCTGCGATCGCCGCTGCTTTTTCAGCGGGTGTATCAGCTTGTTGATAGTTTTCATGGGATTGAATGAGCAAAGTTACCAACGCCTGTTCGTGTTGCGCATAGGCCTGGGCGACATTCACCAGATTAGGAATGAGATCAGCGCGCCGCTGAAGTTGATTCTCTACTTGCGCCCAAGTGGCTTCAACATTGGCGGAGGCCCTAGATAGAGAATTGTATGTCCAGATACTCCAAAGTGCGATCGCCGCCAGAATCCCAACTCCAACCATAAGGAGTCGTTGACGCCGTTTTTGGACTTGCTGCTGACGATCTAGTAGCTGTAAGTGCTGTGCTTCAATTTCCCCAATGGCCCGTTGAATAAATTCAGCCGGAATGCTAACTTCGGAACCGGCTTCCACCAACTCCGCCTCAGAGAAACTCTGACGATAATCCGCATAATACTGAGAGGCCAGAGTGAATACCTCTGGAGCAATCTTTTCGGGAATGCGAGTATCTGAGTTATCCATGAACATACCTCCTTGAGTCCAAGGCATTCATACAGATTGATAACTGAAAGGAAATTACCAACCACCCCCCGCACCGCCGCCGCCGCTACTGCCGCCGCCAAACCCGCCGCCGCTACTGCCGCCGCCGCCAAACCCGCCGCCGCCAAACCCGCCGCCAAACCCGCCGCTACCGAAATCTGCAGCGCTGACGTGGACGGGCAAGCGAGTAATCGTTTCTTCTTGTTCGTGGCGATAGTCGCAGCAATGGCACTGATCAACAATCAAGCGTTTCCCAGAGTGATTCTGAGTAGGCTGCCTGATGATTCTTGTATCGCTTGTCACAGTCAGTTCATGACAGTTCGGGCAAAGATGAAAGCCTCTGAGAGGGTGTCTTTGAACGAAGATATGGATTCCTTTTCCGGTCAATTGTGGTTTGCAATAAGGACACAACCAGCCCCTGTATGTAACGCTGCCCAAGCGGTGGGCCACCCGCTGCGGTTTACTGAGATAGCTTTCCAGTACAGCAAAAGGGAGCTGCTCTAATGGCAGATGACAGTGGGCGCAGTGCAGGGGCCTTAAATGGTTAAACCAATGCCATTGCGAATACGCCTCAGGTTGAATAAGGATCGGATGACGGGTCATCTTCAGCCCTGCTCCTGCGATAGATAGCAATGCGCCGCCAGACACAACCCATATCAGCCAGGGATTAGACTGAGATTGCTCCGTCTGCGGAACGGCGACATTTGGTTCAGAAATGGTTTCTTTTGACGGTATGTCCGTAGCATCTGGCTGAACCTCTGACGGCAAAACCACCGAATCCAGATGGGCTGCTTCACCTCTCTGCAAAACCACAACCAGGGCTTGCGCGCCAGCCATGGCGCCGCGATCAAAATCGCCTTGCTTAAACTTTGGTGTGATTTCTGTATCAATAATGCGGCCAACTTTGGCGTCGGGCAATAGGGCTTCCACACCATAGCCGGTTTCAATCTCAACGCGTCGATCACCGACGGAAATCAAGAACAAAACGCCGTTATCCTGACCTTTTTTACCAATGCCCCAGTAATTGAAGAGTTCTGTTGTAAAGATTTTAGGCGAATCGGCAGGGGAAGTGTCTGGTACGGTGACCACTGCCATTTCTGCTCCATTTTGGGCCTCTAGCTGATCAATCAGCTGATTCAGTTGGATTTCAGTTTCAGGCTGGAGAATCTCCGCCATATCCGTTACCCAACCCCCGTAGACTTCTCTCGGATTGGGCACCTCCTCGATCGTCACGGCCAGACCAGGCAAGGCCATAAGACACACAACCGAACACAATGCGCTGATCCCAATAATGTGTTTAAGGTTGAATACTGGTCGCTTCATGACTTCACCCCTCTTTCGGTGAATTCAGTTTCAGATGCAATAGAGTTCTTCACAGATGGCTCAGGTACGCTGCGATAGAGCCATCAAATAATATTGGCGGTTTTTGGACGGTTTATCTAGCGTGCTTCTTGTATTCTTGAAGAGGTTTAATGGATAGAGAGAATCGCCTCAGAATCATTTTCTGATCCTTTACTTACATTCTCCCTTAAGGGCTTAGAAGCCTCTAGAGAAAGCACACAAAAAGACAAGTGAAGTCTGATGAAAAGGCATTTTGGGTGAGGACTCAGAATAATGCAGGCCCAAAGAAGCGCCGCAAGCGTACAAAAATGTTAGCCGAGTCGTTGAAATAGTGAACCATTCTGTCATTACTCACAAAGTACCCCGCTTGAGGCCGGTTGCAATCGATGAAAGCTGATTTGCATGCGCATGGTGACGCCTTGCGCTCTGTCTTCACTGAGATGTCCGCCAAATAAGCGAGAATTGTGATCGCTAGAATGTCTAAATTGAGACTTACATGTGTACAAATAAGATTACAAAAGATTTCTAATTACTATGCTTGTCCAGTTCAGGTGAAGATTTAGCGTAATTTTCTATACGGCTGATTATGACACATTCTATCAGTCGTTATTTGAGATGGAGCGCCCACCTGTCAATGGGACTGCCAACCGGTCGATCCAATGACTGTCTTACTCACCCCGATAGGAATGAGGTGAAAGGAGCGCGATCGCATCATCTCCCAAAAGATCGACGCCTAAGGCTATCTACTCGAATCGTTAGACAGCTTTTAACCATCGATATACAAACACAATACAAACGCAGCATCGTCACCGTGAAGGAGCGTTTGCTGATATAAATCTCGATTTTTCTTAACGCTATGGCCAATCCAGAATTATCCGCCCAACCTCAAAACGGTTTGACACGAAAACCGCTTGTGCCCGACAAAGATCGGACCATTCAAGAGTTGCGTCAGAAGATTTGTGAACTAGAAACTCGACGTGAAAAAGCAGTTTTGGCTCAAGAGCTAGTTATTCAGGGGTTACGCCGCAAAATTGTTAGCCTAGAGCATCAGCTCCAAAGAAGAGAGTTGGAGACGTTAACGGATGAGTTAACCCAAGTGGCGAACCTTAGAGCCTTCAACTTTGGCTTGGCCCGGGAGTGGAAACGGTGTCGGCGAGAGCAACAACCCCTCTCATTACTGCGGATCGATCTAGACTATTTTCAGCCCTATTGTGACGCCCATGGACAATTCGCAGGGAACAGACTCCTCCAAGATGTCGCCGCCGCGATTCTCTTTTGTGTGGATCGTCCGGGCGATTTGGCGGCGTGTTTGGGGCGAGAAAAATTCGGGGTGATTCTGCCGAATACACCGCTAGCGGGCGCCCAAAAAATTGGCCAACAGATCCTCGAATTTGTTCATCAGGTCGCCTACCTACAAACCGATCGACACACCCATGCCAGCATTAGTATGGGGAGCGCTTCTGAAGCACCCAGCCAGTTATCTAGCGGGAAATCGCCACGCACTTTACTCACTGCAGCGGATCAAGCGCTCTACTGGGCCAAGGCCCAGGGACGCGATCGCATAGTTGTGTGCAGTACGCCTCAGGCCTGATAGTAGGGCTGGCTGTAATGAATACTCCCCCCTTATCTGTCCAACTTCAGTTAAGCCACAATCTGTGACACCTCTGAAAGCAGTATTTCATAATACTTTTACAATATGGACTAGATTTCACAATTACGGCCTCCCCTATCAAAGACCTAAGACTTTTTACAGTTTTTTGCGGACAAACGGTATCATTGGCGGCAGAAAGTAATCAGATTCAGCCATATGGCGGAAGAGTAAAAGAGCGACTAACCTTAAGATTGTATTATGGGTGTTTACATCGTATTGCGAATATAATGCTGAATGCGCTATAAGGAATACATCGGTGAAAGGGTTTCCCCTAGGGGTAATCTCGTTGGCGGGAAGAAATCCTACTTTATGGCGTCAGGGTGGTCGTCGATGATATTACGTGTAGCTCCATCTACTTAACTTTGGTAGCAACAGCGGAAGCTGAATTTATTTTCCGCTTATATTCTGTAAGGTTTTCAGAGCCTAATTTTCTAGTACGCTCAAATTATTTCAGCGCTAGCTACAAATTAGTTTACTCAAGAGACGCTGTGAAAAGCTATGGGAAGAGGGTTTATTGGCGGGATTTAAGCCCTGTCTATCCCGGTGAAAGTTTTCCCAAGACTTTTTGAATCATAGGCTTAAAAAATAATCTCGAGGCATAACTATGCGGCTTGTTCAAACACAACAACTCGAAGGCAACGGAATTCCTTGCAAAAGTGCTCAAAAGATTTGCTTTGAAGGGCATTCATTTTTGAGGGGCGTCACGTTTTCTAATCGGCTTCGCCATTTAGCTAATGATATTTATTGCTCAGAAGTGACGGCGGGAAATGCTTGTTTGATCGAGGAAGATGAGACCCACTTCACTATCTGGTATCAGGAATCTAGTCCGAACTCTGAACCGATTTCTCCATCAGGGGATGCTTCTACCCCAAACCAGCTGCAACACTTTGTTCAAGACTTTGTCGCAACTAAGCGGATAAAGCCATTACAATCCGCTCTCTCGGAGGGGGCTGATCGTCGTCCGACCGAGTTAGGGAGCGCCCGTGTCACCTCCTCCAACGGCTATCGGTTTCAGTGGGACGGTATCCAACCTCCAGTCGCTTCCCTTCAGACTTCGCATCAATCTGGCGGTTACTCTCCTTCGTCTCTCCCGGCCAATCCTGAATGGCCGCAACAGTCCCCTTCCTATGGCGGCTCTAGCAATGCCGCTAAAGATAGGATGGAGCCCGACTTGGCGCAGGTATGGATAGGGTTGTCTCAATTAGAATAATAGATGGAAGGTAATCCAAACTGTTCGGAGCAGCCTGAAGATGTTCTTTGGAAACGTTAAATCGCCCCATTTAGATAACTAGCGTTTCCCTTTAGACGGCTATGCCTAATTTACAGTGAATCGTATTGCGATTAGATCGTATCAGCAGATAAGGGACATTGTTCTATCAAAGGTGCATGTGTAACTTAGCGATAATATCGGGATTGTCATAGGGGGTGGGTTGTTTAATTTCAAAGCCGCGCTTTTGATACCACTGGAGCAAGTTTGGGTTGTTTTCCAGGTCAGGTCGGAATACTTCGCCATGCAGAAATTCGATCCCGTTCTCACGGGCGTATTGGATGAGGCGACGGATTAAGGCAGACCCAAGCCCCTGGCGTCGATAGTTGATGGGCTTGGATCGCCATCCTGGGATTTTATGCAGGATCTTGAACCAAATGTTCATTGGCGCAAGATTGACCTCGTTTGCGATCGCAATATCCTTCAGCATGAGCGCCGCTGATGACTCCCTAATGCATCTAACTTGCCCCACAACCATATGCTGGTTGTATAAATTAATAAGCAACTGTGAATCGACCTCGACAATGGTGGAAAGATAGCGGCGACCTTTTTTATCAAAAATCTGTTGCGACATCGTTGGTTAAGATCATTGCTAAATTCTTTAAACCTTTACCCAGTGAAGATTCTGGCGGTCTTTTCCAGCTATAGGGAATGGCCGATACAAACAATGATCCGTCCGATTATCGCCTATTGCTTGAGGCGCGGTAAGTTGATAGTAGAATTTGAAGTGCTGAGCCATGTATGCTGAATGAAATGTCCAGTTAAGATTCTTGCATAATCCTTCACCATCGGTTCATGTTCACTTTAAGTAGTTTGGCATAAGCTTCTTTTCACGTTAGTTTGGAGTCTTGACGTTCCCCCTATGGCCAATCCCCAACATCTGGCATTGATTAAGCAGGGTTCTGTATATTGGAATTTCTGGCGTGAACAATATCCTGCTGTTTTGCCGGATTTAAGCGGCGCCAACCTCAAAGGCGCTTATCTTGTGGGAGCTAATCTCAAAGGCGTCAACTTTTTCAAGGCCAATCTAGAAGCGGCTAACTTAACCCAAGCCAATATTGAAGGGGCCTATTTCAAGGAGGCCAACCTCGAAGGGGCGACTATGCCGAATGGACATCCCTATCAATTTGAATAGGGATTCGTGTTTGATATCCTCTTCACAATTTCCTCAAACTCTTGCCTTAGAACTTAGATAGGGAAAGTTAGGCGCTGTTAGAGACGGTTCCCCAGGAGGGGGAGCTATTTTGAGGCGATTGATTGGAGGTCCAAGCATGATGAAAGTTTCAGACATTATGACGCGGGATGTTGTCACCATTCGTAACTTTGCTCTGGTTTCCCAAGCCATAAAGCTGATGCGACAGCGAGACATTCAGGCCTTAATTGTTGATCGTAACCATGACCAAGACGCCTACGGGATTGTCACCGTCGCAGATATTGTCGCCAAGGTGGCTGCATATGGTCGAGATCCCCAACGTATTCGGGTTCATGAAATTATGACCAAGCCTTGTATTGTGTTAAATCCGGATTTGGGGGTTGAATATGCGGCTCGTCTGTTAACGGCGACAGGTATTCACAGCGCCCCAGTGATTCAAGGGGAATTGCTAGGCCTCCTCTCGGTGACGGATATTCTTGAGCAGAGCGACTTCCTTGAAAACCCTCAGGAGGTGGTGCTAGATAAGAAAATTAAACATTTGATGCAGACGGCTCGATCTATTTGTGAGGAAACGGGCCCGGGTTCAGAAGACTGCGTCAATGCTTGGGCTATTGTTGATGCTTTGCAGGCGGAAGCCGCTCATCACAGAGCGGAAAGAATCGAAAAAACTGCTTTTGAACTGTTTCAGGATGAGTACCCTGAAGCCTTTAAAGATCGAGAATATGAAATCTGGTGTAGTGGTTAGGGATATCACGCAGCTTGCTCAAATTTTCACATTCAACAGATGACGACGCCCCGCTCGCACTCTGCAGGATGAACTGGGGATGACAAGTATGAGGGTTTCCGTTGAAATCCGAAGATTTTGTTTATAATCGCCGCCTTCGGCGTTGAGTCTTACCATTCTAAAAATATGGCGTTTTAGGATGGGCTCATGGGCAATACAACTTTTTCTACAATGAATTTTGATGCGCAGGCGCAGAACTATTGGCGGGTTCGTATTGCCCAACTGAAACAAGAGTTGCGCGATGAGGAGTCCCGTCCTAGTATTCGGGTAGATGAAAGCCCCCGACGCACCATCAGCGCCAAGGGCTAGAGAGTAAAGGGAAAATCCTATAGTGATTTTCTAATTTGAGTTGCTCAAAAGCTCGGGGAGACTTGAATCAGTTGATAGTGTATTTCGTCCTCTACAACTGTTTGAAATGCACTATCAATAGCTCAGGTAAGCCCGAATCCGTTGAGCTTATCTGGAATCAATCTAGTCCATTGATAAAAGCTTACTGGCAAGATAGGCATATTAATTCGATTCTCAAAAAAACTTGATTTTATTTGCTTAAAAAAAACTATTTTCTAAAGGTTTTCATTGGATTTTACGGTTCTCTGTCTAGCTTGTCTGAATTAATTTCAAAAAGCAGGTTGGCCGCCAATGGGAACTGACTCATACCCTATGTTTAGAAAGTACTGAAAGTACTTTTGCTATAGGAAATTATCCCCATAATTTCCTCACAAGTTCCTCATTTTCTTTGCCTAGCGTTGAAGAGAGAGATGATCTCAATCTAGCGACGGCAGACTATATTTTCCCATCGATTTGACTATCGAAACGCTCCTTTTTTATGGGGCTGAGTACAAAGACGATCCGGGTATGTGGAGATTGGACTGAGCGATAGGTTTCCCATCTCTAACTGTGCGACTGGTGGCATTAGGGTAGACGGTGAAGACGATGTGTTGATTTTTGGAAAAGGATTTTAACTATTTTGATGTAGCGATTTGCGATTGAGGATATGGGCTATGGCTAAATCGATTTTCTACAGTGATTCAGCCCGTTATGCCCTCGAGAAGGGCATTGATATGTTATCGGAA
>JASJDH010000094.1 GCA_030065175.1 Leptolyngbyaceae cyanobacterium MO_188.B28 | reverse complement strand
GCTCGCACACCGCCAGTCATGGACACCCAGCGGTTAGTAATTGTGGGTTACAGCTCAAAGCGGGACAAAAAAAGTGAGCAAAATTGTATCAATAAGCACTTCGGCTTGAGAATAGTAAAAAAGCTCTGCGACCAAGTCCAGAGCCCTGTATCGTAACCCTGGCAAACCAAATTTAGGGTGCGATGGGAATTACTATACGAGAACGGGGTCAAAAAGTTGCAGATTGTCTCCAAAGTAATGTCAAACAGACCGTGAGGGCGATTGCCGCCGCTACTGGACTCGACAAGAGTAGCGTACATCGTCATCAGCAAGGGATTGAGCGCCGCAATCAGCATCCAGAGTCCGATTGGTGGGAAACAGAAAAAGGATATCAATGGCTGTTTCGATTGATTTACGGTGTGGTTTATTGCTTTGGGATCAAGCAAGGCGTGGGCGCAGAGACGCTATCAGAGTTCATCCATATGGTCCAACTAGAGAACCATGTGGCGAGTTCGCCCAGCGCCTTACGGGATCTGAAAAAGCGGGTGAGCCAATTGATTATTGACTATGGCGAGGTCCAAGCCAAGCATTGCCAACCCTCCCCGGGGCAGGGCGTCGGTTTGGGGGCGGATGAAACCTTCTTTGGGTTGCCTGTGCTGGTGCTTATCGAGTTAGCCAGTGGGTTCATCTTCATTGAAACCGAATGTGAGAATCGCACCTACGATACCTGGCTCAAGCAGCTTGAGTCAGGGTGGGATAGTCAACAATGGCATTGCCATTATTTGGTCAGCGACGGCGCTCGCGCTCTGATTAAGTTAGCCACTGCGGGACTGGATTGTGTGAGTGTGGCTGATTTGTTCCATGCCCTGAGTGCGTTAGGCGGTCCGATAGGCAGCGCATTAGGACGTCGGAACACCCAACTCAGGAACCAACATGAGAAACTCCAAAAGCAGCTAAAGTCCTGCTCTGATGAGGATGCCCAACACTCTCTAAAAGCGCTGATTGAGGAGAATACGGCTCAGCAACAGCGCTTAGGCCAAGACCAACGCACTTATCATGAAACCCTTGAGGAGATCAGTCTAACCATCCATCCCTTTACCCGGGATACCCAGCAATGGCGACTGGGAGAAGACCTGACGCATGATTTGGCGCCGTCCTTGCAGACCCTCACAAAGCTGGCTCAATCCTATGGTAAGGAGGCGGCGCAAAAGGCGATTGACACCTTCCAATCCCAGATTGACTCCTTTGCTCAGGGGATTGAGGCTTGGCGGCAATGGGTAACCGTCGCGCTACAGGCTGACACCCAAGACAGTGAGCTACAAGCCTGGCTGCTTTCAGTCCTTCTCCCCTGGGTCTATTGGCTGCAGCAAACTAGTAAAACGCGTCAGCCTGCGCTCAAACATCGCTATCAACAAGCCGCCAGTTGCGCCTATGATTTACTCTTTGAGCACCCCCTAACTCTAACTTTGGACCCTGCCGACTTAGCGCGATGGGTCCGATGGTCGCAAGACTTCTGCGCCAAATATCAACGCACCTCCTCAGCGGTTGAAGGCCGTAATGGATATCTGGCTAAGCTTCACTGTGCGGGTCGAGGGTTCTCTCAACAGTCTTTGAAAGCGCTCACGATTATCCACAACTTTGACCTCAAACGTTCGGATGGCTCCACTGCCGCTCAGCGCCTTTTCGGTCATCCTTTTCCAAATCTGTTTGAATGGCTGCTCAAACATGCAGGTGATTTACCCATGCCTCGTAAGTCATCTAAAGCACAGAAGGTCAAACCCTTATACGCAAAGGCTGTCCCGGCTTAAGTTGGTACCCGGTTCTTTAAGCAGATGAAGAACTTTCAAAAGGACTAGTCCAAGGGCATTCTCATTACCTGTGATAGATTTTTGGCCGAAAATCAAATTAACTCGTTGGGCTGAGGACACGCCGGTAGGGGCGAAGCATTTGGCTGTTAGTCTTCAGACATTTCTGTTAATTTCGCTCCAAATGCTATAGCCCAAGGGGCATGGCTGCGCTAGCGCCCCTACAGCACTCCTACACTGCAAAGTCATCTGCACATCTAACCTATAAAGCCCCTGCCGCCGTTTTATCCAAAATCCCTTCGGACAGATGAGTGGTGATGTTCATCGCTGTCAGAACCGGGGCGCTCTGAAGACCGTCAGGATAATCAATAACGCTGACAGCGCCATTGCCTTGCTTGAAACACCAGAACTTGTCTGGCCCCAACCCTGCGATGTAGCAGAGAATCGCCTTATTCACCGCGTCGTGAGCGGCGACCAAAACCGTTTGGGGGGTTTCAACTCCGTTATTGGCAGAGACGATGCCATCCCAAGCTGAGATCGTACGATCCCATACTTGCTGCAAATTTTCGCCCCCTGGCATCTGCACCGTCTCAGGCGTTTGCTGCCATTGCTGCAGCATGCCAGGATAGCCCGCCTCAATTTCGTTCTCGTACTTGCCTTCCCATTCACCGTGGCCAATTTCCTGAAGATCGCCCTCTAGGGTTAAAGACACATGGGGGTGATGTTGCAGAATCATTTCCGCCGTTTCCTTAGGTCTAAGGAGTGGACTGCTGACCGCCGCGTCGATGGGGATGGGTTTTAGAAACGCTGCAGCTTTAGACCCCTGCAGTTTTCCATTTTCATTTAGCGGCACATCAATCTGCCCCTGAAAGCGTTTCTGCCGGTTCCACTCAGTTTCCCCATGGCGCACCAGTAAAAGTCTAGGCCCCTTATAGTGGCTCCGCATCGGCGGCACCGGATCCCCGAGATGATCCGTTAAGTTCATCGACTCGATTTGCGCAGGGGTTTCCCAACCGTTGTTGAAATTGAGAACACTGATGGCGCAATTTGACTGGTGAAGACTGGTGAATTTCTCAGGCCCTAGACCAATGGCGGTGCTGATCAAGGCTCGGTTGATGGCGCTGTGGGCCACCAACAAAACGGTCTGTCCCGGGTGGGCGGAAAGGAGGGTTTGCCAAAAGTCCTTAGCTTGCTGGTAGAGCGATCGCACCGGATAAAATGGCTCAAACTCATCTCCTTTGGGAACCTGCATGCAAAAGTCCTGGGGCCGATTGCGCCAATCTTCGGTTTCCTTAGGAAACTTCGCCTGAGCCTCTGCAAAAGAAATGCCTTCCCATAGCGGCAGGTTAATTTCCTTAAGGCTATCGGTCAGTTGGGGATCTGGGCTATCCGGGGAGTTCGCCTTAAGCGCCTTAGCGATCAGTGTCGCCGTCTCACTCGCCCGTTTTAGCGGGCTAGAGTAGATCGCGTCGAACGCCATTCCATCCAGGGCGGAGGCGACTTTCAGCGCCTGATCTCGGCCCGCTTGCGTTAGCATAGACTCGTCACAGTGGCCTTGAATAATGCCTTTCAAATTAAAGCTGCTCTGACCGTGACGGACAAGAATAATACGCGTTTTCAGGGGTCTCTCCTCTTCTCATGCACTCAGCCAGAGACAATATTAACCTGAGTCGACCCTACGATGGCGCTTTCTGGATCACACCCTTGGCAGTGAGGACTGATGATTCAGTGCAATAATTGGGATCTAATTGAGATTGGTTAATCTGATTTACTTTCAGCCGTCAGCTGCTTGTAAATTGCTGCTAGTCCTTGAGCTGATCGCGAAGTTGAGTTGCTTACGGATCACTTAAGACGAACGAGTTAGTCATGCTAAAAACTTCATTTTGGCGTCGCTCGCTACTCCCCTAACCGCTCGAGGTTAACCCACTTAGACACAGAGGACATGACCGTCAAACGCATTATACTTGGATTTCTTACCCTCGCCGTTAGCCTCATCATTGGTCAATCCCTGATCAGTAGCTGGAATGAACCTCAGGTTACAAACCGTTTGCAGCTTTATCAAACTGACTTGCTCCTACAAGCCGCATCATGGCAAGGAGATGGGTTTTCGGACGTCCAAGCGAAGCAGGTCCGCAGCGCATTGTTAGGGGATGATCCAGTGGCGAGCGCCCTTAAGGAATATGAAGAGGTGCGCGAAGAAGCTGAGACCAATTTGACCCGATCCCAAGAGCAATTAACCCAGCGTTTACCTGAAACGGCGCCGGTCAGTAATCGGATAGAGACAGATCCAACAACGCTGAAATTGAAGGGGATGGTTCAACAGCAAGCTCAATTGATTGAGCAGTTGGATTTGCGCCTAGGGATTCTGCAGGCTGAAAAAGGAGAAACCGCCCAAGCTCTGGAAACTTGGCGGAATTTGGCCGCAAGTCAAGACAAAGCAGGTGAAATCGCCCAGACAGCTAGGGTATTGACTGGGCTTTGGGAATCACCGTCAACGGTGGATCCAGAGGCAAGTATGCGGATTCAGCAAACGCTAACGGGCTGGTTTCGCTATCGCGCCTTAAATCAACTTTACCAAAGCCAGCAACGAGATGAAGACTTGACCGCACTGGCGGTCAAAGAACAGGGAATCGCCGAGAAAACCCTCTTGAAGCTAGTATTCATTGGCTTCTTACCGACGCTGGGTTGCGTCCTCGGAATAGGACTGATTGGGTTTCTGGTGATTCAACGATTCGTTCGCGGTCAGAAATCTTTGCTCATGCAGAATGCCGAAACCGGTTGGGATACGCCTTGGACAGGCGAAATCATCTGGCAGGTGCTGGTCGTGGGATTCTTCTTCATTGGACAAATTTTCTTGCCGCTGCTGCTGGGCGCTTTGGGCGTCGGGTTTTCCACTTTTAGCAGTCGGGGAAGAGCCCTATACGCCCTGCTTTACTACGTGCTGATGGCGTCCGGCGGCATTCTGGTGCTCTACTGGTCCATTCGGTTATTTCGCCCTCTGCCATCTGGGTGGTTTCGGTTTAAATTCTGGGGCGACTGGCCCTGGTGGGGGTTAGGCGGTTATCTGGCGGCGCTGCCGCTAATGCTGGGCATTTCTTTCCTAAATCAGCAGTTTTGGCAAGGACAAGGGGGGAGTAATCCGCTGCTGCAAACAGTTCTAGAAGAGCATGACACAATTGCCTTTACAATTTTTTTCTTGACCGCCGCGATCGCAGCGCCTCTGTTTGAAGAGGTCTTATTTCGCGGATTTCTATTGCCTTCCCTTACCCGCTATATCCCAGTTTGGGGGGCCATCGCCGCCAGTAGTTTTATTTTCGCCGCCGCCCACTTGAGTCTCTCCGAGGTGCTGCCTCTGACCGCCTTGGGGTCTGTCTTGGGATTTGTTTACACGCGATCGCGCAATCTCCTGGCTCCGATGCTGCTCCATAGCGCCTGGAATAGCGTCACTATGATGGGTTTATTTCTATTAGGCAGCGGTTCAAATTAACCGGTAGCGATCATAGGAAAAAACCCTATATTTCGAACTCATTGGCTGATTGATCGACAATAACGTCTAATTCGAAATAGAATCTGCAGTAAATCTGAGTAAAATCCTAAGCCTCGGCTGACAAGGGGCCATTTCGGGTTGATTTCGCTTACGCTCGAGATAGGAATTCCACTTGTTGAGCGCCCATATGTCTCCTTTAGCCGTCCCGTTATCCCAGCCAGATCTTCCAATAGACGATATGAACGACCCTGTCGCCTATGAAACCATTGTGCTTGACGTCTGCGGGATGAAATGTGCAGGCTGCGTCAAAGCGGTAGAGCGACAGCTTCTTAGCTGCGAGGGCGTCATCTCAGCCACCGTCAACTTGGCGACTGAGGTAGCGGCGGTGGAATGCCAAATCGGTCAGGCGAGTCCTCAAAGACTGGCGGACACCCTAACAGATGGTGGATTTCCCACCCAGCCAAGAGGGGGGTGGAACAATGAGTCTGACGCCGAACAGACGACTCAGTTTAACTGGACTGACCGTAAACGGCGGGAGAGCCGTCAGCAGATATGGCGAGTCGCGATCGCCGCAATTCTCCTTCTCCTCTCCGCCATTGGGCATTTGAATCATTTTGGTTGGTTGACAGTTCCCATTCTCAGTGACATTCACCTCCATTGGGGGCTGGCGACGCTGGCGTTATTGGGACCTGGCCGGGGGATTTTGATAGATGGTTGGCGAGGCTTGCAACGGGGCGCGCCCAACATGAACACCCTGGTGGGCTTAGGCGCCTTTAGCGCTTATACCGCCAGTGTGATTGCCTTGCTCCTACCCCAATTGCATTGGGAATGCTTCTTTGATGAACCGGTGATGTTGGTCAGCTTTATCCTGCTAGGCCGAACTTTGGAGCAACAGGCAAGGTATCGCGCCGCTGACGCCCTACACGCCCTGATCGCCCTGAAGCCGACGGTGGCGCGGCTAGTCCCGAATCCTCATAAATCAAATACAGTTCAAACTGGGGTGGAAATTCCCGTTGATCAAGTCCATGTGGGCGAATGGCTACAGGTTCTGCCTGGGGAAAGGATTCCGGCAGACGGCTTAGTCGTGTTGGGTCAGACCACGGTGGATGAGTCTATGTTGACGGGTGAGTCAATGCCGGTCCTAAAGAAACTAGGGGATCAGGTGTATACGGGCGCTCTCAACCAGTCTGGGGCTATTGCGCTTCAGGTCGTGAATACGGGTAAAGAAACGGTTCTGGCTCGTTTGATCGAATTGGTGGAAACCGCCCAAACTCGCAAAGCGCCGATTCAGCGTTTAGCGGATATTGTCTCCGGCTATTTCACCTACGGGGTGTTAGCGATCGCAACCCTGACATTCCTTTTCTGGTATTTAATCGGCCTGCCCCTTTGGCCGGAAGTTCTGCATCACACGATGGACATGGGCCATGATATGGCCGCCATGGCCGCTATGACCGCCGAACCCTCTGCGCTCTTAGTCAGTCTGAAGCTGGCGATCGCGGTGCTGGTGATTGCTTGTCCTTGCGCCCTGGGTTTAGCGACTCCCACCGCCATTCTGGTGGGATCTGGACTGGGGGCGGAAAGGGGGTTATTGATCCGAGGCGGCGATGTACTGGAGACCGTCCATCACCTTGACATGGCCGTATTTGATAAAACGGGCACCTTAACGACAGGACAACCGCAAGTCACCGCCTGCTTAACCTTTTCCGCAGACTTGAGCGACCGCCAACTGCTGCAACTGGCCGCTACGGTCGAAAGTGGCGCTCGGCATCCCTTATCGGCAGCGATTCAGCAGGCCGCCCAAACCCAAGAAATTCCGCTTCTGGCCGCCGAAGACTTCTATACAGAATCTGGCTTAGGGGTCTCTGCTAAGGTGATCTGGCAGGATAAGACGGAAATCGTCCTATTGGGGAATCTTGGCTGGTTAACCCAGCAGGACATTCCAATTTCCGACGGGGCGGCCGCCCAATCCGCCATCATCGCAGCCGATGGGAATACCGCTGTTTATGTGGCGCTAGGCGGTCGACTGGTGGGACTGATCGCCGTTGCGGACACTGTGAGGCCCGATGCGCAGACCACGCTAGACGCCTTGCAGTCCATGGGGTTAACCGTGAAACTCTTGAGTGGCGATCAGACCGCCGCCGCCGTCGCCGTCGCCAAGAACCTGGGGTTGACTCCAGACCAAGTTTTAGCGGAAGTGAAACCTGCAGACAAAGTCAATGAAATTGTCAAGCTACAAGCTCAAGGCTATCGGGTAGCTATGGTGGGAGACGGGGTCAATGATGCTCCCGCTCTGGCTCAAGCCGATGTGGGCGTCGCCCTTACCTCTGGTTCCGATGTCGCCATTGAAACCGCCGGAATTGTGCTGATGCGCGATCGCTTGACCGATGTGGTGGAAGCCATCCACTTAAGTCGCGCCACATTCAATAAAATTCGTCAGAATCTGGTTTGGGCCTTTACCTATAACCTGATCGGCATCCCCCTGGCCGCTGGCGTTCTATTGCCTTCCTTCGGCATTATTCTCAGCCCCGCGGCGGCGGGCGGCTTAATGGCCATCAGCTCGGTCAGTGTGGTGCTAAATTCGCTGCTGCTGCGCGCAACTTTCCGAAAAAAGTCTGTATAGCTATTGACAGGGAAATGAACTGAAGACGCCAGCAAAATAAACGTTGGCGAATTTAATCCGGAATTGGAGATTAGGTCAGCGTATCGTAAAGAGGCGCTGATTACTCTTCAGCGAATCGGCTAGAGTCCCCGAATCCTTACTGAGGCGGATTCCAAGTTCATGCAGATAGGGTTGAGTATAAAGGTCTTGTTTACAAACCTGACACAGCCATGCTTGACCGGATGAATTGACTAAGATTGCTATAGAGCATCGATGGGATAGAGCATACCCAAAATAATAGTTTATTTGTACTAAGATAGTGGGACGTCAGAAATATAGTCCAAACAGACTTGTCTCTGACCCTTGTGCGTCAAAGGTGATGATGGTTAGAGGAAGAAATAGACCGCCACAATCAGATGTAGCCACGAAGTTTTTTCTCATCTGCGTTTTGGTTGTCCTGATATTTTTCCTGCTGGAGATTATCAAAATTCTCCTGCCTTGGCTAATGCTGGGCGGCGTAGTAGCGCTCGGATGGTGGTTATGGCGACGCCGTCAACTAGAGATACGTCGTCGGCAGCAAGTTTTCTATGGCCTCCTACAAACCCATCAGGGGCGAGTCAGCGTTTTGGATTTCGCGATCGCAGCGAATCTCAGCGCCCATGAATCCAAAGTTTTTTTGGACCATAGAGCTGAAGAATTTCTGGCAAATTTCGAGGTCACTGAAAAAGGCGATATGCTCTACGTATTCAATAGCCATTTCATGGGGAAGAAAGTGGCTTAAAGAAACAGTAAACCTCTCTCCAAACCTAGCGCAGCGCCTAACAAAACCGTTCCCTTTAATGCCTGGCGGCCCATCCAGATGACGCGCCCACAGGTACCCTCATGGGCGATGTCAGTCAACCTCAAGGTGCATCAATATAGTGTTAGACCTAATTCAATAACAATCCCTTACACGTATCAGGGAGGTATCCACAATGAAGACCAAACTCCCCGTCAATGACGATCTTGCCACTCAAGTTTTTCGGGAGTCTATTATCTTAACCCTTGGTTTTTTGCTAATGATTATTTTGCTGCTGGCCTAATTTTGTATTCAATGCGGTCAAGTTCATCCGCCGCGCTTCCCAGGCCCTGCCTGTGGCAAGCACTCTGAGGCTCTATATTAAATTTTTCTGGCCACGCATCCACGGCCTTCAATCAAACAGAGCGCTATTTTCGCGCAAATTCCTAAATCAGAGGTTCTCAACCTCGATTTTCCCTAGTCCCCTAAGAAATTTGTCAAGAACTTTACTGCAAAACCTTTACAAAGGGGACTTGTTTAATGAGCATAGAGAAGGTCAATAACTGTGTTGTGTTAGGAGCAGGTATCTGTGGAACGGACTTTTTTAATGATCAAGCCTGATGGCGTTCAACGCGGCTTGATCGGCTCGATTATTAGTCGGTATGAGGCTAAAGGATTTTCTCTGGTCGGCCTCAAGATGATGGCTGTACCTAAAGAACTGGCTGAAAAACACTACGCTGTCCACAGCGACAAACCTTTCTTTAAAGGTTTGGTGGATTTCATCACATCTGGACCCGTTGTCGCCATGGTGTGGGAAGGAGAAGGCGTGGTTGCATCCGCTCGCAAACTGATCGGCGCGACTAACCCCCTAACCGCCGATCCCGGAACTATTCGAGGCGACTATGGCATTACCATTGGCCGCAATATAATCCATGGTTCTGACGCCATCGAAACCGCTCATACCGAGATCGCACTTTGGTTCAACGAAGAAGAACTGGCAAACTGGGATTCTTCTCTAAAAGGCTGGTTGTATGAGTAGCGTCAATAGCCTCATTGACTAAAAAAGAAGTGCGCCTGTGGCGTCCAGGTAATCAATTGCTTGAAAAGGTTTATTGCCTGGACGCCATCGTAGATTTTCCACAGCAGAAAATTCGGCGATAAATTTTCATCCGTGATTAGAAGTAGCTTATCCAATGTGCAGCCTAAAAACTGCACTTCTCTCCTGTGAGAGACAAAAAAGAAAAACTTTAGAGTGTTCTAACGGTAAATGTTCTAACGATAAAATTTCCTGCTCTCCGGCAAGTTTATTTCTCAATTTTCTCAGGAAATTTCACCTCTGGGCCATCCTGAGACTTTGATGCTGTCTCAATATCATCCTCAGAGACAAGATTGATATCAGTAATGCTATCGATTTTAAAACCGTTGTCCGAATATGGATTCGCCTCAGAGCCATTGGCCGATTTCGTCAGCGTCTGACCATCGTCGCTAATTTGGCCGATGTCCACCAATCCTGCTTCTTCTTTACGCTTTGAGAAGCCCCAAACAAAGACAATGGCAATGATTGACACCATAATCCATTCTGGAGGAACCCATTCAGAATTAATCACTCGAATCAGCAGACGGGTTCCCACCAAGGCGACAGTAACATATCCAGCGTCCTCTAGATATTCATATTCACTCAGCCAGCGAATAAATAACTCCGCCATAAACCGTAAGGTAAGAATGCCAATAAGTCCGCCTGTCAAAACTAGCCAGACTTCCCCACCGGAAATGGCGATCGCAGTCGTCACGCTATCCAGAGAAAAGGCGAGATCCGTCAGCGCAATCACCGGGATCGCTTGCCAAAGGGAGGAAAATCTAGGTCCATGGTGATGATGCGTTTCATCTTCTTCATCCGAGGTGAAATATTGGAACACTAACCAGAGTAAATAAGCGGCCCCTAATACTTCGAACTGCCAAAATTTCAGAACCCAACTCGCGGTTAGAATCAGCACCATCCTCAGCACAAAAGCGACCACCAAACCCAAATTCAGGGCGCGATGCTGCATTTCATCGGACTCTAACCCCTGAGCAATGGCTGCAAGCGCGATCGCATTATCTGCTGACAGAACAGCTTCTAGCGCCACTAACACCGGCAGCAAAATCAAAGTATGTAACCCCAGTGAGGGAGACAAGTCAAACAGACTATCCAGCATCAAAACAATGTTTTATCGTAACGACCTTGTTTTATCTTAAGCAATGTAAAGGAGAAGTTTAATACTTTCGGGATGATCTTTTTAAGATTTGATATTGAAGTCAGGATCCATTTCTGATTTACCTTTGATAGGCCTGAAATAACTTGTGGATAAATCCCCTTCAGGTCTCTGTCAATAGAGAAAATGATAGCAGGCATTAAATAACTTAATAATCGCTCTACTCGGAATAGTCAAATTTTTGACAAACACTCTTCCTTTAGACTGAGCATATTACCCATCTTTTACCCTACCCTCCCTTTATCAGAAATTAGCGAGTGATTTTTTCTCTCTTGAACCAATTCCGTAAGCGTTACCCAACCGGTAGCCTGACAGCGGATTTACTCACACTGCACAATGACCAATACGTCGTACGGGCGCAGATTCAAGTCGATGGCGAAACCCTTGCGACAGGGCTGGCGGCTGCTTCCAGCATCGAAACGGCGGAAGATCAAGCAAGGACGCGAGCAATACAAGCTATTGGGCTAGAAATAGACATCGACATTCATCCCACTCCACCGACCGCAATCAGCGAATCGATTATTAATCAGGCTGCGCCCATATCGGTTAGTCAGGCCGCGCCCACCACTGATGACGCCCCCATTGCAAACTCTCAACCTCTCCAATTAGAATCTGACTTCCCTTCCGGTGATCATTTTGAGACCCTTTTGCCCATCAGTCCCGAGAAAGCAGTGAAACCCTCTGCATCAGACGCCTCCAAATCTCAAACAGATGCTTCGAAGCCCCAGGCGGAGCCCTCGAAGGCTCCCACAAAAGACTCTTCTTCAAGTAAGACGGCGAAACTCAACCTCACTCAGCCAAACCCCTTAGATAACTCTCAAGGGCCCATCGATCTATCAGATATCATTGCCCAAACTGACGTCGAACTGAGACGACTTGGCTGGACAAGCAATCAAGGACGAGAGTATTTGGAGCAAACGTATCAAAAGCGATCCCGCCAACAACTCAGCGATGAAGAATTGTTGGCCTTCCTGCTATACCTTGAATCCCAACCCTCTCCCAGAGAATCTCAAATATAAAGGGATGGATGAGAACTTGAAGCGTTACTGCCCCGCCTAAACTACCTGCGGTCGGCTCCCAACTGATTGACGAGAAATCACTTCATCGATCAACCCATACTCCACAGCTTCAGCCGGAGACATAAAAAAGTCACGCTCGGTGTCGTCTTGGATTCTTTCTAAGGGCTGGCCTGTATGTTCAGCTAACGCTTGATTGAGCTGCTGCTTCAGATAGAGAATCTCTTTAGCTTGGATTTCGATATCAGTCGCCTGTCCTTGGGCGCCTCCTAAGGGTTGATGGATCATCACCCGAGAATTCGGCAAACTCATGCGTTTCCCTTTTTTGCCGGCGCTCAGTAGAAATGCGCCCATGCTTGCAGCTAATCCAACACAAATTGTGCAAACATCCGGGCGAATATGATTCATCGTATCGTAAATGCCTAAACCCGCTGATACTGAACCACCAGGAGAGTTGATATATAGATAGATATCCTTATCAGGGTCTTCAGCTTCTAAGAACAACATCTGAGCCACAATCAAATTGGCTGACTCCGACGTAACTTCCTGTCCTAAGAAGACAATGCGTTCTCGCAGAAGCCGAGAATAAATGTCGAAAGCCCGTTCACCTCGACCAGATTGCTCAATAACAGTTGGAATCATGGAGTCTATCTTCTTCCTATCGCTTCTCTTGATTCTACCGTTTCAGAAAGAAGGGAGGAGGAGGAACATGAGGCGGATAACCGTCTTCCAGAAAATCTATAAAATCTATTCCAGACGGGAGCAGTCTAGTCTTGAAGGTGAGATTCCCACAGTAGTCAATTACGGCTAATTCAACCCCCCCACCCGATCAGGCGGCCAGAAACGGACCACTGCCCGACCAATAATATTTTCCTGTGGTACAAAGCCCCAAGAATGGCTGTCGTAGCTACTATTGCGATTATCGCCCAGGACTAAATAGGAGGAGGGAGGAACCGTTTCAGGTCCCCACTGGTACTCAGGCGGCGCTTTAATATACTCCTCCTGCAGCGACTGGCCATCAACAATCACTCTCCCAGCGGCAACCTGAACCGTTTCCCCCGGTAAACCAATGACTCGCTTAATGAAGGCGTCGCGTCTTCCTTCATTCGGAAATAATTCATCGGGCGGCCAAAATACGATAATATCGCCCCGCGCCGGTTCATTGAAATGGTAACTAACCTTTTCAACCACTAAGCGGTCATTAATTTGCAAGGTTGGCTCCATAGAGCCAGACGGGATGTAGCGCGCTTCCGCCACAAAATGTCGAATCCCTAGCGCTAAAACAACACTGAGACCGATGGTTTGCAAACCTTCAATCCAAGGATTCTGAGTATTTTGGGTGGGCGTCGCGGGTTTGGCCCGATCAACTGCTTGGGATTCGGACTCCTCTGAATTGGATGAATTGGACACTTGAGGTTGGTTGGGATTATCTGACACAGGCGGAAAGAATCCTAGTGATGAACCATTCAATCAACAGATCATAGTAAATTTAGAGCTTGAATAGGTAAACTTCCAGGGGCAATGTCGCAAAGTGGAGAAAAAATTGACATGACTGGGTCGGTCGTTATCCGTAATGCTCACATTCTGACGTCATCTGGCAGTTCCTTGAGGGAGATGTCGGGATATAGGGGCAACCATTTCGGCTGTGGACCCTCTAATTGCTCCTTGGGATTCCCCTGATCTGCAAGTGATTGACGCAATAGGACTGATTTTGTTGCCTGGGGTCATTGATCCGCAGGTTCATTTTAGGGAAACGGACCTGATGATAAGGAAGACTTATCTATAGCCAGTTGCGCCTGTGTGAAGGGGAAATCACTTCTTTTCTAGAAATGCCCAACACTTGCCCTTTAAGCAACACTCAAGCGGTGTTAGGCGACAAAAGCCTTAGTCCGGGGGCTGGCGGTGTATGGCCATGGGCGATGTATTGGAGTTGGGCGAGAGAGTCGTTCGAGGTCGGCCCTTAAATGTTGAGTGGTTTTATGGGTAAATTTAAGGGGATCTACTTAAGCGGGAATTTTCTGATTAAGCAAAAATGAGTCAACAGAAGAGGTCCAGCATTCAATAGTCTAATTTGAATTTGGGACTTTAGCATCTCAGCCAAATCTACCGGTTTGGAATTCAAGGTAGGAAGACGATAGCCAGTTCTTTATTTCTGCTTACCGTCTACGGTTTCATGCTCATGATTAGAGGCCAACCCATAACTACCCTTACCTAACTCCGAATTAACCACGGTCCCCAGTGAGTTAAAATTCCTGCTGGAGATTTCTTTCCTGTAACCGGGCTTCCAGGGAGGCCCTTGGTTGTCTCCACTAAAGTAGTAACCCGTAAAGACATCTAATCGCTTCTGCCAGAGCCCTAGAGATTTAGGACGCTTAAAGCACCACCCCGTCTACCTATCCAATCATTTGCAGCCTTCTATCGAGACAAACTTTCTCCCCCTGTGTTGCAACTCAGCCTACAGTTTCGATGGCCTTGACAATTCATAATATTCTCAATACCCCATATAGAGCGAGCGGGAACTCAAAAGATGAAGCGGAAATTATTGACATGGCTAACCCAAGTAGGCTTGGTTTGCTTGGTGTTTCTAGCGATCTCCCTATTTCCCCCATTGCATTCTCTTGAAACCCTCTCAACCGTTAATGGCTTACCTCCGATGGGGCAATCAGCAGCGGCGGCGCTGATTCCCACTGCGCCAGAAGATTCAACGGCGACTCAAGATCTGGCGACGGATTTTGGCCATACAACTGGCCATTACAGCCCCCGGGAGGAAATTGCGCTGGCGGATCCGACGAACTATGGCGATCGCTACCTAACCGATGTTTATGGACGGCCTGTCCATAATGACTTTATCGTCGTCATTCACGAAACCGTGGGGTCAGCTCGCAGCGCCATCAACCTGTTTCAAACGCCCCATCCTAGAGATGAAGACCAGGTGAGTTACCACACCTTAATTACCCAAGATGGCACGATTGTGTACATTGTCCCCCCTGAGAAACGGGCATTTGGAGCAGGTAATTCGGTATTCAACGGCCCCAATGGGCCAGAAGCCGTTTCGACTAACCCGGATTTTCCTGCGTCAGTGAATAATTTTGCTTACCACGTCTCCCTAGAAACCCCTGCGGATGGACGAGGCAATGGCCAATGGCACAGCGGGTACACCAACGCCCAATACCAGTCCTTAGCCTGGCTACTCGCTCGTACAAATGTACCGGATAGCCGCATTACCACCCATCGAGGCGTCGATCGGTCCGGCTCTCGGATCGATCCGCGCACGTTCGACGGCCAACTTTTCCTAAATCTGCTGCATACCTATCCCAGTCGAACGGGCTTAGGATGAGAGCCGCCTTAAGGAATTTTCGTCAAAATAAAGTCCCTACTAAAGGCAGTGGATGGGTGGATGGGTGGATGAGATGTTATTTCTTTGCAGATCCCTATAAGGGGCCATATCCCAATAATTGGGATGGTCATACTAGGAGTGTGACACGCTGAGGGTTGCGACACGCGTACGAATGATGACTCGAGCCACATCTAGCTCTTAATAAGTTTGATCACCTTTTTCCAAATCGGGGCGTTAGGCGTTGCCTCAGAGACGGAAATGGGCCTCGGCTGCTTGAGATAGCGATAATACTCCCAAAGGGAGCGATAGGGTCCGCCCGCTCTCATCGGTGTGCCGGCCCAGTGAAGATACCGCAAGGGGCGATCGCCATCGTACAGGATATGATTCTCTTCTCTAAAATGGGATGAACCCGCCCAGCTTCCGGGTTCATGGGGATTGGTGTTTGTAATGTTGAGGCGCTTCGCAATAGACTTCAGCACCAAAAAGTTCATGATCGGCTGATCGGTGGTGCCGCTGGAAAAGTCGAAGTACTCTCGGTGTTGGGCGCACTCCCGCAATAACTCGTACATTTGCTCTAGGGAAATCGTCCCCTTTTTAGCCCCCCAGAAGCCGCTATTGAACACATCCGTTAAATCATCTTCGCTAAAAATCCCTTGTGCTTGGATTGTGGAGGAGAAAACATCCTTTAGCCCCCGACCTTTATGGTGAAAGTCGCAACAGATAAAGTCTGCTTGTAAGAGATAATCCAGGGTTTTGGAAATGGGTTCAAAAACTAGAATGTCGGTATCGATGTAGAGAAAATCCTCCAACGGCCCAAACCAAGCCGCTAATTTTCGCATTTTATTGGGAAGGGCCAGGAAATCACGGGGAAAAATTTCACTGATAGTTTGGGTGAACACTTCCAAAAAAGCTAAATCCGGGAAGCATGTAACCTGGTATAGCTCAGCCAAGGTGGAGGCAACGGTCTGATAGTCGTCATTGAAGGGAATTAAGACAACCGGTATCTCGGGATCGTGCAGTCTGAGGCTACTGAGTAGTGCGATCGCATTTTCAGCAACCTTGTCATTGGCGACAATATAAATTCCGCGATTCATCTTAAAAAATACCTTATGACTTCAATCTCGCACGGTCTTGAGCCGCCTGCTCAAGACTCTCTAACACCCTTAATAGATCCAGGGCGGACTCGTAGGCTAATTTAGCGAGTTCCTCTTGCTCTCCGGTTGTATCAAAGGTGCCGTCAGTCAGAAAGCCGAGGAATCCAATCATGGTGTTTAGATAAGAACGCGCTTCATAGGAAGTCCTGATGATGGCTTTGTCTCGGAAGTGTTTGCTTTCGGTTATGGCTCGGTTTTCCTTGAGCGTGTCAGAAAACTGCATTGCATAGAGCCGAGCGTAATATTCACCCTTTTTCAACAATTCCAAATGCGTCCCGATTTCAACCACCTTACCCCGCTCAAGGACAGCGATTTGATCAGCCTTTTGAATGGTTGAAAGTCGATGGGCGATGACTAGGGTGGTGCGATCGCGGCTCAAATCATCAATCGCCTTTTGCACCAACCGTTCTGAAATCGTATCCAGCGCACTGGTCGCCTCATCTAAAATCAGAATTTCGGGGTCTTGCAATAGGGCTCGGGCAATGGCGAGACGCTGACGTTGTCCCCCCGAAAGCAAGACGCCGCGATCGCCAATCTGGGTTTCAAACCCATCAGGCAAACGCGTGATAAATTCGTGAGCGTTGGCGCGTTTAGCCGCATCGATCACCTCTTCATCCGTGGCGTTGGATCGGCCATATTTGAGATTGTCGCGGATTGAAGCGTTAAACAAAAAAGTATCTTGGCTGACAACCCCCAATCGCTTCCTAAAGCTGATGATGTTAAACTGACGCAGGTCAATTCCGTCAATTTCTATGCAGCCTTCGACCGGATCATAAAAGCGAGGCAATAAATCCGCCATTGTCGATTTGCCTGCGCCAGAAGCCCCGACAAGGGCTAACGTTGTGCCCTTGGGTAAATACAGATCAACATTTTCAAGCACCTTTTGCCCATTGCCAGGATAGTTGAAAGAAATCTGTTTAAACCGAATGCCTTCCTTTAACTCACTAAAAGAATGACTGCCAGGCGACATAAACGGCTTATTCTCATATCTGAGGAAATCACTAATAATTCGAACACTGGCGGCGGTGTTGGCGAACTGACTCCGATTCGTGTTGAGCTGACCAATATGGGGCAACATTCGGAACAAAAACACCAAGTAAAGCAGCATACTTGACGCCAGTTCCTGCAATTGATTGGCAAAGAGAAGCCGGCCCATTAGCACAATCCCAATTAAGGAGAGAATGCTTAACATTTCATTTAAAGGGGCAATACTGGCGAAAACGGCCTGGGATTTAAACTCAGCCTTTTCGCGATCGCGAATCAAACCCTCCACAATATTAAATTCGAAATTCTCATTGCCCGTCGCTTTCACCAAGCGGATGCCGCTGAGAATTTCTACAATTCTTGAGGAGTAGGCTCTAGAAAGTTTAGACAACAACTCACCAAAGGACCTGGCTTGTCTAACGGCGAATTGATTGACTAATGCAACCACCCCCAACAACCCCGTTGAAACAATGGTCAATTGCCATGAAATAGACACCAGAATGCCCAGAAAAACCAGAATTGTAATGGCAGAGATAGCAATTCGGGTCAGCGTTCTAATCGCAATGGTTGTTCGATTCGCTTCAACATTCAAATGATTAATTAAGTCGCCAACTTTAACCTTTGAGTAATAATCCAAGTCAACGTCTAATAATAACCTCAGCCCGTCTTTCCGCAGATTCGCTGTAAACCGCCGACTCAAGGTGCTAGAGGTCAAAGCACTGGAGTAAGTCGCTAAATTTTTG
>JASJDH010000093.1 GCA_030065175.1 Leptolyngbyaceae cyanobacterium MO_188.B28 | reverse complement strand
TTCTGTTGGTTGTGACTGTCATTGTGGTTGTGGCTCTGGTGGCCGGTCCTGCGGTTATTGGCGCAGTCGGGGCGGCGGCGGGAGCGCTGGGGGCAAGCGCCGCAACAGCAGGCGCGATTGGCGCCATTGTTGGGGGAGCGGTTATGGGCGCCGCTGCTGGCGCAGTTATCCAGATGGGCAACAACGTCATCGATGGCAAAGAGTTGATGGAGGGCGTTGGAAAGGCGGCGATTGTCGGCGCTATCGGCGGCGCCTTAGGCGGCGCCGGGGGTGTGCTAGGTAATGCATTAGGCAATGCAGGCAAGTTGGGTGCAGGCATGACTCAGGCTGTCTTAAAGTTTGGGATTGACACTGCGCTGGATATCACCGGGGGAATTCTGGGTGATTTGTCTGTCGGCAATCCAATTACTTTGGAAGGAATATTGATTGGGGCGGGGATTGGAGCGGCGGTTTCAATTTCCACCGCCAATCTCAGTAGCCTGGGTGGATTGGGTCGCAATATTGAGGGGGTTCAAACAAATTTTCAAAACAAGGGGGCTAGATTTGGCGATGCGGTTGGAACGCGGTTTGGTGATGCAACAGGAGCCCCGACAGGCGGTCGTCGTCCAACACTCGATGTCACAAGCTCTGGATCGCCCACTCGCACCCCTGATGCTCCTCAAGCACCCGGACGTACGCCTCAATCTCAGCCAGAAACCCCAACGATGAGTTATCCATCGACTCTAGCGCCTCAGTCAGCTCAACCCACACACCCAAGGCCACGCCCCCTCGCACCTGAAACATCGCCATCGCTGGTTCCAGCCAATCGCGGCGACCGACTCCGCCCCGACGAGAACGTCCCTGCCTCTGGCCATTCACCAACAGCAGTCGACGCCGAATCATCCAATGTCCCGGCTCGCCAGCTCAATGACGCGGAGCTGAGTGACGCGACGACGCCCGTGCGGATTGGCGGCGAAGACCACAGTTTGACCCCTCGCCAACTCCCCAATGGCGAAGTCAGTCTGATTTTATGCAGTGTCTGTGGTCCCTACATTGACAGAATTGATAGGCTGCTGCAGTCTGACCTTGCCCCCGATATCCGGGCTCGTCTTAAAGGCATGAAGGCCGATGTCGATCTTCTTGAAAATCGGATTGCTAGGGGTGACATCTCAGAGGGTGATCTTGATGTCGAACTCAATCGGGTTGCCAACGAGCTACAAGAGTTGGAGGCAAGGTATCCGGAACTGGGCAAACCCTTAACTGATGCGGAAGTCCCGAAACGGACGGGTAAGGAGCTGGCCGATGAGCGGGGATGGCCGGAGGCGCCGAGGGGATATGAGTGGTATCGCCAACCCAATGGGGAGCCGGGACTGCGCAATAAGCACGGTTACCGGGGGGCTGCGAAGCGGTATGACCCGGAGATTGGGGAGTTTGTTGACGCACCCCCTAAATCGCCTATTAACAGAGTCCAGGATTTAGAAGCCTTTGCCGAAGAAGTTGGCATGTTGCCAGAAGGGGTGAAGGCGGCTCGACGGATTGCTGAGGAGCATAATTGCATCATTCGTATTCGACCGAGTAACCCAGAGACCCCCCGACTGCTGAAGGATGGGCACTCGCCGAAGCTTGTCGACCTAAAAATGAACACCGTCAATGAATACGATGTGCTTTTAGGGATCAAGGAAGAATATCAAGGGCAGGTGGCCTTTCCTCACCCTAAAAACCTTATAGATCCTCGTACGTCTCCCGAACTAAGAAAGCTCGAACAAGATAATCCTAAACTATACAAAGAACTTGAGAAGCGGTACGAAAGACGCACGAAGCAACACAGTAGATATGAAGAAATAGTTGAAGAACTTAAAGATGAGGGAACGATTCGCGTTAGTGATGACGGGATTGTCATTGATAATCGTCAGTCTTTAACCCAATCAGATGGTCAACAAGGCCCCAATTTGGGCTACGACAAAGGTTTTACTGGTGATTACGATTTATTCGATCTTCGAGAAGTTGACGGTAGTCCCATCCCTGAAGGAGATCGCCGCGATGCGATTATTCAAGCTCTAAAGGATAATCCTAATTTCCGTGCTCAGCATGGAGATATCATGGATCCCAAATGGACAGGAAAAGATGCCGACGAAAATCGTCCACGATTGATAAATCAACATAGCCGAATCAATCCAAGAAGAGAAAAATTAGCTGAGATTAGTGATGACGGCTCTTATCGTCAAGTCTTCCAGGAAGATGCTGTTCCTCCGAGGAGTAGAGATAACAATCTTGACCTTGACAGTCCTCAAAATCAACCCACCAAAAATCGTTCATCTAATGATGGAAATGTCTCACAGCAACTCACACCATTCGATAACTCCCCCAGACTTGGGAATAGAGAGCTAGAAACTGATAGAAAATCTCCGGACAATGTTGAACCCACTGCGCCTAGATCAACTGAGTCCGGCGCACCGCAATCAACCGAACCGATACCTGCTAAACCTAAGCCAACAGAACCTGCACCTAAACCAGCCGAGCCAATCCCAGCAGAATCTAAACCTGAAAAGTCAGTTATTCCCAAACCTACACCGGAAGAATCTATCCAAGCCGAGAATTATGTGAAGGCCTTAGAACAACTGAGGGCAGCCCACGAAGCTGGTGATGCTAAGGCCATTGACGCGGCTCGCGAGACCTTAGATGGCATCGAAGATTTTGTACTCAATAATCATGGCGAGGGCGATCCTTACAACCACCTGCTAGATCACATAGACACACTAACCAAAAACAGGACTCAGTTGGAAAATGCTTTTAGCGAAAATAATCTGGTATATCCATTGGAAGAGCCACTTGGTAGTGGCATTTTTGTCGAGGGTATGAGTCGTCAATTCAATACAGAATCTACACATGTCAACCTCCAGGGCAAAACCTATTCCCAAATCGAGGCCGAACTAGGTCAACCAACTTCTATTGATGGCAGCCTACCTGGTCGTGTCCGATTAACCTGGCAATTAAGTGATGATAGTTTCATTCATATTGATGTCCCAGGGATTGAGAATTCAAGTCCTTATATGATTAACCGTCAGCCCCATGCAGCGAAGACAGCAAGTTTCCCTAATGAGGAGCTTCATTTGAGCGATAGCGGTATTTCGGTGCCAATGAACTCTACCCCTGCTCATATCGAAATTAAACCCGATGCTCTCTTACAACAACGCATTAACAGTGGAGGGAGATCCGGTGGCAGACAGTAATTCAGCAACAGATAGACTAGCAACGATAAACAACGATATCAGCAGAGGTCAATTATGAGTGCAGTGTATGGCGATTTGATTGTTCCGGCAATTGGACCAATTGAGTTGGCGGCCAAGGGCTATTCCAGTAACGATATCAGGCAGGCTTTAGAGCAGTTAGATGAGATCGCGGCAAATCTAAACCTTTTAGAAGTATGGAAGTCACGGCAACTTTTTGGCATTGACGGGAGTAATGTTCCACCAGGTCCCTCTCGCGGACGCGTAGGGATCTCGCTCAACTATGCTTGCACCAATGGCATCGGTTTCTGGCGAGATTACTATCTCCAATGCAAAATTGACGATACCGATTTGCAGATATCCAACACCGGTAGACCTGCGCAAAAAGTAATGGCTAAAAAACGTATCGAGCAAGCCCGAGCTGAAATGGCTATTCGCATCCCCGAAATCCAAGCCCTCCAACAGATTTTTGAGGCAGCTTACCAGCAAAATCATATCCCGCTCAAACTTGCTTTGGATGTGAGAGGTGGCGTCACTTATGATTTTGAAATTGCCTACCGTCGGACGCTAGCTTATGCCCTCGCCTTTGAAGCAAGCATTCAGGCCAGCTCACTAGAGCCCTACAATTCTCTTATCCCCACCTTAGTCCTCGGCACCATCATTGACTTAAGGGAAGAAATGCCAGCTGTTACCGCTCGCCATGCATTCTCAGTTTACCTCAATTTATTGAGTAAGCTAAATGCAGCCGCTGCCTATCGAATGCACAAAGGAGCCTTTCATCCAGACTTACCTGGCGATATCAACCAACTGGAGAGCAAACAGGCTTTTTTGACTGAACGCCTCCAAATAGCAGCCCAAAGTTGTTCGGAAACGCTGACCCAGGATGGGAAAACTGCCATAAAGGCGCTCCTGAAAGAGGTCCAGCTCAGCTACGATCGGGGATCATACAATATTTCACCACGACCTTGGGGACGGATAGCACCTTCAGCGGTCTACGCTAGTGAGCCAGATTCATAAAATCGGAAAACTCCATGAGTAACAGTTATTACTCCGGCAATATAAGTTTTAAACAACAATCCAGGGTTTACAAGGGTTTCCAGCTGAAGAATACACACTCATTCACTGCCGAGGTAATAGGCGCCACCCGTTTTGCAGGTGGCTTGATGAGTGCCGCCCCAAGGGTGGGCATCTCCAATAAACTCTCGACTCGTAGCATATGTCAGGTTAGTCAATAGATAAGTTCTGGAACATTACAGAATGACCATACTTGAAGATGATCCGCTTGATCGTCAAGTTTTTCTTGCTGAGTGGGAGCGTTTACACAATAGCATTGAAGGGAAATGGGGATGGGTCGATACCAGTGAACTTCGTAGGGTTCAGGCCGACAAAGCAAAGCGCATGAGGCGTTTATAATGAAGGTTCATATAATCAATTTTTAGAAGTCATAAGTGAGGGGTATTCTTTTCTTGAAACCCCTTATAAGGAGTATGACTTAAGTATGGTAAGCATAGAGATCTCTTAACTGAGATTGCAACAGGAATCCTTTATAGATGATAAAACATCATGTTTAGTAGGTATTCCGTATATGTTTGGCGAGATTGACGGCAAAGGTATTGAGGAAGAAACGATTTGTACTATCTATGGGAGAAAAAGGGATAACAATACAAGTTGCTCGCCCTCTAAACACCCAAGGGATAGTAGATTTGGCAAAGCAGCATGGATTAAAGCAGCATAGTGGTATTGAAGGCTCGATAAAAAGCTACGGAGAGTGGAACGAATTGGGCCTCATACCTATGGTGGAAATGAGGCTTTAAGTACTCTGAAAATCCTGTTTTATCAGGGGCTTTAACTCTGAACATGTGATCCAGTGAGTTTTCTAATAGAACGATGTCTGATAACACCACTTTTGACCGTCAAGCCCTACTTGCTGAATGTGAACAATTGATTCAGTTTCTAGAAGAAAAGTACGGTTACAAGGGTACTGGCGAACCACGCCATATTCAGGCCAAAAGAGCCAGAAAACTGATTAGTGAATATTTCAATACAGTACCGACTTTGCCCCTAAGTCGTTGTCCCTTTTGTGAAAAGGTCAACACTTTCTCAATCGACACTGTAGGATTAGATGGATTGTGGTGGACTTTTCCCAGCCAACGACCAGGACTAAAGCAATACAATCTGTGTCCTCACTTTCTCAACTTACTCGGCGCTGTCAAACTGCATTACCCAGTTTATAAGTCTTCACTTCAGGTGGAACCTGGTCCTGAAGCTCCCTTCGTTGTATCCGACATGATACAGCACGAAACCGTCAAGGTCGTCTTGTCACAGGTTAAAGTTGGCGATAGCATTGCTTACCCAATCTTCTACTACAGCGAAGCGCCGCCTGTCTTGACTAGTGAATATTCGACCGGTGCGGAAGCCTCATTCTGCATTGTGCGTTTCCCCGACTCATCGGAACAAGAACGGTTGGAAATGCCCCCTACATGGGGCCAAGACTTTTATGAATGGATCGATAAGAATGGCAAACGTCATGCCACCGATGCTTATCTATTTGATAGAGATTGTGATTTTGAGATAGCACCCTGGATTGAGTCGAACAAGCTACTGTGGATTGGACCAGAAGATGAATCATTGACATTGCACAGTACTCTTGATGATTGTCCCTATCTAGAGCTTCCCGGTATTCGATACTTCCAATGGGTTGTGAATGGTGCAGTTCGTTACTATCAAAATCATGATTCTTTGTACAGTGAAGATGGTGAGACCTGGATGACTAAAGAGGAGTATCGTCAAGTTAGACGTGCTCGACGTGCTCAGCAAAACAAATCGTAACGCCTCCACTCACGTAACATAGGCGCTCCTGAAGCTCGATAGGTAGGTCGCCTTAATTGGGAGAAGATTCAAGAAGATTTCTCTGATCGCCCTAATCTTACCAGTCAACCAACCAGGGCGATGGCGAGGGAAAATCGATTTGAACTAGCTGGATAGTTTTTCTATAGGCAGCGATCGCTGTTCTGAATGAGGAAAGGGCATCCTCTGGGGGGACTCCATTGTAAGGAGCTTCGGAGAACACATTTTGGAGAAAACGATGCCAGTTGCTAAACGCTTGAGGAAGAATGGCAGGGTTGTCGGCCAGTCCATATTTGCAGACAGCATTCATGCGATCGTTGACGCCTTGAATTGCCACCTCCAAATTGCCTGCAGAGATGGAGTAGAAGAATCCCGAAATCATCAGATAGATAATGGAATCAAGCACACTTACCTGTCCAGCTTCAAGAAACTGAACGCCAAGCCCATCGAAAGAAGATGGCTCCGCGCTCCAGACTTGGTGAGCTTCAGTAATTTTCCCAGAGCGGACAAGCGTGAGAAGTTTGCCTAGAGTCAGCTTAGCCAGTAGAAAGGAATCGATATCCTGCTTTTGAAGCATACTGTCTAGTATCGCTTGGTATCCCTGTAGCGCTTCTGAGTAATTGCCAGCCTCGCAGTCCCCATCCAATCGCTCACCCAGCTCGGCAAGTTTCTTGTCTACTGGATAGTCTTTATCTACTGGATACATTCAACCGTACCTGACTTCTTTACCTTTTTTGTCGAATTTTGTCGAAAGCATACTTACCAATCGGCCCACCTTCAGTCTAATACCGATGCGTGATGTGTAGCCACGGCGAAACCTGACCTACCTTGCTTCCGGGTTGCCCAGCAACAGTTAATTTCAGGATATTGGCAAAAGCAAATGGCGGCGATCGCAAGGGATGCACAAACGGAGATCGCGGCTTTGCAACATGGAATTGGCCAATCGGCAACCCATTTGAAAGGAGTCATTCAAGCTTTCCAAACCCAGGCTCAGGGAGTGGCTGCGCCTGACCCCAATTACCTAGCGGCAGTCCGCGCCAGATTCTGGTGGTTGTTACTGTCATTGTCGTTATATTTATCCTGGTGAGCAACTTGCCCTAGGAAGATCAGAAAAGATAGAAAGAGAAGTATGGAGATTTGATGAAGGGGAATGGTAGGTGGATGTGTATCCCGAATCTTTGAAGGGCTTGCTATGTAAGCGTGCTCTTATGCTAAAACTGCTCTTTCAAAGAGGAATACCGTAATTTAGTAAAACCCCAAAAAAATGTCTAATGAACACTTTAAAGATCATTTGGTTGCTGAGTTATTCAAAGTGTTACGGCAAATCCAGGATGAAATCGGAATAGGGCAAATATCATCTGACGGTTCTCTGCTTTCCAGCTTAGATTTAACGGCTGAGAAGCTACGAGATTTTCCTGATGAGAGAAAGTTCATTGTTTTAGAAATCTTGAATGAATTGAAACAGGTGATTTCAGCATCAGTTTCTTTAGACGGTAATAGAACTGATAGGTTTGACCAACAATTCTCCTCTCTAAAAGAGAAGATTCAAAGCCAAGGAATTGAAGTAGGTCAATTCCTTGAAGCCGAGCTATCGGAACAGATGCAGCAGCTTCTCAAATCCTCTGAAATTCAGCAAGAGTTGGAAAAGCTTGTGGAGAAACTGCGAGAATTAGCAAAGCAACCCCATCCAGATCTTGATCTCCTAGAGACGAAAATTAGCGACACCATAATTCAACCTCTAGTTCAAAAAATACTCGTTGATGAAGAGGAAAAATTTTGGCGGCAGAAGCGCCAAGACTATAAACAATCAGCACGAGATGCGATCGCCCAATCCCTCAAGATGCACAATATCCCTTGTTTTTCATCTGGAAATTTAAAATCTGACTCTGACTTGCAAGCTAATGATGGTCATTCTCATAAGCTGGATTGACGGCAAAAAACTACTTGGCGGGGTGGTGCTGGACTGTTAACGGGTTACAAGAACCCAAGGGGCTTGTCAGAGAATGAGGGCGCAGGCGCCTTTAACGCATTTCGCCAAATCTGGCGGCGTTGCATTCGCAATGGCCCCAATGCTCTCCTAAACGACCTCCAAAAAAGCGGCGTTCAGTCCCGGCTGCAAGAATGTAGGGCAATATTGATAAGCTGATGTGCATTCAAGTTGCATAATATGTGCGCTGCGCTGAAATCTAAGGTGTTAACAATACAAGACTGATGTCGATACGGTTGATTAGTCGAGGATAATAGACATACATTAATGAATCCTTGCAGCACAGCGAAGACTCTTAGCTAATTATGTCTAGCCCTTTTCTCCAGCGTCTCCACAGTCCCGATCGCCCGGTCCTTGTCTTTGATGGCGCCATGGGCACTTCCCTGCAAACCCAAGATCTGACCGCTGAGGATTTTGGCGGACCAGAGTATGAGGGGTGTAATGAATACCTGGTAGAGACGAAACCGGAAGCGGTGGAAATGGTGCATCGAGGGTTCCTGGATATCGGCGCTGATGTGGTGGAGACCGATACCTTTGGCGGCACATCCATTGTGCTGGCGGAGTATGACCTGGCGGATCGGGCGTATGAATTAAATCGGAAGGCGGCTGAGTTGGCGAAGCGGGTGACGGCGGAATATTCCACCCCTGACAAACCTCGGTTTGTCGCGGGCTCGATGGGGCCGGGAACCAAATTGCCGACGCTGGGGCATATCGACTTTGACACCCTCAAAGAGGCTTATGTGGAACAGGCCGAGGGGCTGTACGACGGGGGAGCCGATCTGCTACTTGTGGAAACTTGTCAAGATGTGTTGCAGATTAAAGCGGCTTTGAACGCCATCGAGGAGGTGTTTGAGAAGAAAGGCGAGCGACTGCCCTTGATGGTTTCCATCACCATGGAGGTCATGGGAACCATGCTGGTGGGCTCGGAAATTGGGGCGGCCTTAACGATTTTGGAACCCTACTCCATCGATATTCTGGGGTTGAACTGCGCCACTGGCCCCGAGCAGATGAAGGAGCATATCAAATACCTGTCAGAGAATTCCCCCTTCATCATTTCTTGCATCCCCAATGCTGGACTGCCAGAAAACGTGGGTGGGCAGGCCCACTACCGGCTGACGCCGATGGAGCTGCGGATGGCCTTAATGCACTTCATAGAAGATTTGGGGGTGCAAATCATTGGCGGTTGTTGCGGCACCCGTCCCGACCATATTCAGCAGCTAGCTGAACTGGCTAAAGACCTGCATCCCAAACCGCGTGAGATTGGCCAGCGGTCTGCGGTTCCACCCTATGCTCCATTGCCTTTTATGCCGTCGGCGGCTTCCATTTATAGCCCGCAGCCCTATGACCAAGACAATTCCTTTTTAATTGTGGGGGAGCGGCTGAATGCCAGCGGCTCTAAGAAATGTCGGGAAATGCTGAATGCGGAGGATTGGGATGGCCTGGTAGCCCTGGGCAAATCTCAGATGCGCGAAGGGGCCCATGTGCTGGATGTGAACGTCGACTATGTGGGGCGGGACGGTGTTCGGGATATGCGAGAATTGGCCTCTCGACTGGTTTCGAATATTACGCTGCCCCTGATGCTGGACTCCACTGAGTGGACCAAGATGGAGGCGGGCCTGAAGGTGGCGGGGGGTAAATGCATCCTCAACTCCACGAACTACGAAGATGGCGAAGAACGGTTCTTCAAGGTTTTGGAGCTGGCCAAGCGCTATGGGGCGGGGGTCGTTGTCGGCACGATTGATGAAGACGGGATGGCGCGGACAGCGGAGAAAAAGTTTCAAATTGCTCAACGGGCCTATCGGGACGCCCTTGAGTACGGCATTCCCCCCTATGAGCTATTTTTCGACACGCTGGCGTTGCCCATTTCTACTGGTATTGAAGAGGATCGGGTAAATGGTCGGGAAACCATTGAGTCGATCCGTCAAATTCGGCAAAACTTACCGGGTTGCCATATTCTTCTGGGGGTTTCTAATATTTCCTTTGGATTAAATCCGGCGGCTCGGGTCACCCTTAACTCCGTTTTCTTGCATGAAGCGATGTCGGTGGGTATGGACGCCGCCATTGTCAGCGCTAGTAAAATACTGCCCCTGGCCAAGATTGAAGCGGAGCATCAGGAGATCTGCCGCAACTTGATCTATGACAGCCGTCAATTTGACGGAGAGGTGTGTACTTACGATCCGTTAACCAAACTGACGACTGTCTTTGAAGGGAAGACCACCAAGCGCGATCGCTCCCTAGACGAAAAGCTGCCCATCGAAGAGCGCCTGAAACGCCACATCATTGACGGCGAACGCATCGGACTGGAAGAACAGCTGGAAAAAGCCCTCAAGCAATACCCCCCTCTAGAAATTATCAACACCTTTCTCTTGGATGGAATGAAGGTGGTGGGCGAGTTGTTTGGCTCCGGCCAGATGCAACTGCCGTTTGTGCTCCAGTCCGCTCAGACCATGAAAGCCGCCGTGGCTTATCTAGAACCCTTCATGGACAAAGAGGACGCCAATGGCAGCGGCAAAGGCGTCGTGGTGATCGCCACGGTCAAGGGCGACGTTCACGATATCGGCAAAAACCTGGTGGATATTATTTTGTCCAACAATGGCTATAAGGTGATTAACTTGGGCATCAAACAGCCCGTCGACAATATCATCCAGGCTTACCGAGAACACCAGGCGGACTGCATCGCCATGAGCGGGTTGCTGGTGAAGTCCACCGCCTTTATGAAAGAAAATCTGGAAGTCTTCAATCAGCAAGGCATCAGCGTCCCCGTTATCCTCGGCGGCGCCGCCCTAACGCCCAAATTCGTCCATGAAGACTGCCAAAACACCTATCAAGGCCAAGTGATTTACGGTAAAGACGCCTTTTCTGATCTCCATTTCATGGATCAGCTGATGCCGTCCAAGGCCGCAGGCAATTGGGATGATATTAAGGGGTTTCTGGATCAACAACAGAAGACAGGAGACAGCAAACAGAAGACAGGAGACAAACCGTCGCCGACTCCCCAATCCAAAATCCCCAATCCAGAATCCAAAATCGAAGACACTCGCCGTTCCGACGCCGTTGCGATCGACATCGCTCGCCCAGTTCCACCCTTCTGGGGGGCGCAAATTCTGAACCCAGAAGATATTCCGATGCAAGAGCTGTTCTGGCATCTGGATTTGCAGGCGTTGATCGCCGGACAGTGGCAATTCCGCAAACCCAAGGACCAGTCTCGGGAAGACTATGACGCTTTTCTCGCGGAGAAGGTTCATCCCATCCTAGAGGAGTGGAAACAGCGGATCATTGAGGAGAATCTGCTCCACCCGCACGTGATTTATGGCTACTTCCCCTGTTTAGCCGAGGGGAATTCTCTCCATTTGTATAGTCCTGATGCGCTTTCTACCGGGGAAGCCAATATTGACTTGGATCACCCCCTTCCACAACCCATCGCCCGATTCGATTTCCCCCGGCAAAAATCCCTGCGCCGCCTCTGCATTGCCGATTTCTATCTCCCCAAAGATATTGCAATCCAAAATCCAAAATCCAAAATCCAAAATCGTTTTGATGTATTTCCCATGCAGGCGGTGACGGTGGGAGACATTGCCACCGAATTCGCTCAAAAGCTATTCGCCGCTGACCAGTACACCGAATATCTCTATTTCCATGGATTGGCGGTGCAGATGGCTGAAGCGTTAGCTGAGTGGACCCATGCCCGCATCCGTCGAGAACTGGGCTTTGCCGCCCAGGAGCCGAATACCATTCGGGATATGCTGGCCCAACGGTATCAGGGCTCTCGCTATAGCTTTGGTTATCCCGCCTGCCCCAATATTCAGGACCAGTTCACCTTACTGGATTTGCTGAAAGCGGATCGGATTGGTCTGAAGATGGATGAGAGCGAGCAATTGTATCCGGAGCAATCCACCACCGCGATTGTGACCTATCACCCCGCCGCCAAGTATTTCAGCGCTTAGCTTTGGAATTGTGAAATTGTTGTTATTCCGATAGAGACCATCTCATCCACCCATCCACCCATCTACCCATCCACTGCCTTCCACTAAGAACTGATCAGTTCGCAAGATCCCTAGCGGGACCTTATCTCCTGGAGCTTTTGAGCGTACTCTCGGTTCGTCTGGTATTCCAAGATTTTCTGCCGGACGGCGTCATAATCAGGGTTGTGTTGGGGGATGTTCTGTAACTTCTCGAGGGCGTGGCTCCACAGAGCCGCTACAGCTTCCCACTCTTGTCTGGTTTCGGCGGTTTGGGCTGCGATCGCAGCCTGCATGCCATAGTTTAGGGCTTGTTGGTAAAAATCAACTGGTTCAGGTTGTTGTGGCTGTGCAGGTTTCGACAAGTTTACCTGTTTGGAAACTGTATCCAGTCCCCTTGAAAAACCGACGAATAGTACTAAGCCCCCAATCAGAATCAATCCTCCTGTGAAAATATCATGTTTCCGCTGACTCATCTATCTCCCTTTCCGATCAGGATGATCATTTTCCATATTCCTGATCTCAGAGATAAGAACCGTAAAAGTACGGTTGCTTCACAAAATCTTGAAGATAACCGTGAGCTAGCTCGGCTGCAACACCACTTCATAAGTTGGATATTTGCCAAATGTACCGAGTGAGTTGAACTTCATCTGGATTAGATGGTCTCCAGAGGTTAACTGAAGCGCTTCTGGCTCTAGCTCGGGTATCGGACAGGGGCGATGAGGGTAGCACACATACAAAAACGCAGACTCACCTTGCAGCAGCAAAGCAGCGCCTAACTGCTTAAGGGTCTCTGGGGTTTCAGTCAAAAAAAATGTCTTGTCTGGCAAGCTGGACCAAAGCTGTTGGGCCACAAATTGATGAGACATCGCAATCCATGGCAGCGGTTGGGCGGTGGTCGCTTTCACCATCGGCGCAATGGGGCCATAGTTTTGAGCCAGGGATACCGACTGAGTCTGTGGATGGCTATACTCCCTTACCCCGCCCTGGATGGCATTGGCGTGGATCCCTATCGTCAGCAGCAGCGCAAAGATTCCCAGAGAAAACCAGCGAGTGATAGGTCGATACTTGATTAATACCTCGAGCTGCTGGGCGATCACTAGAACGGCTAACGGGATCAAAATCAGATAAAACCGTGGCCCCCACTGCTTGCCTCCAGCTCCTGGCGGTACAATCATGGGGACGCTCGCGGCATAGAACAGTCCCACGATTAGCAGGGCCTTTGCACTGGCGGGTAACTTGAAGTCAGCTTTAAAGTGAGCCATCAAGGGCGCAGCGATCGCCAGCCCCGCCATTGGAAAGTAGCGAAATAGCGATGTCAATAACTTGATGGAGTTGTCCTTTGCCTGAGCTAACTGTTGGGCCAGTGAGGATTCTTCCACAATTTGAATGGCGTGGATGCCCAGGGGGTGGCCGTATACCAGAAAGTTAAGCGCGAAGAAAGTCAACACCGCCCCTGCCATCGATCCGATTAATACAACAGTTTTAAGAAACCCCAACCGAAAGCCTCCCAGCCATTGAGGGGCTAGCTCCCCCAGCGAAGCTACGATTCCCAGCGCTGCAATCAAACATAAAAACTCGGGGCGAAACCAGACCGCTAACCCCATTAGCATCCCCCCTATCGCCAGCTCCCGTACCGTCGGTGTCATCGATTTGGGAAACAGTACAAGGGTCGCCCCCCAAAATGCGAGAGCCACCGCTAGGGTGTGTTCCCAATACATTCCTCCATAGAGCAGAAGCGGCGAACCCAGCACGACCGCCGTCAAGCTTATTGTCGTCACCAGCGGCGACAATGACAACCGCCGACAGATTTGGTAAAACCGTCCCCAGATTAACCACAAGCCTGCCAAGGGCGCCACATAGAGACCGCGATAGCCCAACAGTGCATAAAACGGAGCGGTTACCGCCGGAAATGTAAACGGGAAGGTAATGAAATGCTTGCTCCCCTGGGCATAGACAAAAGGAGGCGTGAAGGGATATAGTCCCTGCCGCCAAAGACTCTCAACCCAAGGATCGACAGATAGCTGTAAATCGAAGCTGAAGTTGCCCCCGGCCAACTGCTGAGCTAGCAGCGCCTTTAATCCGGCGTCGCCGCTAAACAGTACTCCGTTGCGTGAATATATCTGCAACCACAGCGTCAGCGCCCCCCCGATTAGAAAAATTGCTAGGGGCCAAAGCCTTGTCCATTTGATCATTGCTTTGATCATTGCACCGTTATTTAACACCTGATTTGCCGGAACTCAACTGGTACAAGCTCAGATCAAACCAATCCAAATTCATCGTGCCGCGAACGGTTTCCGTCTGCGCCAACTTGTAGCTCTCCCCTAAAACATCCTCAGTCGCCTGCTGATTAGCCTCAGCCTCTGCTGTCGTTTTCGGCCGAGACCATACCGGAAATGGCGTATTCAACCACAGAATTCGGTCATAACTCTCTCGCTTCAATGTTCCATCTAGGGCGGCGGCCAGATCAGCCGGGTTCGTCGCCAGCATGTCTACAGGCAGTGTAGTATCGACGTAGTACCCCAATCGAGACACATTCCCCCAGGCCCGAGAATTCATCGCTATCAGCGTTGACTGACTTGGGGACTGGTTAACCCAGTGATTAACCGTGCGAAACGTATTCCGTTCTCGCAATATCTGATCGCCTGCGCCAACCACACAGTAAAGCGCCAGCAAACCGCTTACCACTGGCGCTTGCCAACGACGGGAGAGCTGCATTACCCAACTTGTGATCAGCAACAGACAACCTGGGACCGCCACAATGGTTGATCGACCCCATCCAAATCCCACCGTAAATTTATTACTCAAAATATCCAATGCTAGCGCTGTTAGCAGGGGCCCTAATCCCAGAAAAACACCCGTCGCCAGCAGATGATATCGCCGCTGTCGGTAAAGTCCCACGATGCAAACCAGCAAGAATAAAGCGACCAACAAGCCCACGGACACTGCGGCCGGTTTGATCGGCTCACCAATGGGGTCGAATCCCGTTGTCCAGTGTCCCAATAGCAGATGATTGGCGAGGGTCTGCAAAATATCTTGCATATGACGCAAGGCGGCGTTTCCGGTCGCCGAAACCTGGTTCAGCGCTTCGCCGCGATTGCGGACTTGCTGACGCAGGCCCCAAACAAACCAGGGCAGCGCCAGCAACACGCCCGTCGCCAGCGTTAAGCTATACTGTCGCCAGCGCCGCCGTCCAATTGCGAGCACTAGCGCTCCCAGAGAAAATAGACAGTACACAAAAAGATATTGAGTCAGTAGCCCCCCCGCCACCGACAAGGCTACGCCAGCCATCAGCAATAAACGCCGCCGCCTATTTTTTCCTGGAGATTTTTGGTCTGCTTGAATTAGCGCCAATAGCCCCCACTGACTCAGCACTGTCCACAGCAGCAGCAGCGTATACATACGCAGATTCAGCGCATGGGCCAGTAAGAAAGGATTGAATCCCACCATTGCTGCTAGAATCAGCCCGCCTCGGCGATCAATGACGGTGCGGCCTAGACCGTAGGCCGCGGCAATACTACCTAACCCCGTCAACGCCACCAAACTACGTTGAGCAAATTCGCCAGGACCAAAAAGCCGCATCCAACCATGCTGACTTAGATAAAACAAAGGGGGATGAACGTCGCCTAAGGTTCCCTTGATCAAGTTTTTGATAGATTCTACGGTATCGCCCAATCCTGATTCCATCGGAATTGTCAGCAAAGAACTATAGCCTTTGAGTGCAATGGGATCAGTCTTGGGCCCTGAATAGGCGAGCTTTTGCCCGGAAGACAGCAGGATTGAAAGGGCTTCATCGTACCAAAGCTCGTGGTGTTTTAGCAGCAAAACCCTCAGCACGATAATGATCAGGATGCTGATCATGAGACCCGTCTCAAACAATCCGGCTTTGAATTGCTTCATGACTTCCGCTGTGGGGAACGACGGCTACGACGATACCAGGTTGCGCCTCCCACCAATAGACCAATCAGGGTCAGCGCTCCGACCAAAGGCAGCACATCTCCTGTTTGAAGCGTTTTCATTCCTGAGGAGCCTAACATCACAAAGGGGAGCGCCCCCGGTGGCGTACCCAGCGCTGTGCCTATCACATAGTCTCTAAAGCGAATCGAGGTCAGTCCGGCAGCAAAATTCACGAGCCCGTAAGGGATAATCGGCAGGAGTCGCATCGAAAACATGTAGAATCGACCGCCCAGACGAATTTCATCATCTAATGTTCGCCAAGAACTGCCTAATCGTTTCTCCACCAGCGTGCGGCCAATAGTGCGGGTAAAGCTGAAGGCGATAATGGCGGCGATGATAGCGCCAACACTGGTCCACAGGGTGCCGATCCAAGGGCCGAATAATGCCCCGCCAGCCAAGTTCAACGCTGTTGATGGTAAAACGAGGATGGTTGCGAAGGCGTAGATGGCGATATAGATAATAGGAGCCCAGAATCCCGCCCGTTCTAGCAGGATCTGCATTTTATCTATGTTGACGCCGCCCATGCCCCACATAACCGCAGCAGTGGCTGCAAGGCAAGCCAAAGCGATGAAGACAAGGACCTTTTTTTGTGAATTTGGCATTGCAGCAATCTAGCGCAGAGTATCGGAATCAAAGTGGATCCGATGTTTATGGGGGGCAGCTTCTTATTTGGACATTGCAGAAACTAGCGTGGAGCGCCAGAATGAATGGGCTGGGGCTGTTTGCTCCCGTTGCCGCGGACAATCTTAACGGATCGCTCTTGCATATCGTTTAAGCTTTGTCGGGGTGGAGGATCCCCATAAAACTCTCGGACAAAATATAAAGGACGACCCTTGACTTCTTGATAAACTCGGCCCAAGTACTCGCCAATAACCCCCAGGCTAATGAGTTGAATGCCCCCCATAAAAAGCACGGCCACCATTAGCGAGGCATAGCCTGGTACGTCGATACCCAGAATCAGTGTTCGAATCACCAGAAAGGACGCGTACAATAGGGCCATACTGGAGATTGCGATACCGGCGTAGCTCGAGACTTTGAGCGGCGCCATGCTGAAAGAAGTAATCCCGTCAAGCGCAAAGTTCCATAGACGCCAGTAGTTCCATTTGGTTGCGCCGCTGTGTCGAGGGTCCCGTTCATAGGTGATGCAGGTTTGCTTGTAGCCCACCCAGGCAAACAGGCCCTTCATAAAGCGGGTGCGCTCGGGCAGTTGTTTCAACGCTTCGACGACTTGTCGATCGAGCAGACGAAAATCGCCTGTATCTTTAGGGATAGGCACTCGACTCATGAGGCCAATCGTTCGATAAAAGCCATTAGCGGTAATTTTTTTCAGCCAGGTTTCGCCCTTGCGGATACGTCTTTTGGCATAGACGACATCGTACCCTTCTTGCCAGAGTTGCACCATATCGCTGATGAGTTCTGGCGGATCTTGAAGATCGGCGTCGATAGGGATAACAGCTTGACCTCGGGTATGATTGATGCCTGCTGTCAATGCGATCTCTTTGCCAAAGTTACGAGAGAGCGCCACGACTTTGATGTTCGGATTCCGATGATGCTGCTGAATCAGGAGTTCTAGGGTGAGATCTTTGCTGCCGTCATCGACGCAAACGATTTCGTAGCTCAATCCGATTTTTCCAAGCACTGATTCTAGCCGTTCAAACAGCGGTTCAATGTTGGATTCTTCGCAGTAGAGCGGCGCCACAATGGAAAGTTGAGGAGCTAGCTGATTAATTGGGGCATCCATGACTATTTGAGGGTGGCTATTTGAAGGCAAGTTCTCTGTCTTCATCATTCAAGCGCGGCGACGCCTGTAAGGAGGATGTACTTTGATAAAGCTATCCCTGCAGTCTGGCAATAATCGGTAAATGGGGATCAATACAAATTCTAAGTAAGCATTATTGCTGAGTTAATTAGTCTAGATCTAGGATTCTTGATGAAATCTTGCTAGCCCTATGAATTTTTAGGGCCGACTGTTCCCTATAATCACTGATTTGTGCTTTGAAAAACTGCTCCCATTGGAGAACTCCTTTTCTGCATAATCACTGAGTTGTGCTGTGAAAGTTTGTGCTTTGCAAAACGACACCCATTTAGGAAATTCTTTTCTGAACTGGCTGTTATGAAGCCGTTAAGTTGCAGGGTTATTGCATTCTCGTATAGTCCTGTTTGCCATAGCGTTGCCCTCATCCCCTAACCCC
>JASJDH010000092.1 GCA_030065175.1 Leptolyngbyaceae cyanobacterium MO_188.B28 | reverse complement strand
GTCAGCTATATTTCAAATCTTATTTCTGACTCATTGTAGTTTTTTAGGAAATCACCGTAATGAGAGTGTGACGCTCAATTTTGAACCTTTTTCTGGGCATGGGGGAAGTTTTGGCAAGTGCGCTGGCGATCGCTGGCGGAATTATCACTCTGACGCCAAGTGCAACCTCTCAGGAATGAGGATTTGTCGCACGTTCAATCTCCCCGAGTTCAATTTATCTCTACAGAGAAAAGGAAGTGAAGATTGAAGATTTTATTCATCATCAATGACGCCCCTGGCTCTGAAAAGACATATAATGCGCTTCGTATGGCCATGGCGTTGCAAAAGGAGCAGTCTTCTGTAGACGTGCTGATTTTTCTGATGGCGGATGCGGTAACGTGCGCCCTACCGAACCAGTTCACCCCCCAAGGGTACTACAACATTGAACGGATGCTAAAAGCCATCATCGCCAGAGGTGGCCATGTGAAAACCTGTGATACCTCTGCAAGCGCCCGCGGCATCAAGGAATTGACCTTCATAGAGGGCATTGAGAACAGCACCATGAGCCAACTGACGCAGTGGACCATTGAGGTGGATAAGGTACTGACATTTTGAATACAGAAAGACCAACAGGCATGAGTGCGACCGTTAAAAGCTATGAACAGATCACGCATCGACTACAAAGACAAACCTGACTACACGAATCCTCCCCTGGCCATTCCATCCAGGGCGCGGGAGCGGATGTTTGCTCGACTTCGTTTTCTCTATGGGGCAACTGAGGCCGAAGCTCATATGCCTGAACTTGAGAGAATTCTCAGGGTTCACTACGCCCACAAGCCCCAGGATATGATCGAGGCGGAAAAAGCTTTTGAGGCCACAAACCGATTTACAGAAGCGGATCTAATCTTAATCACCTATGGCGATCTCTTGCAGGGTAATGCACATTCACCGCTAGCGGCGTTGGCTAACTTTCTGAATACCATCCCTGGCCTCAGTCAGATTATCAACACCTTGCATATTCTGCCTTTTTTCCCCTACTCCTCAGATCGGGGGTTTTCGATCACAGACTTCAATAGCGTAAATCCACAATTAGGCTCTTGGCAGGATATCAAAACCCTGGGACAACAGTATCAGTTGATGTTTGATGGCGTCTTCAACCATGTGTCGGCTGAGAGTCTGGCGTTTCAGGAACTCTTGAATGGCAATCCTAACTATCAAGAAGTCTTCACAACGTATCGCTCTCCTGATGAATTAACACCCGAGCAGCGCCAGATCATTGTTCGTCCTCGTACTTCCGATATCTTAACTAAATATCAAGCCATTGATGGCCCCATCTGGGTGTGGACAACTTTCTCCCCAGATCAGATCGACCTTAATTTTCGCCATCCTAATGTTCTAATTTCGGTAATTGAAACTTTACTTCTGTATGTTCGTCGGGGTGCGAACATTATTCGCCTAGACGCAGTTACTTATCTATGGGAAGAACCAGGTACTCCCTGCGCCCACTTGAAACAAACCCATGAAGTCATCAAACTTCTGCGAGATGTCTTAAGTGTGGCGGCGCCAGACGTGGCCTTGCTGACAGAATCCAATGCGCCCCATGCAGACAATGTTTCCTACTTTGGCAACGGCTCTGATGAGGCCCAAATGGTCTATAACTTTGCCTTACCGCCGTTAGTTCTCTACACTTTTTATAAAGAGGATGCGACAATTCTGACTAAATGGGCTAAAGATCTAGAATATCCCTCTAAGACAACCACCTTCTTCAATGCGCTGGATACCCATGACGGAGTTGGACTCATGGGGGTAAAGAATATCTTGTCTGAAACTGACATCAATTTTATCATCCAGAAGGCCAGGGAAAATGGGGCCTTGATTTCCTACCGAACTGGGGAAGATGGTCAGGAAACCCCTTACGAAATCAACACCACCTGGTTCAGCGCCCTCAACTCATACAGTAGCCAGGAAGATATTGTCTTTCAAGTGAAACGTTTCGTTGCCTCTAGAAGCATTGCTCTAGTCCTGCGTGGGGCGCCCGGTATTTATCTACACGGCCTGATTGGCAGCCTTAACGATGTTGAAGCGGTGCTAAAAAGCAAGTCAACTCGGGATATCAACCGTCAGGTTATAGATGAACAAGATCTGCTGGCAGCCCTTAAAAATCCAAAATCAAAGCTTTCCTATATCGCTCGTCGACTCGGTAGACTGCTTAATGTGCGAGTAGGGCAGAGCGCTTTTCATCCCAATGGCGAGCAGCGGATATTCATGATTTCGCCCCATGTATTTACCGTTTTGCGAATTTCACCTGCCGGTGACCAGCACATCCTCACCCTGACCAATGTCACTCCCAGACCTTGCCAGGTCAAGATTCCTCTCTCTGAGCTAGGCGTTCAAGAAACTCAATGGTACGGCCTATTCGGCAGACGAGGCTGGATGACTCAAGATCAAATACTCAACATTAATTTACAACCCTACGATGTGGTTTGGCTGATTCCGTTTGGTGAGTTAGAGGGGGGTATTGCGGCAGACTGATAAGATCAGCGGCGACTGCCAAACATACGGGCGTAGATATAGGTAAACTCGCCTCCCAGAAAAAAGATTTGGCTGGTTAGATAAATCCACAATAGAAGCACCATCACCCCACCGATAATTCCGTAGGACTGAAACCGGCTGCCCAAGCTAATCACGCTATTACTGATTAACTGTTGCAGTAAGACCAGGAGGCTGGCGGTAAGAACACTGCCCAAGAAGACATCATGCCAGGTGTTCCGTGTGGTCGGCAGCACCCGGAACAGAACCATTACCACGAACACCAGCAGAATGAAGGAGACGCCCCGTTGCAGCGGCGGTAGCAGAGCCACCCGATCCAGCACAAACAGAGCGCTATAGTCGCCAAAGCGCTCCAGAATTTCCAGCAGTAGGTCGATGGCGATCTGGGAGAGCAAGGACAACAGAATCAGCAAGGCTGAGGCCATTACCATCAGGAAAGCCAGGATCCGCTTCCAGATTACCCGCAGTGCGATCTCAACCCAGTGATTATTATCTTGGGCGGCTGGATGGACATTCCATATTTTCTCGAAGGAACGGCTAAGGGCGCTAAAAAAGCCACTGGCTGTAAACAACAGGACCACAAATCCAACAACGCTTGCCCCGGCGCTTTGTTGGTGAAACTCGATCAGGGTCGCCTCAACGAGGCTAAAGGCTTCGGTAGGCAACGATTCCCTGGCGAACAGTAAAATTTGATCGTAGGCATGGGTCTGGGGCCCTACCCAAAAACCCATTACACTCAAAATCACCAGAATGATTGGGAACATAGAAAACAGAGCGTAGTAAGCCAGAGCCGCCCCCATTTCCAGGCACTCATCCCGTTGCCACTTAAGCAAAGTGCGGATTAACAGTTTTCCCCATGGGGATCGGCGTAGCCTCATCAGCCCAGCGCCCGCTACTCTACGGCCACGGCCCAAAAATGAAGATAGATGGGAAAGTAGATGGTTGACAAATTTTAGATTTGACATAATAAAAAATTTTACAGCCGGAGACTCCGTTCGCCTCAATGCGTTCACCATGTTCAGTCTTGGCTAAGGTTTATTCTCCCTGCCTATAGTCCCTGGTGACTTCGGGCTGTTCATAGGTTCTACCAATCTTGCTTCAGGTCCGTCTGCGGCCCTGTCTACCGGCTGGCGTCACCCACATTGAGCTGGTCATCGGCGCAGTGATAGGAACTCTATCAGCAGTTTCAATAAGGTAATCTTCGCTTTTTGACGGCCTTTCGCTATGTCGAAGCCGATGACTTTTATCGAAGCAGTCATCAGACGGAAACTCCTCGGTCATTAACCTGACCGAGGAGTTGCAAAAAGCACTGGAACAGTTGGATCCGTTTAGCGGCCAAGGTTCGTCTCTCAAAACTTAACCTCAGCCTTGAACGTCAGTCCGTCACATAGCTACTGATATCATTTTTGTGCCGCCGTAACTTATTGAGCGCTGCTTGTTGAATTTGCCGCACTCGTTCTCGACTAAGTCCCAGACGTTGACCAACCTGTTCCAGAGATAGGGGCTCTCTACCCGCCAATCCAAACCTTAAAACAATAACTTCCTGCTGTTGACGGGGCAGCTGCGCTACTAAGTCTTCAATTGCTTGTTGCAAAGCATCCTGAGCAATAAATTCTTCAGGTAAAGAATGATCATCCTCCACAATGTCTTGAAGTTCAGAGTCTTGATTCGCTCCAACCCTTATGTTTAAAGAGACAGGTTTACGGCTGCAGTAGAAAAACTCTCGGAGCTGCATGGGTTCCAGCCCCAGAACTGTTCCGAGTTCAGATAGGGTCGGACTGCGCCCCAGCGTTTGATAAAGCTCCTGCTGAACTCGTCTAATTTTGCTCAACTTTTCGGTGATGTGAATAGGAAGTCGAATCGTACGGGCATGGTTGGCGATCGCCCGCGTGATTCCCTGCCGAATCCACCAGTAGATGTAGGTCGAGAGCTTGTATCCCCGAGTCGGATCAAACTTCTCAACTCCGTGTTCCAGACCCAGTGCGCCTTCTTGAATCAGATCCAGAAAATCTAGATCGCTATTCTTGTACTTCTTGGCGATCTCCACCACAAGTCTTAGGTTGGCCTCAATCATTTTGCGCTTGGCCTCTCGCCCTTGGCTAAGCCTCCGGTTCAGTTCATCCTCGCTCAATTGAGCCTGTTCAGCCCACTCCTGAAGCTCAGGCTCATACCCCAATCGTTTCGTCAGGTCCGCCTTGGCGGCCAACAAGGCCATCATCTGCTGAACATGACTACCCAGGATAATCTCCTGCTCAGGCGTCAACAAGGGAATCCGACCAATTTCACGGAGATAGCTTTTCAGTAAATCCGAGGTTAGTGAAGGTTTAATTCTTCCGCTATGTAGTTTCGCGTCTTTAGTGATTGTTCTCATCATAGCTAGATAGCTCACAAGAATTTCTTGCGATTGAATTTAGGCGGTTTCCAACCAATCAAAAATATGCTCTAACTGTTCCAACGTCACTAGACCATATCGCCATAGGACTATGGGTAAGGGTCCGGGATCTTGCTCGGTATACTTTAGGGCAGTCGCAATTGAAGCAGTAGGTAAGGCTAACTCTTCTTGCAAAAACTGAATAAATCGAGAATCGGTTGTCGGTGTCATTGATTGATTCACTTCCTGATAGCCAAGAGATGACAGGGAATTACATCCAGCAGAATGGCGCTGATGATTGCGCCGGTATGAATTTCTAGTTGGGCATCCGTAAATGCCTCAAATACGATATGTCTTCCTGGAAAAACGACGCGTTCAAAGAAGCAATTCGGAATATTTGAAATTCGAATAATCTGAAACTGAGGCGTCTCATTGCTATAACTACAGAGAATTCGTTTGGAGCAATCATTCTCAACTGTGTTAATGGGTCGCCAGCCTAAATTCTCGAATGCTTGGGGAGTTGCATACATGGTTAATCCTTCTCCAAGAGAAATACAAATCACTTTCCCTTCATGCGGCTTAATAATGCCTTTCTCTTGAGTGGACTTACATTCAACCCATTGACCAGGATGCCAGTCCGTACCACTTGATGCACCGAATCGAATTCATATTACACTTCAGCAGCGCCGGTTATTGATAACCGAAGACAGTCTCGTTGATTGAAATAAGGCAGCCCAACTCTAGTTAAAACGCGCTAATATCTCTGCGTATGACACATGAGCGCCCTAGATTTACTCTACTGACTGCTTGTGTCTAACCTGTGTCAAAGTTATGTCAGTTCGGCAGGATGACGTTTCCCAAACCTAAACTATTCAAGCTTCAATGAAGATACGATTGGGCGTTAGCTGGGTAGGGCGCTGAACTCCGCCACTTGTCGGCCTGGGCGCAGTGCTTCGCAAGGATTTGGCGATAGACTGCTTCATAGTCGTTGACCATACGTTGCACAGAGAAGTTTTCTTCCACATGGGCCCGACAGGATTGGCGATCCAGAGTGGGGATGTGGGCGATCGCAGCCACACACTCATCAATAGTGCGGCAGAGAAATCCCGTTTCGCCATGAATGATGACCTCAGGCGCCGCTCCTAGGGCCATTGCAATGACCGGCGCTCCACAGGCCATCGACTCAGCCATCACCAAACCAAAGGGCTCCCGCCAAGTGATCGGGAACAAAGTCGCCATCGCGCCCGCCATCAAGTCACACTTTTGAGCGTGATCCACTTCACCTAAATATTCGATCTGCTGACCATCGAGTAGAGGTTTTACCGTTTGTTCAAAAAATACTTGATCCACTGGATCGACTTTTCCGGCCATCTTGAGCGGCCATCCGGCTTGTTTAGCAATTTCAATGGCCAAATGGGGCCCCTTCTCCGGAGAGAATCGGCCTAAAAAGGCCAGATAGGAGGGGTGATTCGGTTGAGCCCGAAACTCAAAAAGACTCGTATCAATGCCATTGTAGACAGTCGCTACATAATTGAGTCCCAATTCCGGACGGCGTTGAGCGTCGGAGATGCTGACATAGTTCTGGTGGCGATTTTGCACAAATAATTGCTCGATCGGCGCGGTGAAAATTCCATGCAACGTATGGACAATCGACGTGGATATGAAATTAGCGTAGGGCAGAGCCGCATGCCCCATATGGATGTGAATGACATCAAAGTTATCAGCTTGCTGATAGACCTTATCCAACTGCCATTGTTCATAGGCGCTGTATTCCTGATCAGTGACGCCTATGCTCCGCAAAGCTTTGGAACAACTAGGATCCAATTTAGCCAGGGTGGTTGAGTCGCCTTATGCGAACAATGTAACCTGATGTCCTCGACGGACCAATTCATCCGTCAGCAGGCTCACAACCAATTCCGTACCGCCATAGCCTGAAGGCGGTACTGGCTCCCATAGAGAGGAGACTTGAGCAATTTGCATACTGGGGATCTCCTAAGAGGATTAATTGAGGAATCTGCAAGCATCAAACAATGGAAAACATGACCTTTAATATAGAAAACAAAAGGCTCATACGATTTGAACTTGCCTTCATCCTCGACGAACAATTATCTGTTTCAATCTGTAATGCTGGATAGATTTTTCTACCAAAAATCCCAACTATTACAAATTAAAACTATCGAAATTAGGGCAATTAACAACAAGTAGATACTTTCAATGTTTATGGGTGCAGAAAGCTTCTTTGGCGGAGTCGTTGTGAGATGATTCTCATGTAGCTGGTGAATATCGCTGAAAAAATCAAAATTCATCTTTGCCTCCATGCATTTATTCCATTCAGGAGTTGTTAAAGAAAGTGAATGCATGTACAGCTTCTTACTCCACTAATCGAATTCATTGTCTAGGTAACGTTTATCCTGTTCCCAGCCTCTGACTCAGGGTTCTCAACCACCATGTACTTGGTCTAGAGAAAAATTGCCGATCAATCAGGCAAATTCCACTCCTATGATGGATAAACTTTTGTGAGACGAACTGAAGAAAGCGGATTGAAGCATTGAACTCCTAGCATAAGAGCAGAGATTGGGCATTTCCTCATGACAACGTGGGCAGAACCAATAAACGCCACTATGACGAACGTGTCGGAGCAGTCGCCCAGAACAGCAAGGACAGTCATCCATGATATTTACCAATTTAAGAACGCATTTAAGAACGAACTAATGTTAGGAAAAGTAACAGAATTGTTATTTAGTTCGGCTTCAGGAGACATCTCAGACCCTGGAAGGGATCTTAAACTCAGGAAAGACTTCCAATCAGATTCACTTTTAATTTCACTCTACCTCAGTCTTGTTACCAACCTGTGTCAATCCTGTTTCAGGTTTTTCCTGACAACTTACCTCCTCCCGCCTCAAACTTTGCACTAGACTCATATCAGCTTATCGGTGGTTCTCTAGAAGTGATAGGCTTTAGCCCTAAGAGGCCGTCTAAAAAATATTCGTTGGGCCGCTAGACATACTTTAGTCAATGCGATAGATGAAGAAGAAGAGCATTCTGATCGTTGAAGATGAAGTCGAAATTGCTCGCTTAATCCAGCAACTTCTAGAAAAAGAAGGATTCGGTTGCCGTTACTGTGGGGATGGGGTAGAAGCGCTAAGACTCTTTCAACAGCAACAGCCGGATTTAATTATATTGGACTTAATGCTGCCGGGGATGGACGGATTGGAGGTATGCACCCGAATCCGTAAGCAATCAGGCGCGAAGGACTCCTACATTCTGATGCTGACAGCCAAAGGGGAAGAAATAGATCGGGTGATTGGGTTATCTACAGGAGCCGACGACTACCTGGTTAAACCTTTTAGTCCGATTGAGTTAGTCGCTAGGGTGCGAGCCCTACTGCGACGCAGTCTGCGTCAAGAAGAGCAAGCGCAGGTCCATCGTACGCCGCACTTTACTGTAGATGTCGATCAGCATATCGCCCACCGGCATCTGGATTCTCAGCCCTCAGAAGCGCTTGATTTGACTATCCAAGAATTCAAGCTCTTGGCCACCTTTATTAGCTATCCGGGAGCTATCCGGGACGCGCCTGGAGCCGAACTCAGCTGATCGACCGACTTTGGGGGGATGACTTTTTTGGAGAAGAGCGGGTAGTCGATACGCAGATCGCTCGCCTGCGCAAAAAAATTGAACCTGACCCGACTCATCCGACCTTCATCAAGACGGTCTTAGGCGTGGGGTATAAGTTTGAAGACCAGTAATTCCGTAACGAACGGTTAATGACTGAATAAATCATTGCAGATGAAAGAAATGACTAGACCAGGTCTCCAGCTGAGATTATTCCTCTCCCATCTGCTGGTGATGATGGTGGGATTGGTGAGCTTCATTGTTATCAGCAGAGCCTCATCCGCCCATCTATTCTCTCTACGGTTGCAGCAGTTAGAAGGTCATGGGTTCACCATCCGCTCGGCTAGGGACGCTTTACTGGAGGGATTCGAGATGGCCTGGAACCACAGCTCTTTGTGGGCCATGATCGTGGGAACCATTGCGGCTGTAGGACTGAGCTACTGGGTAGCGCGACGGATTACTCAGCCCCTGTCACAGATGGAGCAAATTGTTCAGCAGTTTGCATCAGGTCAACTAGATGAGAGAGTGCCTACGAGTGAAATTCCGGAACTCGCTAGACTCAGCTTTAGCTTTAATCGTATGGCCTTCAGCTTAGAAGGGGTCGAGCAGCGACGACGAGACTTGATAACAGATTTGACCCATGAACTCCGCACCCCGCTGACGGTTGTAAGGGGCTATCTGGAGGAGATCGCTGCTCGGCGGATGGAATTGACACCGGAAACCTGTCAGCTATTGGTTAAGGAAACCAGACGATTGGAGCGGTTGGTCAATGACGTGCAGGAACTTTCTAAGGCGGAGGCTGGATATTTAGCGCTGAATCTGAGATTGTTTGATTTGCAACCTTTATTTGAGTCCCTGGTGCAGCGGTTTTCCAGTCAAATTCTAGAAGAGGGCCCCAGCTTGCAATTGGACTGTCCTGCTGATTTACCGTCTGTGCGAGCAGACATTGACCGCACCGATCAGATTTTAGTGAACTTACTAGCCTGCATTAGGCATAAGAGATAAAGAAATTATAGGAAAAAGAGCCTGAAATGCTTTAGAATCAGGCTCTTACAAAGATTAATCGTCTCAATTGCGCCATGACAGGGTGTGAAACTGAATTAGATTTCGATTTTTATCAAAATCGACCGCTGGTGGTTAAATTTTCGGATCTCGAACTGAGTTCGGACGCTGGAATATTGTTGGCCCGACAAGTTGAAGAACGGCTGCAAGTCTGTCAAGCCATCGCCGATTGTATTGACGATTGGCGAGCCCCGGATAAAACGATCCACAGTCTGTCCCAATTGGTCAGTCAACGCGTCTATCAGTTGATCGGGGGCTATGAAGACGCCAATGACAGTAATCAGTTGCGTCACGACCCGATTTACAAAATTGTCTGTGGGCGATTACCTAAGGCGGGAGAAGACTTACTCGCCAGCCAGCCGACGATTAGCCGGTTGGAGAATCACCTGAGCAAATCGGAAGTGGCGGCTATCCGTCGGGCGTTCATAGAGCGCTTCATTGCTCGATATCAAGAACCTCCCAAGAAAATTGTGTTGGATATTGATGGCTGGGATGCGCCCACCCATGGCCAGCAGCAATTGAGTTTTTTCAATGGGTATTACAGACACGCCATCTATTTCCCCGTGCTGATCAATGAGGCGGAGAGCGGGTTTCCGTTGGTGTTGCAGTTACGGGCGGGGAATAGTCATGCAGGCAAAGGCGTAGCGGGTATTTTACGCTGGCTATTCTGGCGACTGAAGCGAGCTTGGCCAGGCGTAGAGATTGTTTTACGGGCTGACGCCGGGTTTTCCTTACCTGAAATCCTACGGGTGTGTGAACGCTCTAAAGTAGGCTACGCCATCGGGTTTTCGAGTAATGCCGTGCTCAAGCGCAAAATTGACTTCTTACTCGACCAGGCGCGTGTAGTCGCCGCTCTGAGTGGAGAAAAGGCGCGGTTGTTTGATGACGTTTACTATGCCGCAGGCAGTTGGGAGGAGCCTCGACGATTAGTGATGAAGGCGGAATGGTTAGAGAAGGGCCCCAATCCTCGGTTTGTCATCACGAATCTAGACCTCCCGCCTCAGGAACTCTATGACACCTTTTATGTTCAACGGGGCGCCGATAGCGAACATCGCATCAAGGAACTCAAGTTGGGCATTCAGGCGGACCGACTCAGTTGCAGCAACTTTGTCGCCAATCAATTCCGCTTACTGTTGGCCCAAGCCGCTTATGTGTTAATGCTGGGGCTCAGGCAAGCGGCTGCGGGCACCTGCTTCGCCGAGGCGCAGGTTGAGCGATTGCGCTCGACGCTGATTAAAACTGCCGCACGGGTGAAGGTATCGGTGCGACGAGTGTTGGTCGAGTTAGCTGCATTTTGTCCCTTTGCCGCTGAAATCCAACAGATTACTCAACGCTTAAGTGAGCCAAACTCTCTCAAATTAGCCTGATTTCTGAGTGCTCATAGGATGGGTGTGTCTATTTGGCCGTTTCAGCGATTGAAATGGCATATTTGAAGACATTTCTGGACATTTAAGCCCACCTTAACCCGACATCTGTTCATTGCCGAGTTCATTTTGGGCTAATTCTCACTCTCTCGTCAGGACTCATGAATAATGCAGGCTAGGGAACGCCCTGCGTTATACCAACCAGGGGCAGATTACGATGCGCGCCTGGAGCGAACCGGGGCAGGTCTGGGTGGCTGTGATCGACACAGGTACTGGCATTGCCCCCGAAGATCTGCCCCATGTTTTTGAGCGTTTTTGGCGCTCCGGGAGATCGCGCTCCCATGTTTCGGGGGGAACCGGCATTGGATTGGCGATCGCCCGTCGATTAGTTGAACTGCAAGGCGGACAAATTGAAGTGGAAAGTCAACTGGGGCAGGGAAGCACGTTTCGTTTCTCGCTGCCCATGGCTTAGCCAGCGGGTCAGTGGAACAAAAAGTTCATTTGACACAAGTCAGTCATAGGTTTGCAACATCTGCCTGTTACCTTAGGGCGATTGGTAGTTAAAGGAAACATAATGACGACTCCCATAACCCTTAATGTACCGCTTAGCGGCATCATTCTCATTAGTTGCGCCAAGGCTAATGCGGCTTCTGGCCGCGCCACAGTCGCTCGACTATGTGGGTATGGAGAAGATGTTGACCAGTTCACAGAAACTCTTCACGCAGCCTGTGCAGAGTTAGGGATTGAAATTGACGAGTTAGGAGAGTTGCTAACCGATTAGCGGCAGGCGGACGAGCAGGCTTGGATTAAATAGGCTTTTAATCCCTCCAGTCAAGCTCTTGTCCAGGAATTTCGCGACTGTTTTTTGATGTTGTCAGTAAAATAAATGAGCAACAACCCATCTAAATCTTCTCTGGTCATCCTTTACCACCGAGAACCCTACGACGAAGTCGTTGAGAACGGCAGGCGAGTGTATCGGGAAAAGAAAAGTCCAAATGGCATTCTCCCCACCCTAAAAAGCTTTTTCTCAAGTGCCGAGGCCAGCACTTGGATTGCTTGGAAAAAAATCTCTGGGCGAGAAAAGGCTAATTTTCAAGCAGATATGACCTATGAAGGCGCTGGAGTAAACTGCGTGGTTCATCGCATCCCGCTTTCTGCTGAGCAAGTTAGAGACTTTTACCACATTACATCCAAGGAAGCGTTTTGGCCTATCCTTCATACCTTTCCTGAGAAACACACATCAGACTCTGCAAATTGGGAAAATTTCAAGCACATTAATCGGTTATTCGCAGAAGCGGCCTGCACAAAAGCGGCAGAAGACGCCTTGATTTGGATTCATGATTACAACCTGTGGATGGCTCCCTACTACATTCGCCAAAAGATGCCGCATGTGCGGATTGCCTTCTTCCACCACACCCCTTTTCCCTCTCCAGATACATTCAATATTCTGCCTTGGCGGGAAGAGATTATTGAGAGTTTACTATGCTGTGATCTGTGTGGTTTCCACATTCCCCGATATGCCGAGAACTTCGTGCATGCGGCCCGCAGTCTGCGTCCGGTAGCGGTGCTTCGGCGCACCCCCGTGAGTACTGCCTTTACGCCCAGCGGCGCTGCTTTGGCGGAGCCTGAGATTACGACTCAGCTCAAATATGGCGATCGTCTTATCAATGTCGATGCTTTCCCGGTGGGCGCCAATCCAAAGCTGATTCACAGTATTTTAGAGCAGCCAGCCGCCCAACAATCAATCCAGGCGATTCGCGAGCAAATAGGGGATAACACCTTCATTATCTCCGCTAGCCGCGTAGACTACACCAAGGGAAATTGCAAGATGTTACTAGCCTTTGAACGCTTGCTAGACCGGCGTCCCGACTTACGCGGAAAAATTAACTTGATGGCCATAACTGTCAAGTCGGCTGCGGGAATGCGGGTTTACCGCACTGTCCAGCGAGAGATTGAACAGATGGTAGGCCGCATTAATGGTCGGTTTGCTCGTCTCAGTTGGACTCCCATTAAGTTCTCCACGGAACCGATCCCCTACGAAACGCTAATCGCTTACATGAAAGCAGCGGACATCGCCTGGATTACGCCCTTGAGAGATGGCCTTAACTTGGTTGCAAAAGAGTATGTGATCGCCCACGGGGGACAGGATGGGGCATTAGTGCTATCCGAATTTGCCGGGGCGTCCGTGGAGCTGCCGGGGGCGGTGTTAACGAATCCTTACTCCCAACATAGTATGGACGCTGCGATTGACCAGGCCCTGGCCATGCCTAGAGCAGAACAGAAAGCCCGCATGGAACCCATGTATCAAGCCATGTGTCGCTACGACGTGAAGCAGTGGGCCAATCATGTGTGCCAAGAAGCTCAGGCGCGCTCAGTTGACCTCAAGCAACAGTCGGAAGAGAAGGGGCTTGCTTTAGTCTAGGGTGATTTCCAGGTGAGATTACCACTAAACTCTTGTCTGGTCCCCTTCTTAGGAGGCGGTAGGGGTGGGTTAATCTGAAGCATCCCGTTAACCCAACTCCCTCCTAGGAAGAGGCGCTCGTATCCTGGTAAATTGTTTCTCAGAATTCATTTTTTACAGCCGAACATACTTTAGTTCCCGCCATATCTCCTGAAACGCTCATCCCGTCGTAATCAAACTTACTTAAGAACCGTCCCTAAGGGCAAAAGCCCATGATCAATTCAGATACCTTGACCAAATCCCCTCAAATGGGAACGGCTGTTGAAAACGCACCCCAGCCAGCATTCGGCTTTTTGCAGCTGTGGAATATGAATGTGGGTTTTCTAGGCATTCAGTTTGGTTGGGGCTTGCAGATGGCCAACATGAGTTCCATTTTTGAGCACCTGGGAGCTAGCGCCCATGACATTCCTATTCTTTGGCTGGCGGCGCCGCTGACGGGACTGGTCGTGCAGCCAATTGTCGGTAATTTGAGCGACTATACCTGGGGGCCGCTAGGACGTAGAAGACCCTATTTGCTGGTTGGAGCCCTGCTAGCGTCAGCGGCGTTGGTGCTAATGCCGAGCTGCTCGACGCTGTGGATGGCCGCTGGGCTACTGTGGATTTTAGATACGAGCGCTAACGTCAGTATGACGCCATTTCGAGCTTTTGTGGGCGACCTGCTGCCTAAGGAGCAGCGAACGCAAGGGTTTGCGATGCAGAGTGTGATGGTGGGAATAGGGGCGATCGCGGCCTCTGCTATGCCTTGGCTGCTCAATCACCTATTCGCAGTTGATCCCGCCACCAGTAGTGTTCGCCGCATTCCGCTAACGGTGGAGCTATCGTTTTACTTTGGCGCCGCGCTATTTCTCAGCACTATTCTATGGACCATTATCACTACGTCCGAACGCCCCCCTAAAAACCTCGACCAATTTGAGCAACTTCAAGAAGAACGAGGCGGACTCCTGAATAGCCTGCGAGAAACCTGGCGGGCAGTGCGTCACATGCCGCCCACGATGCAACAGCTTGCCTGGGTGCAGAGCTTTACTTGGCTGGGCGTTTTTTGCTTTTTCCTCTACTTTCCGCCAGCAGTGGCTCGCAATATTTTTGGGGCGGCGGATCTCGATTCCGCACTCTATAACGAAGGCGTCGAATGGGCCGGGGTCTGTTTCGCGGTATTCAATGCAGTCTGCGTCGGGGTCTCGTTCTGGCTGCCGACGCTGGCCCATCGCACCAGCCGTAAAATTGTTCATAGCATCTGTTTGACCTGCGGCGGGGCCAGCCTAATTCTGCTACCGCTGATTCACCAGTCATCGCTGCTACTGCTGTCGATGGTGGGGTTTGGCATTGCCTGGGCCAGTGCGCAGTCAATACCCTATGCAATTTTGACCCATGCGATTCCAACCCAACAGCGTGGCATCTATCAGGGCATTTTCAACTTCTTTATTGTTTTACCTGAGATTGGGGTATCGTTGGGCTTTGGTTGGATAATGAAGCATCTGTTACACGACAATCGCTTGACAGCAGTGGTGCTGGGGGGCTTTTTCTTGTTGGCGGCGGCGATGCTAACCCCGTTTGTGCAGACACCAGCCAGCTTATCTAGTTGTATAAATGCAGCTGAACCTGACAAACTATCTCCCAAGGAGGAAGCGAGCACTTGCTCTGCTCCGCATTCTTCATAAGCGGCCTCGCTTGCCCAGACTAATTTACAAGCTAAGCGTTATAAACCGAAATCATCCGTGCAACTTGTCAGACCTCAGTGGATGCAGATTGCGCCAAATCGACTAACCCAGCTACTGTTATTGGCCGTGACTGTACTCATCTACAGTGTGTTGGGCATGACGATTGGCAACTCCCTGTTTGTCAGTTATGTGGGCGCAGAACACCTACCGCCAGCCTTCTTGCTGATCTCGGCGTCGTGCAGCTCGTCAAAAGTTTTTTTGACACAAGGCGGTCATAGGTTTGAAACATCCGCCTGATACAGTCAATACGTTAAATGTACACCAATACAAGTCCTCCCGTAGAGATGGTTGTTGCAGCATCTCTACGGGATTTATTCAGCACCTTTCCATACAGTGAAAGTGCGGTTCAGGCCGATACATCTGGGGCAATAACCTATCAATTTTCTTTAATGTCGGGATGGCGATCAACTTTCAACAAAATAGTCCCCATGAGTTTTCCAAATGGAGGTTACGATGTTTTTCATTTCACCAATTTACATGGGTGTTTTGTTCGTCAGTCTATTGGTGATGGGAGGAGCGAGTGCGATCGCTTATCTATTTCCTCGTACGCCTCCTCAAAATAGCCCCTGCCCCGCACAACAAAAGTCCTCTTCAGGAAAATGCAGGGTTCACTGACGCAGAACTAAGCCTTTGCGTTATTCTCAACAATCAAGCGGTAGACTTTCGAAGGAAACTGGAGGCGCTGTTTTAGGAGCTAGTTCGGTGAACCTTAAACTCAAGGGGGGGATGCAGGTTTAGGCGTTCGACCGCTCAAGAGATCGGTCTCAGACCGAATAATATCATTGATGGTAATGATCCCCACCAACTTACCCTCCTCGACGACGGGTAACCGGCTCAAGTTGTATTTGTTGAATAAATCAATCACTTCGCCCAAGTTGTTCTCAGGACTGATTGTGTTCAGCTGGGGCGTCATAAATTCCCGTAAAGGGGTTTCCCCCGTAAAAGGAGGAGTCTCGGGGTCACTGGGCAACCTAAACAATCGAGTCAGGTCCGTTTGAGTAACAACTCCCTCTATTGGTACGGTTAATTGAATCCAGCCGCTAATCTGGCGGCGGCCCCTGCTGCAATCATTTGTCGTCGGTAATCGGGCGTTGTCGGCGCCCAGCGACTGAGTTGGGCGGCCAAGGCGGCTCCAATGTGAACCGTTGGACCTTGTCGCCCTAGGGTGATCCCGGAACCCAGCGTAACCATGTTACTGACTAACTTGGTGAGCGCAACCCGTCCATCTAGACGAATCGGAAAGCCAGCTAGAACCGCCTTGAAATGGGGAACGCCACTACCGACTGCTTCCGGAGCAAATTGATTAATTAGCCATCCAGCTAGACCTCCACCCACTAATCCAAGGATGGGTAGCCACAACCAAGGTGAGAAATGCAGCGCTAGCTGAACTCGCCAAAACCGCAGCCAGTCTACCCCTTGTTTCAAGGCCACGGCAGCGAGTTCGGCAGCGAGTCCAATCAAACAGGCATTCAGAATCGCGAAGCCTTTGGGGGTGAAAATTAAATCCCAACGAGGGTGAATAGAAAGGGGCTTCATGGTACTGTCAATCTTAGAGATTGACCAAAATCATTGCTTGTCTAAGCTTCGCCCTCCGACGCCGACTCAACCTAAGGGGAACTACATACAGTGACGCCAGAGCTGGATGGATTCATTAGGTAGCTCGGGCGCCAAAACAGAACTGTTAGTCAGATTTGGGTCTGGCATTCCAGCATAGTTTCTATCCCTAAAGAATCCCTTCTATGCCTAGCAGTAACTCGCATAGAACAACATCCCTTGGGTTTCGCTTCCCTTACCTCTGATGTTCAATAGAATCTCAAATAGGCGCCTCGAATAATTCAAGCTTTATTGAGAATAGAAAGCCATTTTCAATGGTCTATAATCCCTTACAACTCTCAATAAGGCAATTAATTGAGGCGTCCTAAAGAGCTGTATTCTCAGAACAACCCTTAGGTTTATTACATCGGTCAGAATTAAAACTTTAAGATTCTAAAGGATACCAAATTTGCAAGTCTGTTTACTAGTATGTCACAATTAAGTATATACTTACTGCCTTTAAACAAAGCTTTAGAGCCTACTCGCCAAGGGAGACTTTAAAAGCTTGAGTTGTCTGGTATAGCTACAGTTTGCGTTCTTCATTGATTCAGTTGACGAACTAACTTTATTTCTCTGAGATTTAGCTATCGCAAGCGCTTTAAATCGCTTGCAAAGTAGCGGTTAGATTTAAGTCTCGAGACTGTAGCTAATCTACAGAAATGATGTTTATTTTGTAGAAACAACATAGCAATAGGAAAAGATCATGGGCTTCGAGTGTGTCCTGGTTGCCGTTGATCAATCAATGCAGGCGTCAATCGTTTTTAACGATGCTCTAGAACTGGCTCAGCGGCTCAAAGCAATGCTTGTAATTTCTCATTGCTTTAGTGAAAGTGAATCAGTTCCTTATACTGATCTGTACACTAAGCCCCTATTGAATTTTTCCTACAGCATGCAAGAAAGCCTTCGACAGGAAATTGCACAGGGCCGGGAACAGGTGCAGCATTATTTTCAACAAGCAACAGATTCAGGGATCCCTGCAATGATTGATGAACGTTTTGGACGGCCGGGGCTACAAATCTGCAAAGCAGCCCATGATTGGGATGCAGACTTAATTATTATGGGTCGACGAGGTCATCGCAGGGCAACGGAGAATCTTTTGGGAAGCGTGAGTAATTATGTTGTCCATCATGCGCCACACCAAGATCCGCCAGGTACTGCAGGCGGAGCAAGCGCAGCACGAGGCGGGTCGGGTGCCCGCGTTCGCTGACACGTTCGCCGCGGCAGAAGTGCAGGCCGCCAGGCTCGGGCGACGTCGAAAAGCAGCATTTGGCATCGCAGCGGCGGCAGCCGTTGTGGCCATTGCTGCCAGCTTGCTGCTGCCGCGGGCGGAGGATTGGCAATACGTCAATCCCGATGACCTCGCGACCAGCACAACCTGGGTGGCGCCCAGCGATGTGCTGCTCCCAGAACACTCAATTGACATATATCGAGATATTCCGGTGCT